>NZ_LMQJ01000064.1:0-319926 GCF_001424605.1 Bradyrhizobium sp. Leaf396
TGATCCCGATCCTCGCCGGCTATGTATCCCATGAAAATGGCCACCCCGTTCCCGAGGCGGCCATCCTAGCCGATTTGCCCGGCTTTCCACACAGCCTGACACTGGCCGGGTTTTTCGTTTGCGGTGCGGGCTTGGCTTATCTCGCCACGCGCAGCTTGGAAATCTGCGTCAGGATATTCTTGAACGCGTCCGAGGTCTGAGAGGCGCTCGTGATCATCTGGAAGTTCCCATTGGTCGCGCAATCCTGCAGCACCTGAGATTTCGCGTCCGCATTGTTGATGTTGACCTGGATCGTGAAGATCGTGACCGGGTTTGCCGTGTCGGCTTTGATGTTCTGGCAGAGGATCGCCTGGCGGGCGTCGATGCTGGACTGGCTCGTGCTCCAACGGTTCTGGGTATTCAAGCCGTCGGACAGCAGCACAATGTAGTCCTTGTAGACGTAGTTGCTGGCCTTGCTCGGCGCCGAGATCGGCGGATTGGTCGTGCTGAGAGATTGCCATCCCCACGCAAGACCAATGGCCTGGTTGGTATTGCCGCTCGGTACCATCGCCGTGATCTGGTCCTTGAGCGTCTGCCACTGGTTGCTCATCGGAAACACGGTGGCCGGCAGGCAGCCTGACCATTGCTCAGCATAGAACTGCGACGAGGGGGTCCCGCCGCCCGAGCCGGGGGCCGAGTTCTTGGTGTCGTAGTCCTGATCGCGATCGTTGACACAGCCGGTCCAGGTGCTGCGGTCTGGCGCTGCCGCCGCCGTCGCCGCCGTGCCGTCGCCGCGCCAGAGATGGCAGATCTTGCCCGAGCCGCTGCCTGTGCAGGTGCAACTCGTGCTCGATCCGCAGCTTGCGCCCGACCCGGTGGCGGTGGTGTAGCAACCATTGTAGTAGATGCCGGCTTTGCCTGCCCGCTTGTTGCCGCTGTCTACGCTGGGACAGATATATCCAGCGTACGTGCCGGTCGACGGTATCTTACCGTACGGCGCAGCCTTGGCGCCGGGCAGGGTCGCTGGTCGGTCCATGCAGGTGAAGCCGTGGGTGCTCTTCGTGAAGGGGCAATCCGACCCGCCGACCGCTGAATTGAAGGCGCTCGACTTATTGTTCACCAGGATCGGAGGCTCGGCCTCCCATTCGGTCCAGTTGATCCAGGACGCACCTACATTGGTCGTGCCGACGTTGACGTCCTTCGAGAATGGAATGATGGAAATGTAAACGTCGCCCGTCTGCTTGTTGTAGTTCGACAGGGTGTCGATCATGTCCTTCGCCGCGGCTTGCATTGCCGCCATTTTGCCGTTTTGGGCCATCGATCCCGTATTATCCAGGACCATCGCCACCCGCATGCGGGTGTTTCCCCATGCCGCAGTCGAGCTCACGTTGTATCCTAACTTCGGAAACCCCGCGATCTTCATGAAATCGGTAGGCATGGTGCCCGATCCTGTGACCACGATATTGGAGATTCCGCTGGAGTCCTTCGGCGTGTAGCTGGCATGGATATCTGCGGTCGAAACCGTGCCGGTGCGGCCCGTGTAGAGGCCGCTGAAATAGGACTTTGTCTTCTCTTCGATCTGGGATTCCGAGATGACGCCGTTGGTCAGGTCCTTGGAAACCATCAACGCCGCCGAGTCGAGCGCAACCTGCAGCGAGGTACGGGCTTGGACGACGCGGCTGTAATCCACCGCGGCGCCGACGAAACCCAGCACCGGGACCAGCGCTATGGCGAAGATGACGGCGATATTGCCTTGCTCGGCCGCTGCAAAGCGGGCGAGTTGTCGACCAAGGCGGCTGACGAGGGGCAGGCGAGACATGACGATCCCCGAAATCTGTGCTTTGCCTGATTTCGGGGCATGCCTTTGAACGTCAGGTAAATTGAACCGTAGAAATCCGGGGCCATCGCGGGAAAACTGTCGCAGGCCAGTTAATACCCGGGTTCCTGGTCAACACGTTCTAAACACGAGAGCTGGAATTTTTTGTCAAATCGGTCCGGATTGATTAACCTGAGGGGGATCGCCCGGACCGGGAATCGGGCTGCCGCCGCCGCATCGGCCCAGCCTTCGCGTGCTTGCGGCCAGCCTGAGGCGGGCCCATATTGCTGGCGAACAATCCGGCTTGGCCGGATTATCGGGAGCGGCGATCCAACAAAGCGGCGCGCCTGCGCAAGGCCCAAAGGGCGGGCTGCGCGGTCGCCGCCATTCGCTTCCGTGGGGAATTTGAACGCCTGTGCCATGCCGCAATTGACTTTCAGTATTGATCTGCCCGCGCCAGCCGCTGCCGACGCTCCTCGCATGAGCAATGACGAGAACCGTTCGGGCAACCCTTCAGGTCCGAACACCTCGGTGATCACCAAGGTCAAGCCGAA
This sequence comes from Bradyrhizobium sp. Leaf396, assembly GCF_001424605.1. Lineage (NCBI taxonomy): Bacteria > Pseudomonadati > Pseudomonadota > Alphaproteobacteria > Hyphomicrobiales > Nitrobacteraceae > Bradyrhizobium > Bradyrhizobium sp. Leaf396. The sequence continues at coordinate 2,350 of NZ_LMQJ01000064.1, forward strand.
GACCAAGCGCCCGAACCTGTACCGTGTGCTGATCCTGAACGACGACTACACACCGATGGAGTTCGTCGTGCACGTGCTGGAGAAGTTCTTCAACAAGGATGTCGAAGCCGCGACCAAGATCATGCTCCACGTCCATCATCACGGCATCGGCGAGTGCGGCGTGTTCACCTACGAGATCGCCGAGACCAAGGTGACGCAGGTGATGGATTTCGCCCGCAAGCACCAGCATCCGCTGCAATGCGTGATGGAAAAGAAATAGGACGCCTGCGACGGCGCGTTGGTCGAACCCCGCTCTCGTGCGAGTCGCGTGTGATCGTCGCGTGAGGCCCCCCGCGCGAAAGCCCTCGGCCGGCAAACTACGGAATTTTACGCCGGTGCCGCTTCCGCCTAAATCGGAACGGGTTTTGCATCGAAAATACCGCAGGTGTGTCGCCGCCGAGTCGCGGAACCGGTCTTTCGCCGCGATCTTGTATAACTATATGTGACAAAGGTTGTTGTTGCCTGACCGGGCGATCACGACCATGATGGTGGGGGCCATAGAGGACGCGAATGCCGACTTTTTCCCAAAGCCTTGAACAATCCCTGCATCGTGCGCTGGCGATCGCAAATGAGCGTCATCACCAATACGCGACGCTCGAGCATCTCTTGCTCTCTCTGATCGACGACTCCGATGCAGCCGCCGTCATGCGCGCCTGTAGCGTCGATCTCGACAAGCTCCGTACGAGCCTCGTCAACTATCTCGAAACGGAATTCGAGAACCTGGTGACGGATGGTGCCGACGACGCCAAGCCGACCGCCGGGTTTCAGCGCGTGATCCAGCGCGCGGTGATCCACGTGCAGTCGTCCGGTCGCGAAGAGGTGACCGGCGCCAACGTGCTGATCGCGATCTTCGCCGAACGCGAAAGTCATGCGGCGTATTTCCTGCAGGAGCAGGACATGACGCGCTACGACGCGGTCAATTACATCAGCCACGGCATTGCCAAGCGGCCGGGCGTATCCGAGGCGCGACCCGTGCGCGGCGTCGACGAGGAGACGGAGACCAAGGGCAACGAGGACGCCAAGAAGAAGGGCGAGGCGCTCGAGACCTATTGCGTCAACCTGAACAAGAAGGCGCGCGACGGCAAGATCGACCCGGTTATCGGACGCAATTCCGAGATCAACCGCGCCATCCAGGTGCTGTGCCGCCGGCAGAAGAACAATCCGCTGTTCGTGGGCGAAGCCGGTGTCGGCAAGACCGCGATCGCAGAAGGCCTCGCCAAGCGCATCGTTGACAGCGAGGTGCCGGAGGTGCTCGCGGCTGCCACTGTGTTCTCGCTTGACATGGGCACGCTGCTCGCGGGCACGCGCTATCGCGGCGATTTCGAAGAGCGCTTGAAGCAGGTGCTGAAGGAACTCGAGGCGCATCCCAACGCCATCCTGTTCATCGACGAGATTCATACCGTGATTGGTGCGGGTGCGACGTCGGGCGGGGCGATGGATGCCTCGAACCTGCTCAAGCCGGCGCTGGCCTCGGGCACGATCCGCTGCATGGGCTCGACGACCTACAAGGAATACCGCCAGCACTTCGAGAAGGACCGCGCGCTGGTGCGGCGCTTCCAGAAGATCGACATCAACGAGCCGACGGTCGAGGACGCCATCGCGATCCTCAAGGGTCTCAAGCCGTACTTCGAAGACTATCATCGGCTGAAGTACACCAACGAGGCGATCGAGGCTGCGGTGCAGCTTTCCTCTCGCTACATCCACGACCGCAAGCTGCCGGACAAGGCGATCGACGTGATCGACGAGTCGGGCGCGGCGCAGATGCTGGTGGCCGAAAACAAGCGCAAGAAGACCATCGGCATCAAGGAGATCGAGACCACGATCGCCTCGATGGCGCGGATCCCGCCGAAGAGCGTGTCGAAGGACGATGCCGAGGTGCTCAAGCATCTCGAGCAGACCCTGAAGCGCACGGTGTTCGGCCAGGACAGGGCGATCGAGTCGCTCGCGGCCTCGATCAAGCTGGCGCGTGCCGGCCTGCGCGAGCCCGAGAAGCCGATCGGCTGCTACCTGTTCTCGGGTCCGACCGGCGTTGGCAAGACCGAGGTCGCCAAGCAGCTCGCGGCGACGCTCGGAGTCGAGCTCCTGCGCTTCGACATGTCCGAGTATATGGAGCGGCACACCGTGTCGCGCCTGATCGGCGCGCCTCCCGGCTACGTCGGCTTCGACCAGGGCGGCCTGCTCACCGACGGCGTCGACCAGCATCCGCATTGCGTGGTGCTCTTGGACGAGATCGAGAAGGCGCATCCGGACCTCTACAACGTGCTGCTCCAGATCATGGATCACGGACGGCTCACCGACCACAACGGCAAGCAGGTCAACTTCCGTAACGTGATCCTGATCATGACCACGAACGCAGGTGCGGCGGATCTCGCCAAGCAGGCGTTTGGCTTCACGCGCACGAAGCGGGAAGGCGACGACCACGAGGCGATCAACCGGCAGTTCGCGCCGGAATTCCGCAACCGTCTCGATGCCATCGTCTCGTTCGGCCATCTCAGCGTCGAAGTGATCGGAACCGTCGTCGAGAAGTTCGTGCTTCAGCTGGAGGCGCAACTCGGCGATCGTGACGTCACCATCGAACTGTCGGAGCCAGCCAAGGCCTGGCTGGTCCAGCACGGCTACGACGAGCAGATGGGCGCACGTCCGATGGCCCGCGTCATCCAGGAGCACATCAAGAAGCCGCTGGCCGACGAGGTGTTGTTCGGCAAGCTCAAGGGCGGCGGCCACGTCCGCGTCGTTCTCGTCAAGGATGAGGCCGACGAGACCAAGGAGAAGATCGGCTTCGAGTTCGTCGAAGGTCCGGTTACGCCGAAGCAGGAGAAGCTCCCCGGCGCCCGCAAGCGCCCGTCGGGCAAGTCGAAGCCGGGAGGTCCCGGCGGCTCGAAGGGGCCGACCTCCAAGGGGCCGCTGGTCAAGGCCTGATCTGCAAGGGTGACAAATCGAAAAGGCCGGCTGAGAGCCGGCCTTTTTTTGCTTGCGCCGATGGCTGCGCCAGGAGGCCTTACGTTCCGGCCTGCGGTTCGCGCGGCGGCCGCGGCTTCCGCGGTGCGCGCGGTGCTGCGTGGGGGACCGACGGCTGCATCGTCACGATGACCGGATTCGGCTTGTGATCGGTTGCTGCGCCCGTCGCGGCATCGACCCCCATGCCGATGAGGCCGCCTGCGAGGAGGTTGCCGGCGAAGCCGGCGGCTCCGGTGCCAGACACTTCCTTGGTGAGTTGCACCTTTTGCGACTGGTAGCCTTCCTTCTCGAAAGTGATCGTAATGTCGGCGCTGCGCTTGGCGACGATGGCGCATGGCGTGGTGCAGGTGGTGGGCACCTCGAGCCCGCTCACCACGGCTTCCACGCCTGACGGTGTCGATGCGATACTGATGTTCTCGGTCGTGCCGCGCGTGACCGACGCGCAGCCGCCCAGCATGACGCTGAGCGCCACAATTCCAAATGAACGCATGAAATGCCCCTTGTCCCGGCCACACTCAAGCGCAACCGGAGCGCGAGGGCAATAGGTCGTAGGTCCCGATAGTTAAATCTCGCAGCGGTTGTGCACGGAACTGGGATAACCTGGACGTGGCTCCCGCTAGTCTCCCCGCAGACGCTGGTCGTCCTGCACGCGAACGTGCTCGGCCCCCCGTGCGCCCGCAGGAGATAGCCGCAGCATGCTCAGCACCGCGCCGCAGAGCGCAAAGCCGACGCCGGCGAGGAGTGCCAGCCTGGTCCCCTCAACCGGATACCTTCCGAGCAGCAGCGCTACCAGGGCTGCTCCCGTGGTCTGGCCGAGCAGGCGCGCCGTCCCCAGCATGCCGCTGGCGCCGCCGGCGCGCTCGCGCGGCGCGGCCGCGATCATGGTGCGGTTGTTTGGCGTCTGAAACAGGCCGAAGCCGGCACCGGCCAACGCCATCCGCCAGATCACGTCGAATGGCGTGGGGCTTGCGGGCAGGAAGGCGAGCGCGGCGAGGCCGCAGGCGAACAGCGTGAGCCCGATGCCGCCCAGCAGCCCGGCCGGATAATGCTCGACCAGGCGGCCGGCCAGGGGCGCCGCGAACGCCACCGCGATTGGCCATGGCGTGATCAAGAGGCCCATATGCACCGCCGAATAGCCGAAGCGGCTCTGGAGATAGAAGGGGATTGCGACGAAGGCGAGCATCTGCCCGCAGAACGATGCAATCGAGGTGGCAATCGACAATGCGAACACGGGAATGCGCAGCAGATCGAGCGGCAGGAGCGGCGAGGTCATGTGAGTCTCGCGATAGATCAGCAGCGCACCCGCGACGAGAGCGATTGCGAACTGCACGAGCCAGGTGATCGCAGGCGCGCCATGGCCGACGCTGTCGATTGCGGCGATGCCGACGCCGAACGTGATCGCCGACAGGCCCGCACTTTGCCAGTCAAAGCGACGGCTGGCCGGTTTGGTGTGCGGCAGGCTGCGCAGGCCCAGCACCAGCGTCGCTGCACCGAGCGGCACGTTGATGGCAAACAGCCATGGCCAGCTTCCGACGGCGAGGATGCCGGCGGCGAGCGTCGGTCCGACCGCAGCCGAAAAGGCGACGACGAGAGCGTTGAGCCCGATGCCGCGGCCGAGCTGGCTGCGGGGATAGGTGAAACGCACCAGCGCCGCATTGACGCTCATGATGCCCGCAGCGCCAAAACCTTGGATGACGCGTGCGAAGGTCAGCATCGGCAGCGTATCTGCCAGTGCGCAGAAGGCGGATGCCAGCGTGAAGAGCACCAGCCCGACCAGATAGACGCGGCGATAACCAACGACCTCGCCGAGCGAAGCCAGCGGCAGCAGCGCGATCGTGATCGCGAGCTGGTAGCCGTTGACGATCCAGATGGAGAAGGCCGGGCTTGCATCCAGGTCGGCCGCGATGGTCGGCAGCGCAACATTGGCGATGGCGCTGTCGACCACCGCCATGATGATGCCGAGCGCAATGGTCAGCACCGCCCAGTTGCGCTGCGGCTGCGGAAGTCCGTCGGCATGCTCGATCGGTGCGGACGACATCGAAGGCGTGTTCGGTTGAGATGCGGTTGCTGGTCCGCAACTTGGCCCGAGCCGGGAAGGTTCCAGCCTGAGCCATAGCCATCTCCGCCCTATTTCGGCTTCCGCAGCTCCTGAATCGCCCTGAGATAGCTCACCACGCCCTCGGCGTCGTCGCGGCCGAACCGCGCCGTCGGCATGAAGCGGTGAATGCTGCTGTAGCCGTCCTGCAGGCGTTGCAAGAAATCGGGGTCGTAGAGTTTGTTCTCGCCGAGGTTCCGGAAAGGCGGTGCCAGTTCGTTCGGGCTGGTGCCCGACCTGCCGACCGCATGGCACTGCGCGCACATCTGCTGCAGCAACGCCTCAGCGCGCCGCTGTTCGGCGTCCAGAGCTTGACTACTGGTGCTCCAGAGAACGCCGACCGCTAGCAGCGCCGGTGCGAGGCAATTCATCGTTCTTGTCCATCGTTCTGGCGCTAGCATCCCGTTGCCCGAACGCTCACCTCTTCATAGAGCACAGTGAACAGAACCTTCGTGGCAAATCGGCGCATCGCGAGACTCTCGAGCGCGCAGCGTGCCAGAGCCGATTCAAGCGGGCTTGACGCAGCTCAACACATCTTACACCGCCGGCGGATTGCGCTCGGTGAAAGTCACGCGCTGGTGCCAATAGGGGTAAGGCAGCGTCACCTTGCTCGCGGCGTCGAGCTTTGCGATCTGGTCCTTGGTCAACGACCAGCCGACTGCGCCGAGATTTTCGCGCAGCTGGGTCTCGTTGCGCGCGCCGATGATCAGCGTCGAGACTGTGGGGCGCTGGAGCAGCCAGTTCAGCGCGATCTGCGAGACGCTCTTGCCCGTTTCCTTCGCGATTTCATCGATGGCGTCGACGACCTGATAGACATGCTCGTCCGGCACGGGCGGGCCGAACTCGGCCGTCTTGGGCAGTCGGCTGACTTCCGGCTTCGGCTGGCCACGGCGAATCTTCCCGGTGAGGCGGCCCCATCCGAGCGGCGACCAGACCACTGCACCCAAGCCTTGGTCGAGCCCGAGCGGCATCAGCTCCCATTCGTAGTCGCGTCCGATCAGCGAGTAGTACGTCTGGTTGGCGACGTAGCGCGGAAAACCGTGCCTGTCCGCGACGGCCAGCGACTTCATCAGGTGCCAGCCCGAGAAATTCGAGACGCCGACATAGCGAACCTTGCCGGCACGGACGAGCACGTCGAGGGTGGCGAGCACCTCTTCAGGCGGGGTGAACGCGTCGAAGCCATGGAGCTGGAACAGATCAATGTAGTCGGTGCCGAGCCGGCTCAACGACCCATCGACGGCAGCCAGCAGATGTTGGCGTGACGAGCCAATGTCGTTCGGACCGTCGCCGAAGCGGAACGTCGCCTTGGTGGAAATCAGAACCTTGTCGCGGCGCCCCTTGATGGCTTGCCCGAGCACCCGCTCGGATTCGCCGAGCGAGTAGACGTTCGCGGTGTCGAACATCGACACGCCGGCCTCGAGGCAGATGTCCAGAAGGCGCCGCGCCTCGGTCGCGTCCGTAGCCCCCCACGCGGCGAGGCGGCCGACGCCGCCGAAGGTGCCGGTTCCAAGACTCAAAGCAGGCACCATCAGGCCCGAACGGCCCAGGCGTCGGTGTTCCATTGATCTGCTCCACGGCTGAACGACTGGCTGCTGCACGCTGTTCTGATGCCGGATGGTAGCGCAGGCCTTCAGCCCGGACTATTGCGCACTCACATGGCGGCCCTGCGTTGCGCCGTCTTGTTACGCCGTTGTGCTCGGCGAGCGAGCACCCGTGGTCGTCACCGCATCCAGACCTCAGCGAGAAAGGTCATCAAGGAGCCGGAGCACGTCCACCGACGCCTCTTCGACGAGCGAGATCTCCCTGAGGGCTCCGGCAAGGTCGCCGTCTGCGAAGAGCTTCGCGGCCCGTTTTCCGTGGTCGTGAACGAGGGCGTGCGGCTTCTCGAGCGGTCCGAATGCCCGGTGATTGCGCATCGCCAGAGAGCCATCGCCGTAGTACCATTTGCCCAATCGGCAGGAATGATGATCGGCAAGTTCGTCGGCCTTGAGCGTTGCGCGGCCGATTGCCATGTCTGCGAGGCGCTTCTTCCAGATGACGTGGTCCGCCTTGGCGAGCCGGGGAATCTTGTTGTCGAAGGACAGGCCGGAAATGCCCTGAAGTTGTTTTCCAGCGATTCCCTGGGCGACGTCGAGCTGCGACGAAATCTTCTTGATCTGCTCGACGTTCGCCAGCGTCATCTGGGCGATCGCGGCGATGCCCTCGGCCACTTCCCGGGAGGCATCGGTTTGCTGATTGAGGATGCTGGCGATCTCGTCCATGCCGCCGGTCAGGGTGATTGTCCGATTTTCGACGTTGGACATCTCCTCGCCCAACTGCGTGACGACGCCCTTGCTCTCGGCAGCCGCCGACTTGCAATCGGACATGGCGGTCACGATCAAGTCGACTTCGTCTCTCAGGCGCTGGATCCGCTCGCGGATGTCTTCCGTCGCCCTGCCGGTCTGCTGCGACAGTCCCTTGACCTCGGATGCGACCACGGCAAAGCCGCGTCCGGCTTCTCCAGCGCGTGCGGCTTCGATCGTTGCATTCAGCGCCAAGAGATTGGTCTGCCTGGCGATCGCATCGATCGACCCTACGATGGCGCCAATTTCTTCGGACGCCGCACTGAGTGCCAGGACCTTGTCCGACGCGTCGTTCGCAGTCGCCTCGACCCGCTCCATCGCCTTGGATGCGAGCCGGACCGTGGACATTCCCTGTTCTGCGCCAGCTCTCATTTGCGCGGCGTTTGCAGCTGCATCTTCTGCGTTCGATCTGATCTGTCCCACCGAAGCGACCATCTCCTCGCTGGCGGCGGCGAGCGCCTGCGTACGCTGGTCGACATCCCGGCAAGCGGTGAGCATTCGGGCTGCGGAGATCGCGGTTTCATTGCTCTGGACGTTGATATCGACGATGGCGTCCAGCTTGTTCGACGCGTCTTCGGCCAATCTGGCCGCGAGATTTGCGACGGCCTTGGACAGGCGGTCTTCTCCCTTGCAGCCAGGCGCGAGAAAATTGCCCTCGGTCAAGGCCTCGATATACTCTGCCAGAGCCTCGTCACGGGCTTGCAGCATCGTCAACTGGTCCGGCGCTGTGAGAGATCCCTCCAGAGCAACGATCGAACGTTTGCGATTGGCGCTGGAGAACATGGACATGCGGCTTTCCGACGAAGCTTGGTAGAGAGGCCCGAAGTCAATTTAGGCACTGATACTAAACAGCTGGTAAGCTTTCCTATCGGAATTCTGCAAACGGCTGGCGTTTGGCTGCGTTGTTGCCCGAGAGATGCGTGGCGTAGTGCGCCACGGCATCTGCCATCGTACCGAGGTCGCCAGGGCACCTCCTGACGGATCTCAGTGCCGCAACTGGCTCTGCCGGAAGTCGCGTGGAGACATTCCGAAACGCTCGCGGAAGACGCGGCCGAAATGCGAGAGGTCGTTGAAGCCCCAGGCGAAGGCGATCTCGCTGATGTGGCGATGGGCGAGCACGGGTGAGGCGAGATCACGCCGGCATCGGGCCAGGCGTTCGGCAAGAACATAACGCTGGAAAGAGGTGTCCTCGTCGGCGAGAAGGTGGTTGACGTAGCGCGGCGAGATGCCAAGCGCGGCGGCGGTCTCCGCGAGCGAGAGGTTGGAATCGGCGAGGTGCGCGCGGATTTGCGCCTTCAGTCGAAAGAGCAGGGCCGAGCGGTGGGTCGAGGACGGTAACGATGTTCTGCCGAGCCGCTCACTCAATGCCATCGCAAGCAGATCAACGGCCTGCTCCGACAGCGCGTCGGCGGTATCCGGGGGCATCCCGTCCGCGGTTTGGCAAAGGCGAAAGATGAAATCATAGGCGAGCCGCTCGAGCGGCGCGTGGGCGCCGAACGAGATCGCGGTCAGCATCTCGGTGCCCGCCAGCCGGCGATGCAGCATCTCGCGCGGCACCTTGAAGATGCTCTGGGTGAAGACGTCCTTGAACTTCAGCTCATACGGACGCGTGGTGTCGTACAGCGCGAACTCGCCGGGGTGAATCACGGTCTCGCGGCCGTCCTGCACCACGGCGCCGTTGCCCCGATTGCCGAGCGCGATGAGCACGAAATCCTGATCCGAGCGGGCGATGCGCGAGGGCGTGCGGAAGACGTGCTGGCGGTCGGAGCAGACCTCGGAGCACACCGCCTTGCCGAGCGAAGCCTGGGTAACCGAGCCGTGGAAGGCACTGCCGAGGTCCGACTTGCAATCGAGCCCGACGAAGACGTCGCAGACGATGTTCTGCCAGAGGGCTAGCCGCCGATGGCCGGGGCTGCCGTCTGTCGTGAACTGGATCGGCATTTGGAGAGCCTCCCTTTCACATCCTGCAATTGGCTTGGGACGCCAACCGAAGCAAATCCCGTACCGGCCGGCGTCGCGTCCAGTCGAGTTTTTGTTCCGCCGCGGTCGAGCGCCTGCCTCTCCGGCTTGCCAAATAGACTGCATCGGACGTGGCTTGCGATCAACCGGCAATGGAGGCGGCAATGGGCATCGAACATCCGAAATACAAGGTGGCGGTGGTGCAGGCGGCGCCGGCCTGGCTCGACCTCGACGCCTCGATCGACAAGTCCATCGGCCTGATCAAGGAGGCCGCGGACAAGGGCGCCAAGCTGATCGCCTTTCCGGAGGCCTTCATCCCCGGTTACCCTTGGCATATCTGGATGGACTCGCCGGCCTGGGCGATCGGCCGCGGCTTCGTCCAGCGCTATTTCGACAATTCGCTCTCCTACGACAGTCCCCAGGCCGAGCGGCTGCGTGATGCTGTGCGCCAGGCCAAGCTCACCGCCGTGATCGGCCTGTCCGAACGCGACGGCGGCAGCCTTTACCTGGCGCAATGGTCGATCGGGCCCGACGGCGAGACCATTGCCAAGCGCCGCAAGCTGCGGCCGACCCATGCCGAGCGCACCGTCTATGGCGAAGGCGACGGCAGCGATCTGGCCGTACATGCCCGGCCCGACATCGGTCGCTTGGGCGCGCTGTGCTGCTGGGAGCATCTTCAGCCCTTGTCGAAGTACGCGATGTACGCCCAGAACGAGCAGGTCCACGTCGCGGCCTGGCCGAGCTTCTCGCTCTACGATCCCTTCGCCCCGGCGCTCGGCGCCGAGGTCAACAACGCTGCCTCGCGCGTCTATGCGGTGGAGGGCTCCTGCTTCGTGCTCGCGCCTTGCGCGACGGTGTCGCAGGCCATGATCGACGAACTCTGCGATCGGCCCGATAAGCATGCGCTGCTGCATGCCGGCGGAGGCTTTGCCGCGATCTATGGCCCCGACGGCAGCCAGATCGGCGAGAAGCTGGCGCCGGATCAGGAGGGCCTGCTGATCGCCGAGATTGATCTGGGCGCTATCGGTGTTGCCAAGAACGCGGCAGATCCCGCCGGTCATTATTCACGGCCGGATGTGACGCGGTTGCTGCTCAACAAGAAGAGGTCCCAGCGCGTCGAGCAATTTGCGTTGCCCGTCGACACCGTTGAGCCCACTGATATCGCCGCGGCGGCGAACTGACCAAGGAGCGCGAGACGACCCGCCGTCGCCGCTATGCGGCGCAATGGCCGAGCAGCTCAGGATGTGCGGCGCAGATGTGGTGCGCGCCGGCATCGCGAAGCTCGGCCTCGCTGCCGTAGCCATAGAGTACGCCGATGGCGGTCATGCCGTTGCTCCTGGCTCCGACCACGTCATGGCTGCGGTCGCCGATCATGATCGCACCGGCGGGATTGATCTTGATCTCCTCGATCGCGTAGCGGAGCAGGTCGCGCTTGTCGACGCGGGTCCCGTCGAGCTCGGAGCCGAATACGCGCTCGAAATACGGTTTCAGGCCGAAATGATCGACGATGCGGGTGGCGTAGACGGCGGGCTTGCTGGTCGCGACGAACATGCGCTGGCCCGTCGCTGCGAGCGACGTCAATGTGTCCGCAATTCCGCTGTAGGCCTCGTTCTCGAACAGGCCGATATCGCTGAAGCGCTCGCGATAGAGCAGCAGCGCCCGGTCGGCGAGCTCATCGGTTCCCGTGAGTTTTCTGAGGCTCGCAAGCAGCGGAGGGCCGATGCACCAGGTCAGTTCGTCCTCGTTCGGCACCGGAACGCCGAGCCGCTCCAGTGCGTATTGAATCGAGCGGGTGATCCCCGGCTTGGGGTTGGTCAGCGTGCCGTCGAGATCAAAAAAGATTGTCACCATGGGACCGGGACCTGCGTTGATACTGCCGGTCGTTGCTAGTTGGCTGGGGTTCCAAGTCAAGGTCCCATTTGTCCTGATAACGTCGATGCCATGCGGATAGCTCTGATCATCGCTGTCGTGTGCCAAACGCTCATGTTCACGCCGGTGCTCGCGGAGGAGACACCGCCGGCCGCCGCGCCCGCGAATGCCGAGGAAACTGCGAAGCCGACGGAGAAATCGGAGGACGCCCGCGAGAGCGATACACGCCAGTCGATCTGCCTGATCGTGGAGGCGGCCGCACGCGACAACAACCTGCCGCTGGAGTTCTTCGCGCGCGTAATCTGGCAGGAGAGTCGCTTCCAGGCCGATGCGGTCGGCCCCATGACGCGCAGCGGCGAGCACGCGCAAGGAATCGCGCAATTCATGCCGGGGACGGCAAGTGAGCGCGGGCTGCTCAATCCGTTCAATCCAGTGCAGGCGTTGCCGAAATCGGCGGAGTTCCTGAATGAGCTGCGCAACCAGTTCGGCAATCTCGGCCTTGCCGCGGCCGCCTACAATGCCGGTCCGCGGCGGGTGCAGGAATGGCTCGCGGGCACCGGTGGAATGCCGGAGCAAACCCGCAATTACGTCTATGCGATCACCGGTACCAGCATCGATGCCTGGGCCAAGGCTGGCTCGACCGGCAAGGGCCCGCCGAGCTCGCCGCCGACGAGCTGTGGCGATCTGATGGCGCTGCTCAAACGGGCGCCGAATCCGTTCGTCGCCGAGCTCGAGCAGCATGTGGAGCTTGCCGCTGCAAAGAGTTGGGGCGTGCAGCTCGCGGCCGGCTTCGATCGCAACAAGGCGCTTGCGATGTACTCCCGAGCGGTTACGAAGCTGAGCGCCGTGATCGGCGAGCGCGACCCGAGCCTGCTCTCGTCCGTGATGCGCAGCCGCGGCACGCGCGCCTTCTATCAAGTGCGCATCGGTGCCGATACGCGCGCCGAGGCCGATGATCTGTGCAACCGCATCCGCAAGGCGGGTGGCGCGTGCTTCGTGTTGAAGAACCGAGGGTTGCCGGGCTAGGCGCCCCGTCGTCCCCGGCTCGCGCCAAGTGGCGTCCCGGAATGACAGCGCTGGATCTCGGAGCAATGCATGCCAGCCCCGCCGCCCCCTTGCTTGACGCGCGACGCCGTCTCGCCCGTTATGCAGGCTCGATTCCGCAACCCGGCCAAGATCTTCAGTGGCGCTTCCTCCGCTCGATTCACCACAATGGAATAGCCCTTGGCTTGCCTTCGGCTGGGGGCTGCGCTCGATCACACAGACGATCCTCACCATCGTGCTCTTCGTGACCTATCTCGGCATCGGCGCGTTGGCGCATGACACTCACTTCAGCCTGATCTGGGCGCTGTGTTCGACGCTGTTCGTCTGGGCAGGTCCGGCGCAGATCATTCTGATCACGACGCTCGGCTCTGGCGCGACCATTGTTCAAGCGGCGATCGCAGTGACCGTCAGCGCGATCCGTTTGTTTCCGATGGTGGTCTCGGTGCTGCCGCTGATGCGCACGCCGACGACCAAGCGGCGCGAGCTGATATTTGCCGCACATCTCACCGCCGTGACGCTGTGGGTTGAGTGCCATCGCTTCCTGCCGCAGGTGCCGCGTGAGCGGCGCATCGCTTTCGTTCATGGCCTCGGCTGCGGCCTCGTCTCGGTCTGCCTCGTCGCCAACACAGTCGGCTATGTCCTCGCCGCCAACCTGACGCAGACGCTTGGAGCGGCGATCCTGCTGTTGACGCCGCTGTCCTTCTTGTTCTCGACCGCGCGCAACAGCCGCGAGATCGCCGATGTCGTCGCGCTCGTACTGGGCATCGTGCTCTATCCGGTGGCCGCCAAGATGAACTCGGGCCTCGACATCCTGGTCAGTGGCGTCCTCGCCGGCACGATCGCCTATGGCGTGCATTGGTGGCGACAGGTGCGCTCATGAGCTTTGCGCAGGCGGTCGGTGACTGGCACGCGCTTGTCGTGCTGTTCGTTGCCGGCGTCGTCCCCAACCAGATCTGGCGCATGCTTGGCCTCTGGTTCGGCGGCGGCATCGACGAGGGCTCGGAGCTGCTGGTCTGGGTGAGGGCGGTCGCAACGGCGATCCTCGCGGGCGTTATCGCCCAGATCGTGGTCCAGCCGCCAGGCGCGCTTGCCAGCGTGTCTGATGTTCTGCGCTACGGCGCGGTCGCTGCTGGCCTTGTCGTCTTCCTGCTGACCCGCCGCTCGATCTTTGCGGGCGTGGTCGCGGGCGAGGTCTTCATGCTGGCCGGCAAGTGGTGGTTGGGCTAAAACCGCCGGCGAACAGCTAAGGAACTGAACACATGGTCCGCGAACAGGATCTCCGCGAGGGCGAGGTCGCCATCGAGCTGCCGCCGGCGCAAGATGCCGGTCTCGTCTTCATTGGCCGCATCCGCACCCCCTGGACGTCACGGCTGGAGACGCCGCGGCAGGGGCGTCAGGACGGCCCGATATGCCGGCTCGAGATCTTCGAGCCGTTTGTCCCGGCAATCAAGGGCGTCGATTTCTACAGCAATCTCGAAGTGCTCTACTGGCTCGACAAGTCGCGCCGCGACATCATCCTGCAGAGTCCGAAGAATAACGAGAAGACCCGTGGGACATTTTCACTGCGCTCGCCGGTTCGGCCCAATCCGATCGGCACGTCGATCGTGAAGCTGGTCGGGATCGAGGGCAACGCGATCCTGGTGCGCGGCCTCGACTGCCTCGACAACACGCCGCTGATCGATCTCAAGCCCGACCGCTGCGAGTTCACGCCGCTGGCCGCGCCGCAGACGGGTGATTTCGAGACGGAGTAATAGCGCGCCGGTCTAGCCCGTCAGGGAGCCCTTGCGACGAAGCAATCAAGACTGTCGCCGTGAGCGCAGTCTGGAGTGCTTCGCTTCGCTCGCAATGACGGAGTGTGAGGCAATCAGCCCGCCTTCAACGCCGCGATCAGCTTGGCTGCGTGGTCTTGCAGCAGCTTGTCATCTTCCTTGCGGCTTGCCGGGGGCAGCATGGCGACGCCATCGTGGCGCGGCATCACGTGCATGTGCAGGTGAAACACCACCTGTCCGCCGGCCGGTTCGTTGAACTGCTGCACGGTGATGCCGTCGGCATTGAACGCCTTCATCGCGGCCGCTGCGATCTTGTGCGCGCCGCGGGCGACATGTGCGTAGTCGTCCGGCTTGATGTCGAGGATGTTGCGGGCAGGGGCTTTCGGAATCACCAGCGTATGGCCTGGGACGCGGGGCATGATGTCGAGGAAGGCGAAGACGTGCTCGTCCTCGTACACCTTGTGGCAAGGCAGCTCGCCGCGCAGGATCTTTGCGAAGATGTTGTTGGTGTCGTAGGCGGTCATTGGTAGCTCCTCGGCGGCTCCTCGAGATTTTGCGCTTACTGTCACCAGCACCGGCAAGGCGTCAAGGCGCCTCGTCGGCGCCTTTGCGGAAGGGGCCGAACTCGGCCAGCTCCCGGCCGGCCTCCGCAACATAGGCGCGCTCGCGCTTGAGATAATCTTCGATAGCGCGGCGCAGGCCAGGGTCGGCGATGAAGTGGGCGGAATGGGTGGTGCGCGGCAGGTAGCCGCGCGCGATCTTGTGCTCGCCCTGCGCGCCGGCCTCGACATGTTTCAATCCGTGTTTGATCGCAAAATCGATGGCCTGGTAATAACAGACCTCGAAATGCAGGAAGGGATGGTGCTCGAGCGCCCCCCAGTTGCGGCCGAACAGCGTGTCCGAGCCGATGAAGTTGATCGCGCCCGCGATCCAGCGATCGTTCCGGCGCGCCATCACCAGCAGCACGTCCTCGCTCATGGTCTCGCCGATCAGCGAGAAGAACTCGCGCGTCAGGTACGGCCGGCCCCATTTGCGCGAGCCGGTCTCCATGTAGAAGTCGAAGAAGGCGTCCCAGGCGTCCTCGGTAATGTCTTTGCCGGTCAGCCAGTGGATGGTGATCCCGGCGGCGAGCGCATCGCGACGCTCGCGCTTGATCGACTTGCGGTGGCGCGAGTTCAACGTCGCCAGGAAATCGTCGAAAGTCGCAAAGCCCTCATTATGCCAGTGGAACTGCTGGTCGGTGCGCTGGAGGAAGCCGTGCTCGGCGAGCAGCTTCCATTCGGCCTCCCGCGCGAAGGTGACGTGGACGGAGGACGCCTTCGTGACGCCGCACAGCGCCACCAGTCCGCTCGCCAAGGCTTCGGTGATCTGCGCACGGTCGACGCCGTTGCGGACCAGCAGCCGCGGCCCGGTCGCCGGCGTGAAGGGAACGGAGACCTGAAGTTTCGGGTAATAGCGCCCGCCGGCACGCTCATAGGCGTCCGCCCAGCCGCGGTCGAAGACGTATTCGCCCTGGCTGTGCGATTTCAGATAGCAGGGCACGACGCCGGCGACGCGGCCGCCGACCTTGGCCACGAGATGCCGCGGACCCCAGCCGGTGCGGATGGTCGCCGAACCCGATCTCTCGACGGCAGATAGAAATGCGTGCGAGACGAACGGGTTATAGGCAGGTCTTGAGAGGCCGAGGGAATCGCCTGGAATGGCGGATGAGATTCCTGCGCCATGCCCCTTGCACTTGTCGCCGGGACCGGCGCAAGCGTCCCAATCCTCGGGCGAGACTTCGCCAATGGACGGTACGGCCTCGAGCGTAATGTCGGATGATGCCATTGCGCCCAAGATCGTGCATCGCAGCAGCGACTTCAAGGGGCTGGAGCCATACGCGTGCAGCGCGTCCTCGGCGGTGCGCTGCAGTCCCGTATCGCCACCGCAACGCTACCGCGTTGCAGCCTGTCCGGAACAGGAATGATAGCGCAGGCCGTCCCCTTACGGCACGAACCCCTCAAAGATCATCTGATCTGCATACCGCCCGACCCGCGCCCGCTGCTCCGGCGTGCGCACGGTCCAGCCGAGCAGGGCGCAGCCGAAGACGTTGCGGGCGATCCAGGGTGCCGGGGCCGGAAGGTGGTCGACCTTGAAAGCGACGAAGTGGGGCTGGGTCTGGAAGCCGTGGCGCAGGTAGAGCATGCTGTCGCGCTGCTCCGGGGTCAGGTTGGCCCAGTACTCGTCCTCATAGGTCCGTTGCGCGACGATGCCGCGCGGACGGGAGGGAAGCAACTGGCGCAGCGCCAGTACCTGGTCGGGATCGAACGACATGCCGACCGCGGGGCCGTCATAGGACGCCAGCACCTCGGCCATCCGCTTCACCAGCTTGCGGTCGCCGCCAAAATGGCTCTTTACCTCGATCACCAGCGGCACCCGGCCGGCAACCATGGCGCAGAGATCGCTGAGCGACATCATTCGCTCGGCGGTGTCCCTGAACTTGACCGCCTTCAGCTCCGCAGCGGTCTTCGAGATGACGTCCCCCGTGGCCTCGGTGAGACGGCCCAGCGCGTGATCATGATGCACCATGGCCTCGCCATCGGACGAGAGCTGGATATCGACCTCAATGGAGAAATTGCCCGCAATCGCAGCCTGTACCGCGCCCGGCATGTTCTCGACGATGCCGCGCGAGATGTCATGCAGGCCGCGATGGGCGACCGGCCGGGCTGTCAGCCAATCCGGGGCGCGCATTCGTCTCAGGCGACCTCGAACACGCCTTCGACCTCGACTGCCGCGTCGGCCGGCAGGGAGGCGACGCCGACGGTGGTACGGGCATGGCGGCCCTTGTCACCGAAGGCGGCCACCATGAGATCGGAGGCGCCGTTGAGCACCTTCGGTCCGTCCAGGAAGTCGGGCGCTGAATTGATGAAGCCGCCGAGACGGACCACGCGGACGACCTTGTCGAGGTCGCCGAGTGCGGCCTTGACCTGGGCCAGCAGGTTCACCGCGCAGCCGCGGGCGGCCGCCGCACCGTCTTCGATGGAGACGCCGGCACCCAGCTTGCCCTTGGCGATCAGCTTGCCGGTGGGATCGAAGCAGACCTGGCCGGAGACGAACAGCAGATTGCCGGTGCGCACGAACGGGACGTAGTTGGCGACGGGAGTGGGGGCCTCATGCAGCTTGATGCCCTGTTCCGCCAGTTTCTGCTCGACCGTGCCCGCCATGTCCGACCTCGTTGTCCAAATCATTCGCCCCGGCGCGTTCGCTTGAGACCCGGGCAGGCCCTGTTTCGCCCATCGTGCCGGCACATGCAAGCAACTGGATGGGCCTGCATTTGGTTGAGACAGAGCACCCGGTTCAGTCAACTTGACTTGAAACGGTCTCAGTTGCGACGCAATGGAACGGTCATTAAAATGTCCAATCTGCGCTTTCCTCAGGGAACAGACATGGTGCACCTTTTCCGGACTTCGCTCGGTGTGATGGCGCTCGCGGCGGCCACTTTTGGCCCCGGCTGCGGGGCGCTGGCCGCCAACGGTCCGTTTCTCGCGCATCAGGCGCTCTACGACCTCAGCCTCGTCAAATCGCGCTCCAATTCGGTCAACAGCGCCCGCGGCCGAATCCTCTACAATTTCACAGGGAATGCCTGCGAGGGCTATACCTCGGAATTCCGCCAGGTGTCCGAGCTCGACAGCGGCGAGGGCAAGGTCACACTGAGCGACCTCCGCTCCAATTCCTGGGAGGATGCCGCCGGCAAGAGCTATCGCTTCAAGATCGAGACGCGGATGAATGAGGCCGATGCCGGCCGTGTCGACGGCTCGGCCGAGCGCGACGGCGACCAAATCAACGTCAAGCTGAAGCTGCCGGCACCGAAAAGCTTTACGCTCGACGGCAAGATCGTATTCCCGACCGAGCAGATCCAGCGCATCATCGCGGCCGCCAAGGAGGGCAAGTCGCTGCTCGAGCTCTCCGTCTATGACGGCTCGGACGACGGCCAGAAGGTCTACAACACGCTGACCGTGATCGGTCAGCCAATCCCCGCCGACCGTGCCACGTCTTCGGACCCGTCGACCGCGGACGAGCACATGAAATCCCTGAAGCGCTGGCCAGTCACCGTCAGCTATTTCGACCGCGACGCCCAGCAGAAGGAAGGCGAGCAGACGCCTGTTTATGCGATGGCGTTCGAGCTCTACGAGAACGGCGTCTCGCGCCAGCTCGTGCTCGACTACAACGATTTCGTGATTTCCGGCGCGATGGGCAAGTTCGACGTGAAGGACAGCAAGCCCTGCAATTGAGGGGCGCGCTCTGTCCTCCGTCATTGCGACCGAAGCGAAGCTATCCAGACTCGCAATGACGGCACTGGCTCTCGGCTCGCTCTCCAGCTACGCTCGATTGCAACCTACAAAAATCCGGGAGGCACCCATGCCCAAGCTTGATCATCTCCGCCCCAGCGGTTTGCATAACAATCCGGCCTATTCTCACGTCGTCACAGCTTCCGGCGCCCGCACCATCTACATCTCCGGACAGGTCTCGGTCGACGAGGAGGGGCGGATCGTCGGCGAGGGCGATATTGCCGCCCAGACGACGCAGGTGATGCAGAATCTCGGCCACGCGCTGAAAGCGGCCAACGCCAACTACGCCAACATCGTCAAGATCACGACTTTCGTCGTGAACTACAAGCCGGAGCTGCGCCCGATCATCGGCAAGGCCCGCTCCGCGTTCTTCGAAGGCATGGAGCCGCCGGCCTCGACGCTCGTCGGCGTCTCCGCACTCGCCGCGCCGGAATGGCTGATCGAGATCGAGGCGGTAGCCGTCGCGGATTGAGCCGGGCTACGCCGACCTGGCTTTGGCTAGCTCTAGTAGTTGGCTAGCTCTAGTAGAACGGCCATCGCCTCGTCGGCCCTGTCCACCGGCACAAACAGGTGATCGTGATAGAAGGCCGAAACGGCATTCACGCTGATGCCGGCTTCGGCCAGACGTGACGTGACTGCCGCCAGAAGGCCAACCGCATCGAGTGCGGAGTGGACCGTCAGGGTGATCAGGCGCGAGACGAATTGATAGCGTAAGCCTGCGCGCTCAGCCGCTTCTTGAGAGATCACCAGCGTCGTGCCTTCCTGCTCGCGAAACGTCAGGAGCGGATCTAGTGCTGAGGGGATCCCCTCGCTTTTCGAAAGCCTGCAGAAAACGAAGATGCCGGGCCGCAGCTCCGGCTCAATGTGTTTAAGCAGCGCGGCGAGATCGCGTTCACCTATCATCACTCCGGCGCCTTCTCCGGCCCTTCATACGCAATGCCGCGGATGACAGCGGCACTGCCGAACTTCTTGCGCAGGCTGTCCACGGCGCGTTCGGCGTGCGCAGCGCGGCGGTCTAGCATATCGGTATCGTCGGAGGCCGAGCCCTCGCGCAGCGCGCTGACGCCGGCGCCCATCAGGCGGAAGGCGGTGCCGTCGATCTCTTTCGCCAGCATCTCGCGGCAGATCGCAAACATCTTTGCAGCGAGCTGCGTCGGCGCGGCAATCGATTGCGAGCGCGTGCGCTGGCGGAAATCGGCGGTCTTCAGCTTCAGCGTGACCGTCGAGCCGGCGAGCTCGGCGCTCTTGAGGCGGGACGACGTCTTCTCGCACAGCCGCCAGAGGATCTTCTCCAGCGTCGGGAAATCACGAATGTCGGTCTCGAATGTGGTCTCGCTGGAGATCGTCTTGGCCCCGCGGTCAGGCTCGACGAGGCGGTCGTCGATGCCGCGCGCGAGCCTCCATAACCTGCGTCCATCGCTCGGGAACTGCCGCATCATCTCGATCTCGTCGGCCTTCTGGAGGTCGGCGATGACGCGGAAGCCACGCTGCACGAGGCGCTCCTGCGTTGCCGGCCCGACGCCAAAGATGAAGCCGACCGGCTTTTCCGCCAGCATCAAACGGGCTTCCTCTTGGTCGAGCGCGGCAAAGCCGCGAGGCTTGTCGAGGTCGGACGCGATCTTGGCCAGGAACTTGTTGCAGGACAGGCCGACCGAGACGGTGATGCCGATGTCGCGCTCGATTTCGCGGACAAAGCGCGCCAGCACCTTTGCCGGGATCATGCCGTGGACGCGCTCGGTTCCGGAGAGGTCGAGGAAGGCCTCGTCGATGGAGAGCGGCTCTACGAGCGGCGTCAGCGCCTGCATGGCCTGACGCACTTCACGGCCGACGCGGACGTATTTGGCCATGTCAGGCGGGATCACGGTGGCATGCGGGCAGGCTTCCAGCGCCTTGAACATCGGCATGGCGGAGCGGACGCCATAGGTTCGGGCGATGTAGCAGGCTGCCGACACCACGCCACGCTTGCCGCCGCCGATGATGACGGGCTTGTCGGCAATGTCGGGATTGTCGCGCTTCTCGACCGTCGCGTAGAAGGCGTCGCAGTCGATATGGGCGATGGTCAGGCTCGCGAGCGCGGCGTGGCGGACGAGGCGAGGGGATCCGCAGGCGGAACAGCGGCGCACGCCCACATCCAAATCGGCCAGACAATCCCGGCAGAAGCAGCGGGGCCCGGCCGGGTCGGATTTGGTCACGGCACGTCGCGCTCCCAGGAGGAATCGCCGAGGGCATCGCCCAGGACCTGTCGGGCCCCGGCGACGTTGGTGGGATGCAGTTCGGCCGAGCTGG
This sequence comes from Bradyrhizobium sp. Leaf396, assembly GCF_001424605.1. Classification (NCBI taxonomy): domain Bacteria; kingdom Pseudomonadati; phylum Pseudomonadota; class Alphaproteobacteria; order Hyphomicrobiales; family Nitrobacteraceae; genus Bradyrhizobium; species Bradyrhizobium sp. Leaf396. The sequence continues at coordinate 23,039 of NZ_LMQJ01000064.1, forward strand.
CAAAGGCCTTCACGGTGGCATCGTCCCGCATCACGAAATCGAGCACGCTGAGGAGAAAGTTCGGATCCGAGGCGGCATTGCGGAGGGTCTCTGGACCGACCCCCGTCTCGGCCAGGAACAGGCCGAGCCGCTCGGGATCGCTCGCGACGAAGGACAGGGCCTGAATCGCAACGATTTCAGCAACTTCGCGGGGGTTGTGAACAGGCTTTTTCACGGGGACGGTTTGCCTTTCCGTTAACTTTCGGTCTCTAATTTGGAATCATCATGCCCGAGTCTCGTCCTCAAGTCTTCCGAGCCCAGACAAGCAACTGGAAACCACATCGCGGAAAGTCGGCCCTCGGGTTTAACGAAACTCAAGCGAATCTGAGGCTAGTTTGAATCCAGTTTTCGAAACGCCGGGAAGCGGCGTCTGAGGCGTCATATGTACCGGTCTGCGGACCTTTCAGGAGGGCGGGATGGCTAAGACCGTCCTGATCGTGGAAGACAACGAGCTCAACATGAAGCTCTTCCGCGACCTGTTGGAGGCGCACGGCTACCAGACCTCGGGCACCAGCAACGGCTACGAGGCGCTCGACCTCGTTCGCAAGATGCGGCCCGACCTCGTGCTGATGGATATCCAATTGCCGCAGGTTTCAGGGCTCGAGGTGACGCGCTGGATCAAGGACGATCCGGAGCTGCGCAGCATTCCCGTCGTCGCGGTCACGGCGTTCGCGATGAAGGGCGACGAAGAGCGCATCCGCGAGGGCGGCTGCGAAGCCTATTTGTCCAAGCCGATCTCGGTCGGCAAATTCATTGAGACGGTCCGGCGTTTTATCGGATAGGAAGTGAGTTCACAGTGTCCGCGCGTATCCTGGTCGTCGATGACGTTCCTGCCAACGTCAAGCTGCTCGAAGCCCGCCTGTCCGCTGAATACTTTGACGTGATGACCGCCTCGAACGGCACCGAGGCGCTGGCGATCTGTCATCGCGCCGAGTGCGACATCATCCTGCTCGACGTGATGATGCCGGACATGGACGGTTTCGAAGTCTGCCGCCGCCTCAAGACCGATCCGGCTACGCATCACATTCCCGTCGTCATGGTAACGGCGCTCGACAGCCCCGCCGACCGCAACCGTGGTCTCGAAGCCGGCGCCGACGATTTCCTCACCAAGCCGGTGTCCGACGTCGTGCTGATTGCGCGGGTGCGCTCGCTGACGCGGCTGAAGATGATGACGGACGAATTGCGCATGCGCGCGATCACCTCGCTCGAGATCGGCATGCAGGCGCCCGAGCGCAGCGCCGTGGCCGACACCGGCAAGGGCGGCCGCATCCTGCTGGTCGACGACCGCGAGTCCTCCTACGAGCGGCTGGCGACGATCCTCGCCGCCGAGCACACCATCGACGTCGAGCCGAATCCGACGGAAGCGCTGTTCCACGCCGCCGAGGGCAATTACGACCTGCTGATCGTCTCGCTCGACCTCAACAATTTCGACGGCCTCCGCCTCTGCAGCCAGGCGCGCTCGCTGGAGCGCACCCGGCACGTGCCGATCCTCGCGATAGCCGACCCCGAGAACTCGACGCGGCTGCTGCGCGGTCTGGAGATCGGCGTCAACGACTACCTGCTGCGCCCGATCGACAAGACCGAACTCCTGGCCCGGGCCCGCACCCAGATCCGCCGCCGCCGCTACACCGATCACTTGCGCGACAACGTGCAGAACTCGATCGAGATGGCGATCACCGACGCGCTCACCGGTCTGCACAATCGCCGCTACATGGAGAGCCATCTGGCGACTCTCGCCGAGCAGGCCTCCATCCGCGGCAAGCCGCTGGCCCTGATGATCCTCGACATCGATTACTTCAAATCGATCAACGACAATTACGGCCATGACGCCGGCGACGACGTGCTGCGCGAGTTCGCGGTGCGGGTGCGCAAGTCGATCCGCGGCATCGACCTGGCCTGCCGCTACGGTGGCGAGGAATTCGTCATCGTGATGCCGGAGACCGATTTGCACGTCGCCGGCATGGTCGCCGAGCGTTTGCGCCGCTCGATCGCCGGCGAGCCGTTCGCGATCCACAAGGGCGCCAAGCGCATCGAGGTCACGATCTCGATCGGCCTCACCACGCTGGAGCGGAAGGGCGAGGCGGTCGCCGACGTCCTCAAGCGCGCCGACACCGCGCTGTATCGGGCCAAGCACGACGGCCGTAACCGCGTGGTCTCGCAGGCGGCCTGAGCGGCCGCGGCCCGAAACTCAAAAACAACCCCATGCACAGTAGCCGGCGCCAGCCGGATCAAGGACTTGCGCGGGGGGCAGGACAGATTGCGCCGGCAGCGGCGCCGTTTGACCTGTCGGGCAAAACAGGAGCATGCTGGTAGGGTCGGGACGTGCCTGTGGCGATGCTCATTGCGACGCTCGGGTACTTCCAGGAATCCCGCTGTCGCTCCCTGCGAAGACGGGGAATCCAGTACGCCGCGGCCTCTCGGTTCAATGACGACCGTCTCTGGAATATTGGATCACCCGCTTTCGCGGCCGATGACACCGAATTGGCGGCGACAGCTTTTATCGGGGCGCGCGCTTACCTGATGCCGCCGGCCTCTCCGCACCATCCGACACATCCACGCCCGCATTCCGCAACAACACCTTCGCCGCTTCCTTGGCCGCGCGCGCCATGGCCGGATCATCGCGCACCAGATCTTGCGCGATGGAGCCGTCGACGAGCAGCACGAGCTGCGTTGCCAGTGCATCCGCATTGGCAACACCGAGCTCGCTCAGGCGGTCGCGAAACCAGAGGCGTCGGCTTTCCTTGAAGGCGATCGCGATCTTCTTCACGGCGAGGTCCTGAGGGCCGAGCTCGGCCACCGCATTCACGAACGGGCAACCGCGAAAATCCTTGGCTGCAAAACGCCGCTCCAGCGAATCAAACGTCGCGAGGATCTGCTCGGCGGGGGGCTTGTCGGAGGGGCGTGCGTGAACGAAGCGGCGCTCGAGATAGGCCGCGATCAGCGCATCCTTGGAGGGGAAGTGATTGTAGAGCGTACGCTTGGAGATGCCGATCTCGGCCGCGATGGTATCCACACCGATGGCGCGAATTCCTTGCAGATAGAACAGCTTGTCGGCGGTCTCGAGGATCCGCTCTTTCATCGTCTGTGGGGCGGGCGGGGGAGCCATGCAGCGGAAGGCGTCCTGTTCGCTTGACAGCAACATCCAACCATAGCCTAAGTAAACAGGTCTGTGTAACCAAAATCGGTGGCAACAGCAGACGACGGCAATTGCGCCGTGCCCAAAAGGGAGAAGAAAATGCCCCTGCTGCAGGTCCTGCGCCCGACCTTGCCCATCCTGATCGGTGCCTCGGTCATGCTGACGCTGAGCATGGGGTTGCGGCAGTCGCTCGGCATCTTCATGCAGCCGCTGACGCATGACATCCATATTTCGATCTCGGATTTCACGCTGGCACTGGCCGTGCAAAACCTTGCCTGGGGCTTCCTGCAGCCCCCCGCCGGCGCACTCACCGTGCGTTACGGCTTCCGCCCGATCATGATCGTGGGCGCACTGATGTACATCGCAGGCCTCGTGCTGATGGCAACGGCGAACGGGCTCGTCAGCATCATGATCGGCGCCGGCGTGCTGATCGGCACCTCGATGGCCTGCACCGCCGCGGCGATCGCGATGTCGGTGGCGGCGCGCGCAGTGCCGGAGACCGTGCGCTCGACCGTGCTGGGCATCGTCTCCGGCGCGGGCTCGCTCGGCGCGCTGTTGTCGGCGCCGATCGGACAGATGCTCAACGAGGGCTTTGGCTGGCGCGTCGGGCTTGCCGGTTTCGTCGTCATGTCGCTGCTGATGATCCCGGCCGCGTGGTATGCCGGGCGCGTCGACAAAATCCCGCTGCCGAAGCCCGCCGCCGCCGACCTCGGCGATGCCACGGCTGCGATCGCGGCGAAGACAGCGTTCGGCAACGCGTCCTTCGTCGTGATGACCTGCGCCTATCTCGTCTGCGGCATGCAGCTTGTGTTTCTCACCACGCATCTGCCGTCATATCTGGCGATCTGCGGCCTCGATCCGATGCTCAGCGCGCAGACGCTCGGCATGATCGGCGGCTTCAACGTGCTGGGCTCGCTGTTCTTCGGCTGGGCCGGCCAGCGCTGGAACAAGCTGGCGCTATTGGGCGCGATCTACATCCTGCGCTCGCTCGCGCTGGCCTGGTATTTCACGCTGCCGGCCAGTCCGTTCTCGACGCTTCTGTTCGGAGCGATCATGGGCTTCCTCTGGATGGGCGTCGGCCCGCTCGTCGCGGGCGCCGTCGCCGAAATGTTCGGCCTGCGCTGGCAGGCGATGATCCAGGGCCTTGCCTTCATGAGCCACCAGATCGGCAGCTTCCTCGGTGCCTATGGTGGCGGGCTGCTCTACGACGCGCTCGGCTCCTACACCATGGCCTGGCGCATCGGCGTCGCGCTCGGCCTTGCCGGCGGCATCGTGCAGGTGGCGTTCGCGCTGATCCGGCCGTCGCAACCGCCGGCCCCGGTGCTGCGGACGGCCTAGCAGGAAGAGGGTTGGGTCGCCTGCGGAGCTGCGCTCCGCAGCGAGGGCCTGATGCTGAAGCGCGGCGTTGCCAACCGATATTCACTTGACCGGGAAGCCAACGGTCGGGACGTTGCCGAGTGCGCCAGGGAGACGCGAAACATCGACAGCCGCGATGAGAATCTCACGCCGCAGCCGTTGTGGGCTTGTCCTGCCCGGGGGCTTCGTGCCCCTGTTCCGTTATCCCTGTCGCTTCGATGCACAGCCTAACGGCCTCACCGATGCTCGTCGCAATGAGGTCAGCTTTGGCGCCTGTCCGCAACAATTCCATGGCGGCCTGGTCAATGTCGTTGACCCAGCAGCCCAGGATGATGGTTGCCTTCGGCAGTTTCCGCCTCAGACGCCGGACGGAGTACCGCATGTGTGCCGCAGCGCGGGCATCGAGGTAGACCAAGCAGACAATCGCAACGCCCGTTGTATCCAGGCGAAAGACATTCGTCGTGGAAAGCGATGCTGCGCCTTCGACTCGCGCAGCGAGGCCGTGCTCAGTCGAGAGCTGAGCCAGCATGATCGCGGCCGCCTCATCGATCAGGGGGCGTCCGGCCACACACAGGACAGGGTGTTCACCCTGCCAATCCGGCGGTAGCGTTTCGCTACGCAGGTAAGGCAAGCGTTCATTGGCCGCATTCTCGGCAATGCCTTCGACCGCGGATGATGCTTCAGCATCAGTGGTGGAACTACTCCTCGGGGGCGGCCGGTCGTCCTGATCGGCAAGATCGGCGACAAACTCGCTGACGGCATCTCGAATCTTCATGAGACGTTCCTGGTCAAGCGCATTGCGCTCCACGTCGGCTTGCGCCAAGTGCAAACCCTTCAGGGCGACCTCATCATAGTACGAAGCCAGCGAACGCTCTTTCAGAAACTCCTCGGCCTTTTCGGCCGCTTCGGTCGGATCCCCCGCCAGCATCCGCTGATAGAACATTTCCGGCGGAGAAAGCGCCGGTCGGTCTCCAAACATGACGTCGAGGAATTCCAATCGCTCCACATGCCGCCCCAAAACCACGAGGCAGATCGTGAGGGGGGTCGCGAGGACGAGCCCGATTGGTCCCCAGAGCGCCGTCCAGAACGTTGCCGACGCGACCACGGCAACGGGGGAAAGCCCTGTGCTGCGGCCGTAAACCATCGGCTCGATGACATGGCCCACGAGCGGTTCAACGACAAGAAATAGAGCGAGAGTCCAAAGCAGCATCGACCAGCCGGGATCGATGGCGACCGCGAGCGCCAGCGGGAATGCGGCAGCGATAACGGCGCCGACATAAGGGACGAAGCGAAGCGCGGCCGCGAGGATGCCCCAAAGGATCGCGCTGGGAATTCCGATGAACCAGAGGCCGGTGCCGATCACCACGCCGAATGCGCCGTTCAGGATGAGTTGGGTCAGAAACAGCTTGCTGAGGCGGCTCGCTGCATCGTCCAACGCAGCGGTCGTACGCTGCAGATCCAGCGAGCCCGCCAGCCGAATGAAGCGATTCCGAAGATCCTCGCGCTGAATGAGAATGAATATGACGAAAATGATGATGATGCCGGTGGTAGCGAGCGGATGAATGAGCGGAGAAATCAGGGTTCGCAGACTCTCCAACGCGCCGGGATCAGGCTGGCGTACCTCGACTGGGACCGGTGGCGGGGAGGCATTTGAGCCGGGGACAACGCCGGTCCTCGGCGCGGATGGCGCGTCTTTCGGTTTATCAAGCTCCTCGCTGAGATCCTTCAGCATATCGGAAGCACGCTCCAGCGTGCCCCTCCCGGCCTTGGTATCCCGGAATGCCTGGATCTTGTCGCTGATCGTCGATTGATATCGGGGCAGGTCACCGGCGAGTTGCGTCAGTTGAGTGGCGAGAAGGCTGCCGATCGCGAAGATCAGCATAAACGCAACGACAACCACGCTCACGACTGCCAGTCCCCGCGGGACATGGATCCGCTGCAATATTCCGACCAGCGGCGCCAGCACGAAGCTGAGAAGAATAGCCAGCGCAACGGGCACGAAGATGTCTCGACCGAAATAGAGCATCGAGATAATGATGACGGTCAGAATCCCGGTCGCTACTGCACTCAGCAGCGCCATCAGCTCTTCGGTGGTGCGTGGCTTGAAGGGCTGTCTCGCTACGGGCCTCATTTTGCTGTTCCTGTCCCGCCGTGGACTGAGCGCTCACTGATTTCAGCTGCGAGGGGCCAGGACGAGGCTGCATAGGACAGCCGCCCAGGGCACTAGTCCGCGCGGTCTTCATGGCGGCGGCCGTTACTCCGGTCGCGCGCTATCGCACGCCAACCGCTCCTGCCCTGAAAAGGTTCCTGTGAGCTATGAAATGGCGCGATGCGCCACCTCGCTTGCGCCGGGGGGCGGCGTGGCCAGGCGATGATCCAGGGCCACTCGATCGGCAGCTTCCGCGGCGCTCATGGAGGCGGGGGTGCTGTACGACGCGCTCGAATCCTACGCGATGGCCTGGCGCATCGGCGTCGCGATTGGTCTCGCCGTCGGCATCGGGCCGGTCGCATTCGGCCCCTGGGCGCATGGCGGATGCGCTGCAAACGCGTCGCCCGGGCGGCTCACCATTGTCATTACGCCGCTGCCGCTACCTTCACCTTGACCGAGACGGGCAGCGGAAGGCGAAGCCCCCGGGCGAACGCAGGGCGGCGCGTTACCGGGTGTCTCTGCGGCAGCTTTCCGAAGCGCGAAAGGATTTGCATCAGTGCGGACCTGACGGCCGGCTCGATCTTCGCGCAAATGAACCAGCAGACCAGGATGAGCATGGCAAGTGCGATCCAAAGCGCAGAGGTCGCATCGAGACCGGCGTCGACCAATGCACGAATGACCGCCGCGCCGATGACGTTGTGGGTGAGATAGAGCGGATAGGTGATCAGCCCAAGCGTTCTCAGATAGGCAGGTGCCTCAGGGGAAGCGATGCCGGCGAACCGTCTGTTGCGGTTTGCGGCAAGCGCAATGAGCAGCACCGCGGCCGCCCAAACCATGATCGGCACGAGCGCCGATTGATCGGCGATCGCGGGTATGGACGTCAGAAGGAAAGATGCAAAGAAGTAGATCTCCGCCGCGCCTGAAAGACAGGCGACGGCGACGGCGACCTGCTCCAGCGCAGTCAATTGCCTGTTCGAGAGAATGAACAGCCAGATCCCCAGCGCAAAGAAGCAGCCATGCGTCAACAGAAACGCCGCGCATGGCACCCGAAACATCAGGATGACGAGATAAGGCAGGTCGGATGGCGTCGCGCATGACAGCACCGCCAGCGCGACCGCGTTGAACAGTGCGCTGTAGATGGTGAGGCCGAAGGCGAGGTGCCGCAGAGTGATCCTCTTCGTGAGCATCGCGCAAAACACGAGACCATAGAACGCGATCTCGGCCGCCAGCGTCCAATAGACCTCGTCAAGCCAATGGCCCGTGACGCCCTTGGGCACCATCAGCATGGCGTGGATGTAGGGCTGGATGATTTCGGAGACGGGTCCGCTGCCGAAGAGAAGCAGGACGAGAAACGTCGCAGTGGCGCACACCCAGACCGCCGGATAAAGCCGGAGCGCACGGCCCAGAAGAAAGCCGCCCGGCGAGGATTGAGCCGCGGAATTGGCGATGACGAAACCAGAGATGACGAAAAAGATTTCGACGCCGACCCAGCCGAACCATGTGAAGGGCGCGGCAGACGGGTAGAGGACATCGGCGGCGACGTAGCGCTCGAAGCCCGGGACGCCGATCGAGACCCAGGCCCAGGACCAGAACATCTGGTGAAAGACGGCGACGCCAAGCGCAGCGCCGAAGCGCAGCGGATCCAGCAGGGGCAAATGGCTTTTCACGGCAATGGACCAGATTCATGCAACGATCCCGTTCGAGATATTGAATCCGGTCGAGGTGCTCTGCGAGGCGGGTCACACTCGCTTCGCCCGCCAAGCACCGATCATGGAGAGCAGGGTGTCCGTAGCCGGAAGCCCGCAGTAGCCCGCGGCTCCGCCAGCAGCCTTGCAAGCGGCAGCGCGTCCGAGACACGCTGCGGAGAAAATGAAAACGGGGCCCAGAGGGCCCCGTCAAAGTCTTCAACGTCCCGCGATCTTACTTGATCTTGGCTTCGCGGAATTCGACGTGCTTGCGCGCAACCGGATCGTACTTCTTCTTGACCAGCTTGTCGGTCATGGTGCGCGAGTTCTTCTTGGCGACGTAGTAGAAGCCGGTGTCGGCCGAGGACACGAGCTTGACCTTGATGGTGACCGCTTTGGCCATGTTCTGTACCTCAGAATATCAGGGGAATCTGGAGCCGGCCAAACGGCCCGCGTTGGCCGGCAACCTAGCCAGAAACCGCCTGATGTCAAGGTTTTACACCCGGAAAAGCACCCGAAACGGGCCCATTAGGCCTCGAAGAAGCGATTTTTCGGCCGCGGCAGGCCCAGATTCTCCCTCAAAGTGGCCCCTTCATACTCCTTCCGGAAAATGCCGCGGCGCTGCAGCTCCGGGACGACCTTGTCGACGAAATCGTCGAGGCCGGCGGGCAGGAACGGGAACATGATGTTGAAGCCGTCCGAGCCGCGCCCGACCAGCCATTCCTCCATCTGGTCGGCGATGGTCTTGGCAGTGCCGACGAAGGACAGGCCGCCATAGCCGCCGACACGCTGGGCGAGCTGGCGCACGGTGAGCTTTTCGCGCGTGGCGAGATCGACCATGCGCTGGCGGCCGCTCTTGCTGGCGTTGGTCTCGGGAATCGCGGGGAGAGGGCCATCGGGATCGAAGCCGGAGGCGTCGGTGCCCAGGATCACCGAGAGCGAAGCGATGGCGCTGTCGTAATGCACGCGGCTGTCGAGCAGCGCGCGCTTTTCCCTGGCCTCATCCACGCTGTCGCCGACCACGACGAAGGCGCCGGGGAGGATCTTGAGATGCTCGGGATCACGGCCGGCCTTCTCCATGCGGCGCTTGATGTCGGCATAGAGTTTTTGGCCGTCGGCGAGGCTGCCGCCGCCGGTGAAGACGGCTTCCGCGGTCTCGGCCGCGAGCTGCTTGCCGTCTTCGGAGGCGCCGGCCTGCACGATCACGGGCCAGCCCTGCACGGGTCGGGCGATGTTGAGAGGGCCGCGAACCTTCAGATATTTGCCCTTGTGGTCGAGCGTATGCATCTTCGCGGGATCGAAGAACAGCCCGCTCTCGACATCGCGCACGAAGGCATCATCGGCGAAGGAATCCCAGAGGCCAGTGACGACGTCGTAGAACTCGCGGGCGCGCCTGTAGCGCTCGGCGTGCTCCATGTGGTCGTCGAGACCGAAATTGAGCGCCGCGTCCGGGTTGGAGGTGGTGACGATATTCCACCCCGCACGCCCGCCGCTGAGATGATCGAGCGAGGCGAAGCGGCGCGCGACGTGATAGGGCTCGTCGAAGGTGGTGGAGCCTGTCGCGATCAGGCCGATGCGCTCGGTGACCGCCGAGAGTGCCGACAGCAGCGTGAACGGCTCGAACGAGGTCACGGTGTGGCTTCGCTTGAGCGCATCGATCGGCATGTTCAGCACGGCGAGGTGATCGGCCATGAAGAAGGCGTCGAACTTGCCGGCCTCGAGCTTTTGGATCAGCTGCTTGATGCGCGAGAAGTTGAAATTGGCGTCGGGCCAGGCTCCGGGATAGCGCCAGGCGCCGGTGTGGATGCTGATCGGGCGCATGAACGCGCCAAGCTTGAGTTGCCGTTGTGCCATCGCCCGGTGTCCGTTCTTGGTGCCGTTCGGAAAGACATAGGGACGCGGCGGAACTCCGCCATTGGCGGGGGTGGAAAGATTATTTTGTTTTTGGATGCGCGCTCAGCAAATTCACGTCATTCCGGGGCGCCGCGCAGCGGCGAGCCCGGAATCCATCGAACCGCGGAGACAGTGGAGGAATGGATTCCGGGCTCGCGCTACGCGCGCCCCGGAATGACGGAGGAGGGAGCCGTGCCTCCGCAATGTCAGCGTCAGCTCAACACATCCTTCTGCATCTTGCCGCCGTAGAAATGGAAGAACGGCACCGGCGCATCATGACGAAGCGGGCCGGTGGCAAGGCGGGTGTCGAGCTCGTTGAGCACGTTGCGCGTCATCGGATGCAGATCGGCGAGCGGCTTTGAGCCGAGCTCGACCCAGACCAGCTCCACCAGCTCGGCATCGGCATGGATCACCCCCTCGACGCGATGGGTGATTGCGGAGGCATCGGCGGTGAAGAAGCGCGTGTCGAAGCGCTTGACCCGGCCCGGCGGGGTGATCGCCCGCGCGATCAGGAACAGGCTGGAAGGATCGGGCAGGAGGCCGGCATCGGCGAACGGCCTCCAGGGGCCCTCGAGCTTTGTCACCTTGCCTTCGGCCTTGCGGCCGAGGCAGAGGCCGGTCTCCTCGCAGGCCTCGCGGATCGCGGCAATGGCGAGGGACTTCGCGCGCGAAGCCGGCGTCTTCGGGCTGCCCTTGGCGAGATTGGCCTCCAGCTCGGGCGTGATGGGGGCGGCACAGGGCACGCGATAATCGGCCTTGTCGACGCGTCCGCCCGGAAAGACGAACTTGCCGGGCATGAACACGACCTTGTCGTGCCGCTTGCCGACCAGCACTTTCGGGGTGGTGCCGCTGCGATCGACCAGGATCAGTGTCGCCGCATCCCTCGGGCGGAAGTAGGGATGGTGATCGGCTTCCTTCTCCTCGTGAACCCTGGTTTTCTCCTCGGCCTGCGAAATATCCGTCATGTCCTCACCCAAAACCCGTTTTCTTGCTTGTTGCTTACACAGGCGGAATACCATCCGGAGGGTTCTCGTCAAACCCGTGCATGCGCAGAGCCCATTGCAAGCCGACCACAGCTCCTTTTACCGGCTGCAACAGTGCGAGCGAGGCGATGAAGGTGAAGGGCAGATAGGCCGCGAAGCTGAGCCAGACCGGCGTCGAATAGTTGGTCTCGATCCAGAGGATGGCCGGCACCACGATGTGGCCGACGATGACGATGACGAGATAGGCGGGCAGATCGTCGGCGCGGTGCGGCGTGAAGTCGAGCTCGCATTTGGCGCAATGATCTGCCGTCTTCAGGAAAGCACGGAACAGCTTTCCCTCGCCGCAGCGCGGGCAGCGGCCGCGAAAGCCGCGCTTCATCGCCGTCCACAGGTCGCGCTGCTCGACGAGACCCGTCTCGCGCGTCCAGATCTTTGGCGCCGTGCTGATCATCACCATGCCTTGCCCTTCTGTCCTTTGCTCTTGTTCTTCCTTTTGGCCCGGTTTCCTTTGGCCTTCTTGCCTTTGGCAGGCTTTTGCTTCTCCGGCTTGCGTTTTTTCTCCGGGCTGCGTCCGGGATGAGCTTTTGATGGCTTGCGCTGCGGGCGGAAAGATCCGCGCGTGCGCGGGCCGCCCTCGCTCTCCGACGACAGCAGCTCGAACCGCAGTGCGCCGGCGATGGGAGCCGCTTCGACCAGACGGACGTCGACGACGTCGCCGAGCTGATACATGGTCCCGCTTCGCGTGCCGACCAGTGCATGGCGGCTCTCGTCATAGTTGAAATATTCCGTGCCGAGGGATCTGATCGGGATCAGACCATCGGCGCCGGTCTCGCTCAGCTTGACGAAAAGGCCGGCGCGGGTGACGCCCGAAACGCGACCCTGGAAGCTGGCGCCGATGCGGTCGGCGAGGTGATGCGCGATGAGCCGGTCGACGGTCTCGCGCTCCGCCTTCATCGCGCGCCGTTCGGTCAGCGAAATATGCGCGGCGACCTCGCCGAGAGATTCCGGCGTCTCGCTGTCGGGCAGGGCGCCTTCGCCGAGGCCGAGCGCGCGGACCAGTGCACGGTGCACGACAAGGTCGGCGTAGCGGCGGATGGGCGAGGTGAAGTGCGCATAGCGGCGCAGGTTCAGGCCGAAATGCCCGTAATTTTCGGAAGAGTACTCCGCCTGGGCCTGGGCGCGCAGCACGACCTCGCTCACCAGCGGGTAATAGTCATGGCCTTCGAGCTGGGCCAGCACGCGGTTGAACAGCGTCGGGCGCAGCGCGCCTGACTTCGTGAATGGGACGTCCAGCGTCTCCAGGAACTCTGCGAGCGCATGGACCTTTTCCAGCGTCGGCTCGTCGTGGACGCGGTAGATCAGCGGGAGCGACTTCTTCTCCAGCATCTCCGCCGCGGCGACGTTGGCGAGGATCATGAACTCCTCGATCAGCTTGTGCGCATCGAGGCGTTCCGGCACGACGACGCGGTCGACCGTGCCGTCGCTCTTCAAGAGAATTTTTCGCTCGGGGAGATCGAGGTTGAGCGGATCGCGCTCGTCGCGCGCCCGCCTGGCGCAGGCGTAAGCGGCATAGAGGGGCTTGAGAATCGGATCGAGCAGGGGGCCTGTGGTGTCGTCAGGCTTTCCGTCGATCGCGGCCTGCGCCTGCGCGTAGCTCAGCTTCGCCGCCGAGCGCATCAGGATGCGGTGGAAGCTGTGCGAACGCTTCCGCCCGTCGGGGCCGAGCACCATCCGCACCGCGAGCGCGCCGCGCGGCTCGCCCGGCACCAGCGAGCAGAGATTGTTGGAGATGCGCTCGGGCAGCATCGGCACGACGCGGTCGGGAAAATAGACCGAGTTGCCGCGATCGAGCGCGTCGCGATCGAGCGCGGTGCCCGGCCGCACGTAGAAGCTCACGTCGGCGATGGCGACGTTGACGATGAAGCCGCCCTTGTTGTTGGGATCGTCATCGGGCTGCGCGTGGACCGCGTCGTCGTGATCCTTGGCGTCGGGCGGATCGATGGTGATGAGCGGGACGTCGCGCCAGTCTTCTCGCCCCTTCAGGTTCGCGGGCTCGGCGGCTTCCGCCTCGCGCTCGGCCGCGGACGAGAATTGCAGCGGGATGTCGTGAGCATAGATCGCGATCAGGCTGATCGCCTTCTCGGACTTGACCGAGCCGAGCTTTTCCTTGACCCGGCCCGATGCGAGGCCGAAGCCGCGCGAGCGGACGATGTCGACGCTCACGAGATCGCCGTCCTGCGCGCCCTGGGTATCGGTCTTGGCGATGTTCAGTTCGCGGTCCGCGAACTTCTTGTCGACGGCGACGAGCCGGCCGCCGCCTTCAGGCAGGCTGCGGAAGACGCCGAGAATGCGGCTCTTGGCCTTGTCGATGACCTTGATGATGCGGCCGCGCCAGGCCGGACCTTCGGTCTCGTCGGATCGCTCGACGCGCAGCAGGGCGCGGTCGCCGATTCCGGCCGCGGTGCCCGGCTTCGGCTTGCGCGGCATCTCGATCAGGATCTTTGGTGGCTCGCCGCTCTCGACCTCGTCCCATTCGGCGGGCGAGGCGATCAATTCGCCGTCACTGTCGCGGCCTGTGATGTCGGCAAGCAGTGTCGGCGGCAGCGCCTCCGGCTCGGAGACCTTGTGGCGCTTCTTCTTGATGATGCCGTCGTCGGCGAGCTCGCGCAGCATGCGCCTGAGCTCGGCGCGATCAGCATTCTTCAGGCCGAACTCGCGCGCAATGTCGCGAGTTCCGACCTTTCCCGGATTGGCCTTGATGAAGGCGACGATGGCGTTCCGGTCGGGAAAGCCAAGGTCATTCTTGCGTTTCACTTAACCTCTAATTCTTGCCGGCACTCTTTTTGGCCGGAGCCTTGGTCGCGGCCGCTTTGGTCGGCGACGTCTTCGCGGTCGACGACACGGCAGCGCGCGCCTTGCTGGTGGATTCGGATTTGGTTTTGGCCGCAGCTTTCTTGGCGGCCGGCTTCTTGGGCTTCGGCGAGGCATCCTCGCCGTTTGCAGCCTTCTTGGTCTTGGCCGGCTTGGCCGCCTTCTTCGCCTTGGTCTTGCCGCCGCCCTTGGCCGCACGCTCGTCGATCAGCGCGATCGCCTGCGCCAGCGTGATGGCGTCCTTCTCGAACTCGGCGGGAATCGTCGCGTTGACGCCGCCGGCTGTGACGTAGGGTCCGTAGCGGCCGCTCTTGACCGTAACGGTGCCGAGCGTCGGATGATCGCCGATGGCCTTGCCTGGATCGGCACCGAAGCGGCGGCTCGGGCCCTTCGCCGCCTTCTCGGCGATCAGCGTCACCGCGCGGTTGAGCCCGATGTCGAACACCTCGTCGCCGGCTTCGAGACTCGCATAGGTCTTGTCGTGCTTGACGAACGGCCCGAAGCGGCCGAGGCCGGCGGTGATTGGCAGACCCGTCTCCGGATGCTTGCCGATCTCGCGCGGCAGCGACAGCAGCTTCAGCGCAAGCTCGAGGTCGACGTCGCTGGGCGAAGTGCCCTTCGGAATGCCCGCGCGCTTCGGCTTCTCCCCTTCCTCATAATCCTTCTGCTCGCCGAGCTGGATATAGGGGCCGAAGCGGCCGGCCTTGACCCAGACATCGCGACCCGTCTCAGGGTCCTGGCCAAGCGAACGGTCGGCCGTGGCCTCGCCGTCGGCGGCGAGCTGACGGGTGTAGCGGCACTCCGGGTAGTTCGAGCAGCCGACGAAGGCGCCGAACTTGCCGGCCTTGAGGTTGAGCCGGCCAGTGCCGCAATTCGGGCATTGCCTGACATCGCCGCCATCGGGGCGAGGCGGATAGATGTGCGGCCCCAGCATCTCGTCGAGCACGTCCAGCACCTGGGCGACGCGCAGATCCTTGATGTCGTCGACCGCGCCGATGAAGTCGCGCCAGAAATCCTTCAGCACCTGCTGCCAAGAGATCTCGTTGTTGGAGATGCGGTCGAGCTGCTCCTCCAGCGCGGCGGTGAAATCGTATTCGACGTAGCGGCTGAAGAAGCTCTCCAGGAACGCGATCACGACGCGGCCCTTGTCCTCGCCGTGCAGACGCTTCTTCTCCAGCTTGACGTAGCCGCGGTCCTTCAGCACCTGCAGGATCGAGGCGTAGGTCGAGGGCCGGCCGATGCCGAGCTCTTCCATGCGCTTGACGAGGGAGGCCTCGGAGAAGCGCGGCGGGGGCTCGGTGAAATGCTGGGTGACCGACAAGCTCTGCCGTTTCAGGGCGTCGTTTGGGCTCATCGCGGGCAGACGGCGGGAATCCTCGTCCTCCTCGTCGTCGCGACCTTCTTGATAAAGCGCGAGGAAGCCGTCGAACTTGACGACCTGGCCGGTGGCGCGCAGCTCCAGCGTACGGGAGCCTGCCTTCGCGGTGATGTCGACCGTGGTGCGCTCGAGCTCGGCCGACTCCATCTGGCTTGCGATGGTGCGCTTCCAGATCAGCTCGTAGAGCTTCGCCTGGTCGGCATCGAGCCTGCGGTTCAGGCTGTCGGGGCGGCGGGACAGGTCGGTCGGCCGGATCGCCTCGTGCGCTTCCTGGGCGTTCTTCGCCTTGGCCTGGTATTGGCGGGGAGCATCGGGAACGTAGGCGTTGCCGTAATCCTCGCCGATCACCTTGCGCGCCTGGGTGATCGCGGACGGATCGATCTGCACGCCGTCGGTACGCATATAAGTAATGAGTCCGGTGGTCTCGCCGCCGATGTCGATGCCTTCATAGAGGCGCTGGGCGATGCGCATCGTGTGCGCCGGCGCAAAGCCGTATTTGCGGCTGGCTTCCTGCTGCAGCGTCGAGGTGGTGAAGGGCGCCTGCGGATTGCGGCGGGCGGGCTTGGCATCGACCGCGGTCACGATGTAGCTGGCGGCCTCCAGCGCCTTCTTGAAGTCCTCGGCTTCGGCGCCGGTGCCGATGTCGAGGCGCTGGATCTTCTTGCCGTCGGCGCCGACGAGCCGGGCCTCGAAGGCATCGCCGCGCGGCGTCAGCAGGGTTGCGATCAGCGACCAATATTCGCGCGGCACGAATTTCTCGATCTCGAGCTCGCGGTCGCAGACGAGGCGCAGTGCCACCGACTGCACCCGGCCAGCCGAGCGGGCACCCGGCAGCTTGCGCCACAGCACGGGGGAGAGGGTGAAGCCGACCAGGTAATCAAGGGCGCGACGCGCCATGTAGGCGTCGACCAGCGCGCCGTCGATCTGGCGCGGATGCTTCATCGCATCCGACACCGCCTGCTTGGTGATGGCGTTGAAGACGACCCGCTCGACCTTCTGGTCCTTCAGCGCGCGCTTTTCCTTCAACACCTCCAGCACGTGCCAGGAGATCGCCTCGCCCTCGCGATCGGGGTCGGTGGCGAGAATCAGGCGGTCGGCACCCTTCAAGGATTTGGCAATCTCGTTGAGCCGGCCGGCCGCCTTGGGGTCGACCTCCCAGATCATCTTGAAATTGGCATCGGGATCGACGGAGCCGTTCTTCGCGGGCAGGTCGCGGACATGGCCGAACGAGGCCAGAACCTCATAGGACGAGCCCAAATACTTGTTGATCGTCTTGGCTTTCGCCGGCGACTCCACGATGACGATATTCATGTAGTTCCAGTAACTTACGGGAAAATATGGGGCCGAAAACGAAAGGATTCGGGTCGGCCGTTTCGCCCCGAACATGGGTGGTGAGGCCGCCGCTGTCAAATCGAGGGGTGTAGGACTACGCTCTGGAGGGGAGAGTTCTATATCTGGAAAGTTGCAAAATACCACCTTGGAGTTGCGGGTGATGTGAGCGTAATGTCTCATTGGGCGCATGGATTCGGGTGGGGTCTGGTGACAAGGCCAGGAAAGAAACGGGCGCGTGCTGGATCAGGCTCGCCAGGGGGCTCGCGTCACGAGGAACCGGGGGAGGGCGGCGCTGACGAGGCGGTGGCCTTCATCGCCGAGCAGACCGGGGCATTGCGCGAGCTGGCCGAGCGCCACAAGCTCGCCGTGCTGCATTATCTGCTGGGTATGACCAAGCTGGAGGCTGACGAGCACATGCGACTGCGGACCAAGCGCAAGCTGTCGTGAGGAGCTTCCACATTGACTTGAACTGCCGCGCTCTCGCCGGCGACCAAGCCCATGTGAGAAACACGATGATCCTCTCGATCCCGGCGGACCAGTTCCGTAACGACGTTCGCGGTCTCGTCATCGCGGCCTGCCTGATCGGAGGACTGATCCTCTGGTTTGCGATCGCAGGCCGGTCCGACCGCGTCATCTATCGCGGTGTCGACAAGGCATGGTCCGAGCCCGGTCGCGTCCATCTCAACACGGAGCCCCCCGGCAATTACGTGATCGAGCGAAACGCAGAATTTGATGCGATGAAGATCGGCTGTGTCTACGCTCTCAACTATGACGCCGGGTTTGGTCGGCAGGGTCACAATCCCTGGAAGGCGGTTCGCAGTTTCACTCTTGTCCGGTGCTAGCCCGACCGACTCCGGCTTACTCCCTTCGATGGCTGGCGTGGTCTGATCGTCGTGTCGGCTGGCGCGAGAAGGCGTCCGTCCTCCGCGCGCATTTCCAGCTTCTTCACCGGGCGACCTTTCTCGCGATCGACCAGGATGGTCGCGATCTCCTCGGGGTGGTCGTCGTACTCCTCGCTCCATTGCCGCAGCGCGACCAGGATCGGAAAGGTGCCGCGGCCCTTCGGGGTCAGCACATATTCCTGGTAGGCGCTGCCGTCGGAAGCGGGCGCGGTCGCCAAAATGCCGTGCTCGACCAGTGACCGCAGGCGCGCGGCCAGAATGTTCTTGGCCATGCCGAGCTTGCTCTGAAATTCGCCGAAACGGCGTACGCCGAACAGCGCCTCGCGGATGATCAGCAGCGACCACCAGTCGCCGAGGGCCTCTAGCGACCGCGCGATCGGGCATGCATCGCCTTCGAAGCTCGTTCTTTTCACCATCGCTCGCTCTCCCGCGTTCGCACGGCGCCTGAGCCGATCACGCGCTTGTGTGGTTGCATAATAAAACCAAATGCCCTAGATGGCAATCTAGTTTCATTATGAAACTTAAGGAGGCGAGCGTGAGACTGAAGAACAAGGCAGCACTGATCACCGGCGGCAACAGCGGCATCGGGCTTGCGACCGCAAAGCTGTTCGTGGCCGAGGGCGCGAAGGTGGTGATCACCGGGCGCAACAAGCAGACGTTGGAGGCAGCCGCGAACGAACTCGGGTCGAACGCGCTCGCACTCGCGGCCGATGCCACCGACATCGACGCCACTGAAGCCGCAATCAAGCAGGGCGCGGAAAAGTTCGGCAAGTTCGACATCCTGTTTGCCAATGCCGGCATTGCCGGCGGCACGCCGCTGGGATCGGCGAAACCAGAGGTGTTCGAGAAGATCATCAGCACCAATCTGACCGGCGTGTTCTTCACCGTTCAAGCCGCACTGCCTCATCTCAACGACAATGCCTCGATCATCCTCAACGGCTCGGTGATCTCGGTGCTCGGCATTCCCGGTTACTCTGCTTACGGTGCGGCGAAAGCCGGCGTGCGCGCGATGGCGCGGGTCATGGCCTCGGAGCTGTCGCCGCGCGGAATCCGCGTCAACGTGGTGGCGCCCGGCGCGATCCGCACGCCGATCTGGGGGGCTGCCACCGCGACGCCGGAAGCCGAGAAGGAGTTCGAGAAGCGGATCGCGCTGACGACGCCGCTCGGCCGTATCGGTGAAACCGATCACGTCGCCAAGACGGTGCTGTTCCTCGCCTCCGACGATTCCGCGCATGTGCAGGGCCAGGAGATCTTTGTCGATGGCGGCGCGGTGGCCTCGCCGAGCGGCGCGCCGATCTATCGCGGCTGACGCTCCAAACAAGCTCGGTCGTCCGGCGCAGCATGTGTGTTGCGCGGGACGGTTCAGCGGTCGGGGGGCTATGCTGAACGCAGAGCCGTTGCTGCCTGGAGAGCGCCGGTGAGCGCCTTCTCGCGGTGGTCCGGGTCGATCTGGATTCCGTCGGCGGGGATGAACTCGACGCTGTTGATTCCCAGGAAGCCGAACACCCAGCGCAGATAGGTTTCGAGGTGCTCGCCGGCCGCGTTTGGCGTCTCGGCGCCGTAAAAGCCGCCACGCGACATTGCGACGATCACCCGCTTGCCGCCCGCGAGCCCCTCGGGCCCAGTGGGGCCATACTTAAATGTCTTCCCAGGCACCAGAATTCGGTCGATCCAGGCCTTGAGTTGGCTCGGGATCGTGAAGTTGTACATGGGCGCACCGATGACGACGATGTCGGCCGCCAGGAAATCCTCCAGCGCGACCGCGCTCGCCGCGAGGTCGGGCGCGAGTTCCGCCGGCGCCGGCGCGCCGTGGGCCGCCGCAAGGTGCGACCCGGAGAGATGGGCGAGCGGGGCGTGGGCCAGATCGCGATAGACAACCTCGAGCGAGGGCGTCGCCTGCCGGAGCCGGTCGACGATGGCGGCGGAAACCTGCCGGCTGACGGATTGGGGGCCGAGCACGCTGGAGTCGAGGTGGAGGAGTTTCATGTGAGGGTCACCCTGGTATAGGTTTGTAACCAGAGCTACATGAGTGACTACCGAAATCCCCGCAAGAACGCACTTTTTTGAGCCATGGGCACATCCTTGAAACCTGAGAACACCGGTTTTCCTGCATCGCCGAGGCCGGATCCCATGCCGCATCCCGACCATGCGGACTGCCGTGGGGTCGCTTCCGTGCTGTCCCGCGTCGGTGACAAATGGAGCGTGTTCGTGATCATGATGCTGAGCGACGGGCCGAAGCGATTCAACGAGCTGAAGCGCATGATCAACGGCATCTCGCAGCGGATGCTGACCCTGACGTTGCGCGGGCTGGAGCGCGACGGCCTCGTCACGCGCACGATCTTTCCGACCATTCCACCGCGCGTGGACTATGAGCTGACCGATCTCGGCCGCGGATTGCAGCAGCCGGTGAAGGCGCTGGGCGAGTGGGCGATCGAACACCAGGAGCAGATCGCGGCAGCGCGCACGCGCTTCGACGAGCGGAACGACCGGTAGAGTCGCGCCTTCCATTCGGTCATTCCGGGTTCGGCTCTTCGAGCCGCCCCGGAATGACGCCTTCAGGTCAAGGAAGAGACGTCGGGGTCCAGCACTAAAGCAGCGACACCAACCCGCCGCCATGACGCTCGAGCTTTCCGGCCAGCTCGAGCTCCAAGAGCACAGTGCGCACGATCGCAGGCGAGGCGCCGGACATCCGCACGAGGTCGTCGATCGAGATCGGGGCGGGGCTGAGCAGGCCTGTGATCTGGTCGCGGTCGTGGCCTTGCGGATCGCTCTCGAACGGCTCGCTGTCGGGCTCGCCTGCGGGGTGCATCAGGGGTCGCTCCATGATCGGCTGCACCGCGTTGATGATGTCGGCGGCTTCGGTGACGAGCGTTGCGCCCTGCTTGATCAGATCGTTGGCGCCGGCGGCACGCGGATCTAGCGGCGAGCCCGGCACCGCGAACACTTCGCGGCCCTGTTCGGCGGCCATGCGCGCGGTGATCAGCGAGCCCGAGCGGTGCGCGGCTTCCACCACGACGACGCCGAGCGAGGCTCCGGAGATCAAGCGGTTGCGGCGGGGAAAGTCGCGGGCGCGCGGCTCATGACCGAGCGGCATCTCGGAGATCGCCGCACCCGCGTGGTCGAGGATTGCGGCGAGGAGATCGCCATGCTCGGGCGGATAGATGCAGTCATGTCCGCCGGCGAGCACCGCAATCGTGCCGCTCTCGATGCTCGTGCGATGCGCGGCCTGGTCGACGCCGCGCGCGAGGCCCGAGATGACGACAAAGCCGGCTTCGCCGAGCTCGCGCGCGAGCTGGCCGGCGAACTTCAAGCCGGCGCCGGAGGCATTGCGCGAGCCGACGATGGCGATCGTCGGCCGCATCAGGGTCTTGGCGTCGCCGCGCAGGGCGAGCAGCGGCGGCGCGTCGTCGATCATCGCCAGCCGCGTCGGATAGCCATCCTCGCCGGGCGCGCGCCAGGCGATGCCGAACTTGCGGCTTGCGGCAAGCTCGGCCCGGGCCTCGTCGGCACTACAGATGCGGCCCGATCGCTGCGCACCGCCGCGGCGCGCCAGATCAGGCAGCCGCTCCAGTGCAGCCCGCGCGGTGCCGAAATGATCGACCAGCGAGCGGAAGGTGCGCGGGCCGACATTGTCGGAGCGGATCAGCCGCAGGCGGTCGATCCGCTCTTGCTCGGTCAGCTCCACGCTCGGATTGATGACGTCCACGGTGTCTCCTTGTGGGGGCAGCATGGAACAACCTGAGGGCGTTGCGCAACAGGGGGTGTGCTTGCGCGACCTTGCCCCGGTGCTAAAAGCGGTCCCAATAAGAAGGATCTTGCCATGATTTCACTTGCCGACCTCCAGCGCCGCATCGAGGCGGGGGAGCTTTCGCCCGATGCCGCCATCGCGCAATCGCACGCCGCGATCGAGGCCAAGGAGAAGGACATCCGTGCCTTCGTGCGGCACGACAAGTCGGCGAAAGCGCAAGGCTCCGGCCCGCTCCGCGGCATCGCGGTCGGCATCAAGGACATCATCGACACCGCCGACATGCCGACCGAGATGGGCTCGGAGATCTATCGCGGCTGGCAGCCGCGCGCCGATGCGCCGGTCGTGATGATGCTGAAGCGGGCTGGTGCCACCATTATCGGCAAGACCACGACCACGGCGTTTGCCTCGCGCGATCCGACGCCGACGCTCAATCCGCACAATCTCGGCCATTCGCCGGGCGGCTCGTCCGCAGGCTCGGCGGCGGCCGTCGGCGCCGGCATGATCCCGCTGGCGCTCGGCACCCAGACCGGCGGCTCGGTGATCCGGCCTGCCGCCTATTGCGGGACCGCGGCAATCAAGCCGTCGTTCCGGATGCTGCCGACGGTCGGCGTGAAATGCTATTCGTGGGCGCTCGACACGGTCGGCCTGTTCGGCGCACGCGCCGAGGATCTCGCGCGCGGGCTGCTTGCGATGACGGGACGTACGGAGTTCTCCGGCATCGTCGCGGCGAAGTCACCCCGCATCGGCGTCGTCAGGCAGGAATTTGCCGGCGCGGTGGAGCCGGCGGCCGAAGAGGGACTGCAAGCTGCGATCAAGGCCGCCGAGCGCGCCGGTGCCAGCGTTCAGACGATCGATCTGCCCGAAGCGGTGCAGGAGGCCTGGCGCATCCATCCTGTCATCCAGGACTTCGAGGCGCATCGCGCGCTGGCCTGGGAGTTCTCCGAGCGTCACGACGAGATCGCGCCGATGCTGCGCGCCAGCCTCGATGCGACGGTCGGGCTGACGCCGAAGGAATATGATGAGGCGCGCCGGATCAGCCGTCGCGGCCGCCGCGAGCTCGGTGAGGTCTTCGAGAGCGTCGACGTGCTGCTGACCTATTCCGCGCCGGGCACTGCGCCGGCCAAGGAGCTCGCGACCACCGGCGATCCCCGCTACAACCGGCTCTGGACGCTGATGGGCAATCCTTGCGTCAATGTACCGGTGCTGAAGGCCGCCGGCCTGCCTGTCGGCGTGCAGGTGATCGCGCGCTTCGGCAACGATCCGCTCGCACTTGCGGTCGCCTGGTTCCTGGAAGAAGCGCTGGCGAAATCAGGCTAGACTAGCGCGGGTTCCGCCCGAGCCGCCTCTCGCGTGCGCGCGGGCGCGCTGCCGTCCGCACCTTGTCCGAGCCAGCGCCCGGCCGCCTCGCGGCCGCTTCGGTGCAGCAGGCGAATGAAGCCGCGGCCGAGATCGGTGGACGAGCGCTGCGCCAGCCCATCGACCGAGTCTTCTGCGGCAATCCGGGACAGCCGCAGCAACGGCGCGGCATGGGCCTGCGCCCATTCGATTGCCGCGACCTCGGCGTTGAGCGCGGCGTTGGCCGCGATCTGGTCGAGCCGGCGGTCGATCGCGGCGAGCGTGATCGGCACGTAAGTGTCGCGCGTCGGCGTAACCTGGACCAGCAGGACATCGGACGTCGTCGTTTCCTGCACCAGCCGCAGCAGCGGCGGGTTGCCGCCGAAGCCGCCGTCCCAGTAGGCCTCGCCGTCAATCTCGACGGCGCAGTGAACCAGCGGCGGACAGGTCGAGGCCAGCACGACGTCAGCGGTGATGGCGTCGTTGGAAAAGATCTGCGGCCGCCCGTCGCGGATCCGCGTCGCTGCGATCAGCAGCTTCGGGCAGCGCGTGTCGCGCAGGACGGAGAAGTTGATGTCGCGCGAGACCGCCTGCCGCAGCGGGTCGAGATCGAACGGATCGAACTGGCCGGAGCGCAGGGTCGGGCCGAACGCGACCGAGCTCCCCGCGGGCGAAAAGCCGCCGACCAGCATCAGCGAGCGGAACGAGGCCTCGTGCATCAGCCGGACCCAGAAACGGTTCAGCCGGTAACGGGCACCTTCGCGTCCGCCTTCGGCAAGACCGCTGGCGAGCAGCAGCGCATTGATGGCGCCGGCGCTGGCCCCACTGATGGTGTCGATCTCAATGGACGTCTCTTCCAGCAACCGCTCCAGGACGCCCCAGGTGAAGGCGGCAAAGGTGCCGCCACCCTGGAGAGCGAGTGACAATCGTCGCGGTGGCCACTGGTTGGATCGGGGCTGCATGGGCACAATCGGCGCAGCCGTGGTTACGACATCAACTGCAACAGGCGCTTTCGCAACGGAATCAGGCACCGACGCTGGCGGTGAAATGGGGAGAGGCTTTGGCTCGGCAGGCGGGGAGGGCGCATCGCACCAGACATTGGTTGACGAGAGCAGCCGGCTCGCCGCGGTGCCAGAACCACCCAGCGAACCAACCCCGTCCTGCGCGCCGAAAATCTTCTCGCTCATTCTGAGCAACCGCCGCCATTTCCGCTGTCACAATGACAGGATCGGAACCCGCTCGCCAATACAACCGTGATTCGGCCGCAAGTTGCGAACAGGATTTGGCATATAATGCAGAAGCGGTGCTCCGGTATCCGTAGATGCCCGGCTTCGCCGAAAACGCTCTAAGCCTTTTCGCCGATCCGGCTTTCCTTGCCGGTCTGCAGGCGCCTGATGTTCTCGCGATGCGCGTAGAACAAGAGCAGCGTCAGCACCGCCGCCAGTGCGGACAAGGCGAGGTGGCCGAACCACCACAGGAACATCGGTGTGATGAACGCCGCCACCAGCGCCGAGAGCGAGGAATAGCGGGTGGTGAAGGCAGTGGCCAGCCACAGCAGGCAGAACACCACGGCGCCGGGCCAGAACAGGCCGAGCAGGATGCCGATATAGACCGCGACTCCCTTGCCGCCTTTGAATTTGAGCCAGACCGGGAAGAGATGCCCGAGGAAAGCGCCGAGCCCGGCCACCATCGCGGCATTGGGCCCTGCAATATAGCCGGCGATCACCACGGCCACGGTGCCCTTGAGCGCGTCGAACAGCAGGGTGCCCGCCGCAAGGCTCTTGCGTCCGGTGCGCAGCACGTTGGTGGCGCCGATGCTGCCGGAGCCGATCGAGCGGATATCCTGCGTGCCCGCGAGCTTGGTCAGGATCAGCCCGAACGGAATCGAACCGAGGAGGTAGCCGATGACGAAGGCCACCGGCAGAAAAGCTTCAAGCGCCATGGCGGCAGCTCCAGAGGCAGAATTCCGATATCGAACGATCGTGCGTGTCAGACATGCTCATAGACCGTCCGGCCGCCGACAATGGTGCGCACCACGCGGCCTGTAAAGCGGGCCTCGTCGAACGGCGTGTTCTTGCAGGGCGATTTGAGGACGGCGGGATCGACCACCCAGGGCGTGTCGGGATCGATCACGATGACGTCGGCCGGGCTGCCGGCCCGCAGGGTTCCGCCTGATAGGCCGAGCAACTCGGCGGGCCGCGTCGACATCGCGCGGATCAGCGTCTTCAGCTCCAGTTCGCCATTATGCACCAGCCGCAAGCCGGCCGGCAGCATCGTTTCGAGTCCGACGGCGCCGGGCGCGGCTTCCGCGAACGGCAGGCGCTTGACCTCGACGTCCTGAGGATTGTGATCGGACATGATCACATCGAGCAGGCCGGAGGAGATCGCTGCCACCAGCGCACGGCGATCGTCCTCGGTCCGCAGCGGCGGCGAGAGCTTCAGGAACGAACGGTAAGGACCGATATCGTTCTCGTTCAATGCCAGATGGTTGATCGAGACCGAGGCGCTGCAGGCGAGCCCGGCACTGCGGGCGCGCTGGAGGATGTCGAGCGAATCGATGCAGGTCAGCGAAGCCGCGTGATAGCGGCCGCCGGTCAGCGCGACGAGGCGCAGGTCGCGCTCCAGCATCACGGCTTCGGCGGCATTCGGGATGCCCATCAGGCCGAGCCGGGTCGCGAACTCTCCCTCGTTCATCACGCCTTCGCCGACGAGGTTGGGGTCCTCGGTGTGATGCACGATCAGCGCGTCGAAGTCGCGGGCGTAGGTCAGCGCGCGACGCATGACCTGGGCGTTGGTCACGCTCTTGTCGCCGTCGCTGAAAGCCACCGCGCCCGCGGCTTTCAGGAGGCCGAACTCGGTCATTTCCTCGCCATGCATCCCCTTGGTGAGCGCGGCCATCGGCTGGATGTTGACGATCGCGGTGTCGCGGGCGCGACGCATCACGAAGTCGACGGTCGCCGAATTGTCGATGACCGGCGAGGTGGCGGGCTGGCAGATGATGGTGGTGATGCCACCGGTCGCGGCGGCCTGGCTCGCGGAGGCAAAGGTCTCGCGGTGGCTGAGCCCTGGCTCGCCGACGAAGGCGCGCATGTCGATCAGGCCGGGCGCCACGATCTTGCCGGAGCAGTTGATGATGTCCGTGCCCTCGGGGACGCCGGCCGCGCCGATGCCGCGGCGGGTCTCGCGGATGGTGCCGTCGGCGATGAGAACGTCGCCGATGCCGTCGAAATCCCTGCTGGGATCGACGATGCGAGCATTGGCGAGCAGAATGGGGCGGCGGTCGGTCAACATCGGCATCACGCGTTCGGCAGGTTGCGGGCGAGCGCTTCCAGCACGGCCATGCGCACGGCGACGCCCATCTCCACCTGTTCGCGGATCAGGGACTGCGCGCCGTCGGCCACGATCGAGTCGATCTCAACGCCCCGGTTCATGGGGCCGGGATGCATCACGAGCGCGTCCGGCTTGGCATAGGCGAGCTTCTTCTGGTCGAGCCCGAAATAGTGGAAGTATTCCGATGACGAGGGCACGAAGGAGCCGTTCATGCGCTCGCGCTGGAGCCGCAGCATCATGACGATGTCGGCGCCTTCCAGTCCCGCGCGCATGTCGCGCGCCACCTCGACGCCCATCCGCTCGATGCCGGGCGGCAGCAGCGTGGAGGGACCGACGACGCGGACGCGGGCGCCCATGGTATTGAGCAGGATGATGTTGGAGCGGGCGACGCGCGAGTGCAGCACGTCGCCGCAGATCGCGACCACCAGCCCCTCGATCCGGCCCTTGTTGCGACGGATGGTGAGCGCGTCGAGCAGCGCCTGGGTCGGATGCTCGTGCGCGCCGTCGCCGGCATTGATGACGGAACCGTCGACCTTGCGCGCCAGCAGTTCCACCGCGCCGGAGGCGTGATGGCGCACCACCAGGATGTCAGGGTGCATTGCGTTCAGCGTCACGGCGGTATCGATCAGCGTCTCGCCCTTGCGGATCGAGGAGGACGACACCGACATGTTCATGACGTCGGCGCCCAGCCGTTTGCCGGCGAGCTCGAACGAGGACTGGGTCCGTGTGGAGGCCTCGAAGAAAAGGTTCACCTGCGTCCGTCCGCGCAGGACGGTGCGCTTCTTGTCAACCTGGCGGTTGAGCTCGACATATTCTTCCGACAGGTCGAGGAGGCCGGTAATGTCGGCGGCGGAAAGGCCCTCGATGCCCAGCAAATGCCGGTGGCCGAGGACGAAGGTCGATTTCGATGTCATTAAAAGCAGAGCTATAGGGGGGGATGGCGGGGGGAGCAAGCTTCAAATCCCGCAGCTGGACTTATCCACGGCGCTTTAGAGGCGGGACGGCGCCGCCAGCCTGTGTCCGCGGCGGCCGCTTTGCGCTAGACTCGCGCCGTACGTTGCGTCACGGGCTGGAGTATGAGGAGCACGCGGTATCTTAATCGACTGGCGCGCTGTGTTGCTGCCATGGCGGCCGCGTGCGTTGTCGGTTTGGCGGCGCCCGCACTGGCGGAGAAACGCGTGGCGCTGGTCATCGGCAACGATCTCTATCCGAACCTGCCGGCCGACCGGCAATTGAAGAAAGCGGCGAATGACGCGACGTCGGTGGCCGACGCGCTGAGATCACTTGGTTTTGAGATCGTGCTGGGGACCAATCTCGGCCGCCAGGCAATGATCGACCGTCTCGCGGATTTCACGGCGCGGCTGGAGCCAGGCGATACCGCCGCGGTGTTCTATGCCGGACACGGCGTTGCGATCGCGGGCGTGAACTACCTCGTGCCCAGCGATGTGCCGACCGTCAACGAGGGCGCCGAAGCGCGGGTGCGCGGCGCCTCCATTGCGGAGCCGGATGTGATCGCGGAGCTTCAGGCGAAGTCGGTGCGGGTCGCGTTCGTCGTGATCGATGCCTGCCGCGACAATCCGTTCCCGCGCGCCGCGGGCCGTTCGATCGGGAACACGCGGGGGCTTGCGGATTCGAAGCCGGCACGCGGGATCTTCACGCTCTATTCCGCCGGGATAGGTCAGACCGCGCTCGACCAGCTCAGCAGCAACGATACGGCGCATAATTCGGTGTTCACGCGGGTGTTCGTCGAGCAGCTTAAGCGGCCTGAACTGCATCTCGGCGATCTCGCAGTCGAGGTGCGCGAGCGCGTGGCGGCGCTGGCGCTGACGGCGAGCGATGGCGCCGGAGAGCCCGTGCCGCACGACCAGACGCCGGCCTATTACGACCAGACGCTCGGCGGGCGGATCTATCTCTGGGCGTCCCTCTCGTCGGAGCGGCCGGTGGCAGGCATGTTGGTGAAGCCGCAAGCGAGACCGGCGGTTGCGGAGCGTGCGGCCATGCGTCCACCGCGTCCGTCCGCGGCAGGCGAAAGCTGCGCCCGCAGCGGCTTCGCGACCTATTGCGTCAGCTCGATGCTGAAGCCGCAGTTCGGCAACTCATACGGCGTGGCGAACTTGTTCGACGCCTCGACGGGAACGGCATGGGTGGAGGGCGCCTCGGGCAGCGGCATCGGCGAATGGATCACCATCGAGTTCGAGGCCCCGCGGCGGGTCAAATCGATCCATGTGCAGAACGGCTATCAGAAAACTCCCGATATCTTTGCCAAGAACAACAGGGTTCGCCAGATCCGATTGCAGTTCTCCGGGGGAGAGTCGCAGACCTTCACCCTCGACGACAAGTTTTCAGCGCAGCTCCTGACGTTGCGGTCGCCGGTTACGGCCTACTGGCTGCAATTCGTCATCGACGACGTCTGGGCCGGCAACAAATATACGGACACCGCGATCACGAAGCTTCTGGTCAACTCGGATCCGGTGCAATGATTGCAAGGAAGGACATCACGGCGCGGGCCGCGCTCGTCGCGTTGCTTGCAACATTTGTCCTCGCCCCGGTGCGCGCGCAGACCTTGCCCGGCGGCTTCGTCTATCTGCGCGACATCGAACCCAGCATCATCCAGGATATCCGCTACGCCACATCGAACAATTTCGTCGGCCGTCCGCTCGCCGGCTATGGCGCGGGCGAGTGCGTCGTGAAGCGCGAGGTAGGGCTGCGACTGAAGGCGGTGCAAGAAGAGCTCGCCGCCCAGAATCTGTCGCTGAAGATGTTCGACTGCTACCGGCCGGCGCGGGCCTCGCTCGACATGGTGAAATGGTCGCAGAACGGTCATGAGACGGCGGCCGAGCGGCGCTACAACCCGAGGATTCCCAAGACCGAGCTGTTCCGCCTCGGCTACATCGCGAGCCGCTCGCAGCATTCGACCGGCGCGGCGCTCGATCTCACGCTGGTCGACCTCAAGGCTGACAATTCCGCCAAATATGATCCGTCGAAGAGCTATGCCGATTGTACGGCGCCGGCCGAGGTGCGGGCGCCGGAGGGCAGCGTCGACATGGGCACAGGCTACGACTGTACCGACGTCAGGGGCCATACGGCGGCACCATCGATCAATCCGGAGCAGCGTGCCTGGCGCAAGCGGCTGGTGGCCGCGATGGCCAGGCAAGGCTTTGTGAACTATTCGAAGGAGTGGTGGCATTTTTCCCTGCCGGGGGCGGGCGGGGCGGCCTATGATTTCCCGATCCAGCCGCGGACGAGGTAGATTCAATTGAAGCGGATGCAGCCGCGAGCAGGTTTATCTCTCCCGACGGGAGAGGCGGCACTGCTCGCGTCGAGATGAATTCGATCGGAATTACCCCATGACCCAGCCGAACTTTGCGACCCATGAAGTCTTCAACCAGTCACCGCCCTTCGAGGACGTCAATCTCTTTACCCTGGACCAGCCGTTGGTCGCGGCGGTGAAGGCCAATGGCGGCGCGGCGGCGGAACGGGAACTGTCCGCGTTCGGCAAGGAGTGGGGTTCTGCGGCGATGGCCGATCGCGGGCGCCTCGCGAACGAGAACACGCCGAAGCTGCGCAGCTTCGATGCCAAGGGTCACCGGCGCGACCAGGTCGAGTTTCATCCCGCCTATCACGAACTGATGGCGCACAGTGCGCATGCAGGCGTGCACAATTCGACGTGGACGGCCGATGGACGACCGGCGGACGATGCCGCCGAGGTCATCCGCGCGGCAAAATTCTACATGGCTGCGCAGGTCGAGACCGGCCACCTCTGCCCGATCACGATGACGCGCGCTTCCGTTGGTGCGCTGGCGATGCAGCCCGACTTGCTGGCGCGCGTCATGCCGGTGCTGTCCACGAAGAGCTACGATCCCGGCTTTGCGCCGTGGTGGGGCAAGCGCGGCATGACGCTCGGCATGGGCATGACCGAGAAGCAGGGCGGCACCGACGTGCGCGCGAACATGACGCGCGCAGTTCGCGACGGGAATGCGTATCGCATCACCGGTCACAAATGGTTCATGTCGGCGCCCATGTGTGACGCGTTCCTGGTGCTGGCGCAGGCGGATGGCGGGCTGACCTGTTTCTTCATGCCGCGCTTCGCGCCGGACGGTTCGGTCAACGCCATCCAGTTCCAGCGATTGAAGGACAAGCTGGGCAACCGCTCCAACGCCTCGTCGGAGGTCGAGTTCGTCGGCGCTCATGCCGAACGGATCGGCGAGGAAGGCAAGGGCATCCGCACCATCATACAGATGGTGCAGTTGACGCGGCAGGATTGCGCGATTGCGTCCGTCGGGCTGATGCGTTCGGGGCTCGCGCATGCGCTTCATCATGCGCGGCACCGCAGCGTTTTCCAGAAGCATCTTGCCGATCAGCCACTGATGCAGGCGGTGCTGTCGGACATGGCGCTGCATGTGGAGGCGAGCACGGCGCTGGTGATGCGGCTCTGCCGCGCCTTCGACCGCACGCCGCGCGATGCGGCGGAAGCTGCCTATATGCGGCTGCTCACGCCGGCGATCAAATACTGGACCTGCAAGAGTGCGCCGCCATTCCTCTATGAGGCCATGGAATGCCTCGGCGGCAACGGCTATGTCGAAGACGGCATTCTGGCGCGGCACTATCGGGAGTCGCCGGTCAACGCGATCTGGGAAGGCTCGGGCAACGTCATGTGCCTCGACGTGCTCCGCGCGCTCTCGCGCGAGCCGGACGCGGCGATGACGGTGCTGCACGCGCTGGCAGCCGAAACCAAGGGCTTGCCGGGAGCAGGGCAAGCGGTTGCGTTCATCGGCAAGACCTTCCGCCGCGCCGACGGCGAGCGCGTCGCGCGCCTGGCGGTCGAGAAGCTGGCGTTGCTCGCCGCTGCGGCGGCGCTCCAGGCGGTGTCCCCACACAATGCCGAACTGTTTGCGAGCACGCGGCTTGCGACCAATCATGCCAGCATGTACGGCGCGGTGGAACTCGAGAGTGCCGATGTGCGCATGCTGCTGGAGCGGGCGCTGCCATGAGTGTTTGATCTGTGGTCCGGGCGATCCGAAGGACGAACCCGGGATCTCGAGAGTCTCGGGCGCGCAATTGCGCACCTGAGTTCGATGCTGCGCATCGCCCCGGAATGACGGTGAAGCTCTAACGAAAGCCTCCTGATGGACTCCCTCAATCCCGATCATCCGCCACTGACGGAAGCTCCTGTCGCGCCACGCGTCTGGAAGTTCTGGGGCACTGCGCTCTGGGGGCTCTTCATCTTCGTCGCGATGTTCGTCGGGCAGATCGGCGCCGTCATCGTGCTCGCGGCGCAGCGCGGTCTTCCAATGGACCTCGCCTCGCTCCAGCTCGTCGGTCGCGAGCCCCAGACGCTCGCGTTCTCGGTCATCATGGGACTGCCGGCGACGCTTCTTGCGGTTTGGCTCGCCATTCGCATCAAGAGGGCTTCTTTCGTCGACTATCTCGCGCTGCATTGGCCGTCGTGGAAGCAGCTGCTGTTCGGCGCCATCGGCCTTATCCTGATCGTGGTGGTCTGGGAGACCATGTCACGCGCGCTCGGGCGCGAAGCGACGCCGGGTTTCATGACCGATCTGTTGAAGTCAGGACGAGACAAGGGCGCCGCGCTGTTGCTTCTGTTCGCCTTCAGCGTAGCCGCGCCGACGTCGGAAGAGATTCTGGCGCGGGGCTTCCTCTATCGCGGCTGGTCGGCGAGCTTCCTGCGCATACCCGGTGCGATCCTCCTGTCGTCGCTGGTTTGGACAATCGTCCACCTGCAATACGACATGTACTTCCTCGCCGAAGTCTTCGCCATCGGCCTCTGGTTCGGCTACATGCGCTATCGTGCCAACTCTCTCTGGCTCACAATCATGCTCCATGCGTTGAACAACCTGACAGCAGTGGTGCTGACGATGTGGCTGGGGAGCTAGGCCGCCAGCCCGATCGCGATCGGCATCGTAATGGCTGCAAAGATCGTCTGCAGCGTGATGATCTGGGCCAGCAGCGGCGCGTCGCCGCCCATCTGGCGGGCGAGGACATAAGCGCTGGACGAGGTCGGCACCGCCGAGCAGATCGCCACGATCGCGAGGCTGTTGCCGGACAGCCCGAACCAGAAACCGAGCCCCATCGCGAGCGCGGGCATCAGCAAGAGCTTGAAAACGACGCCGACGGCTGCACCGAGGCTTGGACGGAAGAGCCCTTCGAGATGCAGCCCCGCGCCGGTGACGAGCAGGCCGATGGCGAGGGAGGAACTGCCGAGCGCGTCTGCAACCTCATGCCAGAGCCTTGGCAGCGGCAGGTGGGTGACATTGACGGTAAGGCCGATGATGCAGGCCCAGATCAGGGGATTGCGAACCAAGGTGATGACGATGGCGCGGCCGGATTGCTTTTCCGGCGATGCGTAGCGAGCGAGCACCGAGACGCTGAACACGTTGACGAGCGGGATGATCGCCACCATCGCCACGGAGGCGAGCGCCAGCCCGACATCGCCGAACAGATTGGCGGCGATCGACAGCGCCACGAAGGTCTGCCAGCGCGTCGCGCCCTGGAAGATCGAGGTGAAGGCGGGGCCGTCAACGCCGAGCCGCGACAGGGCTGGGCGCAGCGCGAGGCACAAAAGCGACATCGCCAGTGCCGACAGCAGCAGCGCGCCGCCGACGCCGGCGACCGGCACCTTGGACAGGTCGGCCTTCACCAGGGTCTGGATCAGCAGCATCGGAAACAACACGAAATATGTCAGCAGCTCCAACCCGTGCCATTGCGTGTCGAGCCGCATCAGGCTGCGCTTCAGCACGATGCCGAGCACGATGAGGATGAAGACCGGCAGCAAGGCCGCGATCACGACGGCCATCGGTCAGGCGGCCCCGGGACGGAGATTGGCGAGACGGTCGAGCGCGCCTTGCAGGATGAACATCGCAGCGTGTTCGTCGATCACCTCGGCGCGCTTGGCGCGGCTGACATCCATGCCGATCAGCTCGCGCTCGACCGCCGCTGTCGACAGGCGCTCGTCCCACAGTCCGATGGGGAGCGCGGTCAGACCGGCGAGGTTGCGGGCGAAGGCGCGGGTCGACTGCGCGCGCGGGCCCTCGCTGCCGTCCATGTTGATGGGCAGGCCCAGCACGAACCCGGCCGCCTTGCGCTCGGCCGCAATCGCGAGCAGGCGCGCGGCATCCTGCTTGAATTGCTTGCGCTGGATCGTCTCGACGCCGGTCGCAAGCCGACGATCGGGGTCGGACACGGCAACGCCGATGGTCTTGGTGCCGAGATCAAGCCCGACCAGCGCGCCGCGCGCGGGCCAGTGGGTTACAGCATCGACGAGGGGCAGGATAAGGGCCGACATGGCGTTAGCGCATATCACGCGTCGTGCTGTGGCGTGAACCCGGAACAATGGATGTGCTGACATTATTCGACCTGTTCGCGGTCGCGGCGATGCCGATCACTTACGCCCTGGCGGAGTGCGGCCACCGATTCGTGCTGCTGTTCGCGCCTCATGCGCCTCCATCGTCGCACCGCGGCGGTGGCACCTGAAGGCGATAGGAAGAAGCGCGTGAAGATGACCACGCACAAATGCAGCGGCCATTTGTGGTGAATCTCACACGGGCGATGTTGCGGACCATGGCATGATCTCGCGTCCTCAGCGGTGCACCTTGATTGACGTTCTGGTTGCGGTTCGGCAGTGATGTATGTATAAGTAGAGTGAGGCGCGTACCCCAATTTTCAGAACGATCGCCAGCGACCCGCAGTCGGGTCCGCCAGGCAACCTTGGCGCAGATTTTTGAGGCGCCGGCCACCTCCGACATTCGCTCAGTCATTTTGAGAGGTTCTGATGCTCATCAAGCCAAGCCTCATCGCGGGCTCCGAAAGGCGATTCAAGCAAGCCGAGTTCTCACCCGATGCCTTGAACCGGAAACTGGGCGACGGCCCGATCGAGATGTCCGTCGAAAAGATGCGCCTGCGCCAGCGCCAGCTACTGGCCGAGACGCACGACATGCAGGCAGCGGAGAAAGGGCTGGAGCGGATCATCCAGGGCAATGATCTCGACAGCATCAATTATCTCGCAAAGGGGACGGCCGCCGCACGCTCTGTTTGCCGTATTCAGCTGAGGGATCTGAAGTCGAACCTGCTCGGCTATGGCTCGGGCTTTCTGATCGGGCCCGGCCTGCTGCTGACCAACCATCATGTCTTCGGCAAGCCGGCGGACGCCGCGAATTCGATTGCCGATTTCAACTATGAACTGGATATCTCGGGACAAGAGCGCCTGCCGGAGAGGTTCGGATTCGAGCCCGGCAGATTCTTCTACACCAATGACAGGCTGGATTTCTCGGTCGTCGCGGTGGCCCAGACTTCGCTGTCGGGCCACGAGCATCTTGACGACTGGGGATGGCTGCCGCTGAGCGGTGCACCCGGTAAGGCAGACCCGGGCGAATATCTCACCATCATCCAGCATCCCAGCGGCCAGATGAAGCAGGTCTGCGTCCGCGAGAACAAGCTGCTCAAATATGCCGGCGACTTCCTCTGGTACAACACCGACACGACGGCTGGATCGTCGGGCTCCCCGGCGTTCAACCGCTTCTGGCAGGTGGTCGCGCTGCACCACAGCGGCGTTCCGCGGAAGGATGGGCAGGGCCGCACCCTGACCAAGGACGGCAAGGTATGGAAGCCCTCGATGGACGAATCCTCGATCGACTGGATCGCCAACGAAGGCATCCGAGTCAGCGCGATCGTGGCCGATCTCAAGGTGGCCGTCGGCTCCCACCCGTTGATCAAGCCGGTGTTGGATGAGGAAGAGCCGCCAATCCGGCAAGAGAGCGCGAAAGTCCGGGCGCCGGAGGCCGTGCCTGCGTTCGGCGCCAATTTCTGGGTCGAGCAGTCCGTCGACGGCACCTCTCTCGTGGTTCCAGTGCGCGTGCCATTGCCGATACTCAGGAAGGAAATTCCGTTCGCTCCGCTCGCCCCCGTGCCGGGCCCGGCGGGAGCTGACGGAGGTACAGCGAACGGCAGCATACACAACGGCGGCAAGCCGCTGATCGCCCCGCCGGCTGGCCTCCTGCCTCACATCAGTCCGAGAAACGGCCTGCCCATGGAGGCCGTGCATATCGATCAGAGCACGCTGAAATCGCGTCCGGGGTACAAGGCGAACTTCCTCGGCACCGGAAAATTCTCGGTCCCGTTGCCGAAGATTCCGGCCGCCCTCAAGTCCAGGATCGCGATGCTCAAGGGCAGCTCCAGGCAGTTCGAGCTGAGATATTTCAACTACAGTGTGGTCATGAACAAGCAGCGCAGACTCGCCTTCTTCAGCTGCGTCAATATCGACGGCGCCAAGCAGCAGGACGTCGGCAAGCGTGAAGGCGATTCCTGGCTGCGCGATCCACGCATCGACGACGATGCCCAGATCGGCGACGAGTTCTACCGCAAGCAGGCGACCTTCGAGGCGGATCGCACCAGGAATCCGTTCGATCGGGGTCATCTCGTGCGCCGCCTCGATGCGACCTGGGGCGACACCGTCGCCGCGGCCAAGCAGCATGGCGACGATTCCTTCCATTTCACCAACTGCTCGCCGCAGTTCTTCTCGTTCAATCAGGGCAAGCAGCTCTGGGCCGGATTGGAGGACTACACCCGCGATGTCCTGCTCGAAGGCGAGGAGAAGGGCATCGTGATGAACGGTCCGGTGTTCGATGGACCGGACGCCGACGGATCCGATCTGCCCAATCCGAACGGCCGGCCGCACAAGGACCCGAGCTTCGGCGGCGTTCAGATTCCGAAATACTTCTGGAAGATAATGATCCGGCGCGACGAAGACGGCCTCAAGGCGGCGGCATTCCTGATGAGCCAGCGCAAGCAGGTCATGGAGATCGACCGCATCCGGGAGGCGGATCTGCTCGAGCGGATGTCCGAGGAGGACGTCAGCGTCTTCCAGGTCTCGATCGCCGATCTGACGAAATTGACCAAGCTCGACTTCGGCAATCTTGCCGACGCGGACTCGCACGAGGCGACCTCGGTCGGTCCGCGTCGGATCGAGTCCTATGAGGACATCCGGATCTGACGTGCGGGGCGGGTGAGGGCAGCAGTGCGCTCCGGAGAGACACTGCAAGACCTCACCCGGCCTTCTTTCCAGGCCCTCGCGGGCGTCAGCGGATCGCGATCGGGTTGATCATCGCCTGCACGCCGCCGGTCCAGCGCGGCTGTCCCAGCACGAAAAGGAACTCATAGCCCTTGTCGCGTGCGAGCGCGGCCGTGTCCATGTTTTCGAGAATGTAGGTCCCGTTCATCGCGAGCAGAATCTGGTGCACCTCGAACACGTTCTTGGATTCGAACGGCAGCACCTCGAGTCCCCAGGTATCGGCACCGACGGCGACGACACCCTTGCCGGTGAGATATTTTGCCCCCTCGACGCCGAGCCCGGGCTCGCCGGCCGAATAGCGCTTGTCGTCCTTGCCGACCAGGCTGAGCCAGCCGGTGTGGAAGATGACGACATCGCCCTGACGGATCTCGACGTTCTGCTGCTTGGCGGCCTCCTCGATCTCCTTGACGTTGAACGCGGTGCCTTCCTTGACCACGTCGGTCTTGAAATAGGCTGCCATGTCGAGCAGGACGCCGCGGGTAACCATCGGCGGCACCTTCTCGATGCCGAGCTTCTTCAGCCCCGTCGGATCGGCGAAATCGGCGAGCTTGTTGCCGTTGTAATAGACGTGCTCGATGCCGAGATGGCCGAGGCCGTCGAGCTGGCTGCCGACGCCGACCCAGCTGTCGAGGATATCGTCGTTGTAGGTGGCCTTGTTGGGGCCAAGACCGGAACTGCCGGCCTGACCCGGCTGCACAACGGTGATCTTGTAACTGCGCGGCGGGTAGGCCGGCGTTTGGGATGTGACGGGCATGCCGAGGGCGTAGGTCTTGCCGGTCTTCACCAGTGAGGCGGCCTTCACCACGAGCTCGGGCGTCATGTAGTTGGCGGAGCCGATCTCGTCGTTCGGCCCCCATTTCGACTTGGTCCAGTCCTGGGCGTTTGCTGTTCCTGATATCGCCGACAATGCGACGACACAGCACAACACGAGCGTATTGCGCATCGAATAGTCCTCCCGATGTTCTTGCCGATGTCCGGCTTCGTTATGGTTTTGCGCTGGCCAGCCAGTCATCCTAACGTAGAACGATCGAGGGCTTCAAAGCTTTTCGATGTGCTGCGTTGCCGCGGCAGAATATGCGCGGACGCGCGGTGGATTTGTGACGAATTTCGTGGAGTGGAACGCTGCGTCGCGTCAGGCCGCGATGACCTCGTCGTCCCTGGCAAGGGACTCGACAAAACCGCTCAGCGCGCTCGTTTGATGTCCGGCGCGGCGGTGGATGAACAATGTCTCGACGCGCGCATGCGACGGGCTCAGCGTGTGGATCGAGATGCTGGCGCTCATCGCGCTGCATTCAATCACCGCGCGCGGCAGCAGCGTCACTCCCATGTCGGCGGCGACACATCCGATCATGCCGTCGAGCGTGCCGAGCTCGAAGCGTGCCGCCGACGGCCAGCCGAACTCGACGAATATTTGCTCGAGCCGCTGACGGTAGGTACAACCGGTGCGGAACACCAGTGCGGTCGGGCCGGACTCCGGCGTGCCAGCGCGCAGCTCGGCCAGCGAAGCCCAGCGCCGCGCGCTGACCAGCACCAGCTCCTCGCGGAATGCAATCGTAGCCGTGAGATCGGCGTGCGTGATGGGCCCCGCGACGAAGGCGCCGTTAAGCGTGCCGTCGAGCACGTCGGCGACGAGGTCGGCGGTCGGCGCGGTGCGCAAGGAAAGACGCACGGCGGGACAACGGCGATGGAAATCCGC
The DNA here is from genome assembly GCF_001424605.1 of Bradyrhizobium sp. Leaf396. Classification (NCBI taxonomy): domain Bacteria; kingdom Pseudomonadati; phylum Pseudomonadota; class Alphaproteobacteria; order Hyphomicrobiales; family Nitrobacteraceae; genus Bradyrhizobium; species Bradyrhizobium sp. Leaf396. The sequence goes on from NZ_LMQJ01000064.1 coordinate 60,953, forward strand.
CAGCAAGGGTGGCAGGCGCACGGCCGCCGTCGTCTCCATCGATCCGATCGAGAGCGGTCCACTCGGCTCGCCATCATCGCGCGCAGCAAGCACGGCCTCACGCGCCAGTGCCGCCATCTTCAGCGCGTAGGGGAGGAGGCGCCTGCCGGCGCCCGTCAGCGTCATACCGCGCGAATGCCGTTCGAACAGCGCCGTGCCGATCTCCGCCTCCAGCGCCTTCACGCGCTGGGTTACGTTGGACTGCACTGTATTCAGCGCTTCCGCAGCGCGGGTAATGCCGCCGACGCGAGCCACTGCCGCAAAGGTCTGGAGATCGCTGAGTTCCATATCTCGTTTCTCTTTTGAGATGGCAACGTTCGTAAGAATTCAATTTTCGAGAATGTAAGTCAGGCTTAGTCTCTCTGTCCAGATCGGGGGAGGGACCATGCCCATTGCGACATCGCTGACCAGGCTGCTGGAGATCAGGCACCCCATCCTGCTGGCGCCGATGGATATTGTCGCCGGCAGCCGTCTCGTCTCGGCTGTGAGTCGCGCCGGTGGGTTCGGCATTCTCGGCGGCGGCTATGGCGAGCGGACTTGGCTGAAGCGGGAGACGGCGAAACTCGCGGATCTGCGTGCGCCGTTCGGGATCGGCTTCATCACATGGAGCCTTGCCAGGCAGCCCGAGCTTCTCGACATCGCACTCGGCGCAAAGCCTTCCGCGATCATGTTGTCATTCGGCGATCCCGCGCCGTTCGCGCCGCGCATCAAGTCGGCCGGCGCGCGCCTGATCTGTCAGGTGCAGGATGAAGCGATGGCACGGCAGGCGCTCGAGGCCGGCGCGGACATCCTGATCGCGCAGGGGACCGAGGCGGGCGGTCACGGCGCTTCGCGGACCAGCATCGATCTGCTGCCGGCCATCGTCGATCTTGCCGCGGGTCGTGTTCCCGTGGTGGCGGCCGGCGGCATCGCCGACGGGCGCGGGCTCGCCGCCATGATGATGCTGGGCGCGAGCGGCGTGCTGCTGGGCACGCGCTTCTATGCGAGTCAGGAGGCCGATGGCGCGGAGGAAGCCAAGCGGCGCATCTGTGCGGCGAGCAGCGGCTCGACGCTCCGCGGCATCATCTTCGATCTCTCCCGCAACAACGTCTGGCCGGCGCCATTCACCGGCCGGTGCCTGATCAACGACCATGCCAGGCGCTGGATGGGACGCGAAGTCGAACTGATGCAGAATGTCGCCGCAGTCGCGGCGGAGTATGCGGCGGCAAAGGCGGCCGGCAATTTCGACGTGGCCGCCGTGATCGCGGGAGAGGCGGTCGGCTTGATTCATGATATTCCGCCGGCGGCCGAGATCGTCGATCGGATTGCGGTTGAGGTCGAGCAGTTGCTGGAGGGGCGGCGGAATTCCGGTGCTTCTTTTCCTTCTCCCCTTGTGGGAGAAGGTGGCGCGGATGCAATCCGCGCCGGATGAGAGGTTCTATCCGCGGAGCGTAAAGTCAAATTTGAGAGGTCTGTCTCTGCGGATGCAAACCCCTCACCCGTCTCGCCGCTACGCGGCGATCCACCCTCTCCCTCAAGGGGAGAGGGCAAGAGCGAGGCAAGAACCATGTGGCCTGACCGTCGACTGATCGATCTCTTCAAGACCGAATTCCCCATCGTGCTGGCGCCGATGGCTGGCGTGATGGATGCGGAGCTGGTGATTGCGGCGGCGCAAGGCGGGGCGCTGGGCTCGCTGCCGTGTGCGATGATCTCGGCGGAGAAGGCGCGCGAGCAGGTCGGGCTCATCCGCCAGCGCGTAAAGGCGCCGGTGAACATGAACTTCTTCTGCCACACACCGGTCGAGCTGACGGCGGAGGCCGAGGCGCGGTGGAAGCAGCGGCTGGCAGGGTACTACGCCGAGCACGGTCTCGATCCGGCGGCGCCGATCGCCGCGGCCGACCGCGCGCCCTTCGACGCCGCCTTCTGCGAGGTCGTCGAAGAGCTGAAGCCGGAGGTCGTCAGCTTCCATTTCGGTTTGCCGGAGCCGTCGCTGCTCAAGCGGGTCAAGGCGGCCGGATGCCGCGTCGTCTCGTCTGCCACGACGGTGAAAGAAGCGGTCTGGCTGGAAGAGCGCGGCGTCGACGCCGTGATCGCACAAGGTGCCGAGGCGGGCGGCCATCGCGGCATGTTCCTCACTGACAAGATTGCAGAACAGCCCGGCACCTTCGCGCTGGTGCCGCAGGTCGTCGATGCCGTGAAGGTGCCGGTGATCGCTGCCGGCGGCATTGCGGACGGTCGCGGCATTGCCGCAGCCTTTGCGCTCGGTGCCTCCGGCGTGCAGATCGGCAGCGCTTACTTGCGCTGTCCGGAGTCCAAGGTCAGCGCGGGCGGCCGCAAGGCGCTCGCCGAGGCACGAGACGATTCCACGGTTATCACCAATGTCATGACCGGCCGTCCGGCGCGCGGGGTCCAGAACCGGCTCATGCGCGAGGCCGGCCCGGTCTCGCCGGATGCGCCGCCCTTTCCCCATGCCGCGACCGCCCTGGGGCCGCTGAAGGCCGCCGCCGAGAAGCAGGGCAGGGTGGATTTTACCAATCTCTGGGCCGGACAGGCCGTGGCCCTCGGTCGCGAGGTCCCCGCGGCAGAATTGACCCGCGATCTCGCCAGATCGGCGCTGGCTCGCCTGAAAGCGCTCGCCGGATAGGCCTCCAGGTTATTGTTTCCGCATGATCTTTTCGGAAAACCGCTTCACACTTTTCCGGATCATGCGCTAGCGCCGGTTGCGGCGCAAAACCGGCCTCTGCTATACGGCACATGGGTTTTGCCGTGAGAGGCCATATATAATGTCCGTCGACGCCGCTACCGTCCGCCGCATCGCGCATCTGGCGCGGATTGCGGTTTCCGAGGACGACGTTCCGCATCTGCAGGGCGAGCTCAATGCCATGCTCGCCTTTGTCGAGCAGCTCTCGGAGGTCAATGTCGTGGGCGTGGAGCCGATGACCTCGGTCACCCCGATGCAGATGAAGAAGCGGCAGGACGTGGTCAATGACGGCGAGATCGCCGACGATATCGTTGCCAATGCTCCCGCGACCGAGGGCCACTTCTTCCTGGTGCCGAAGGTCGTCGAGTAACATTGCGTTTTCGAGCGAAGTGGAAGCCGGTTCGCGTGAAGAAAACGCGTCAAACAAAGAGTCTTAGGACGTGGTCCGATGTGCCTGCTTTGCGACGATGAGAAGGCCTATCAGGCCTATATGAACTATCTCGACAAGATGGAGCGGCAGGGCAAGGCTGCCGATCCCAATGTCGCCGTCAATGCCGTGCTCGATGAGCTCGAGGCTGCTGCGAATGCCGCTGCCAAGAAAGACGACCCGGCCAACGACAAGACCTTGTCTCCGTTCTTCTGCAGCCCGATCAATAAATGACCGATTTGACATCGCTGACGCTCGCAGAGGCCCGCAAGGGCCTCGCGGCCAAGACTTTCACGTCACTCGAGCTGACCGACGCGCACTTGTCCGCGATCGAGGCTGCGCGCGTGCTCAACGCCTTCGTGATGGAGACGCCCGACAAGGCACGGGCCATGGCGCGCGAGGCGGACAGCAAGATCGCCAAGGGCGATGCGGGGCCGCTCGCCGGCATCCCGCTCGGCATCAAGGATCTGTTCGCGACCAGGGGCGTGCGCACCACGGCGTGCTCGAAGATCCTCGGCAATTTCGTGCCGACCTACGAGTCCACCGTCACCTCGCAGCTCTGGCGCGACGGCGCGGTGATGCTCGGCAAGCTCAACAACGACGAGTTCGCGATGGGCTCGTCGAACGAGACCTCCTGCTTCGGGCCCGTCGGCAATCCCTGGCGGCGCGACGGCAGCAACACCACGTTGGTGCCGGGCGGCTCGTCCGGCGGTTCGGCCTCGGCCGTGGCGGCGCTGCTGTGCATGGGCGCGACCGCGACCGACACCGGCGGCTCGATCCGCCAGCCGGCGGCGTTCACCGCGACCGTCGGCATCAAGCCGACCTATGGCCGCTGCTCGCGCTGGGGCATCGTCGCCTTTGCCTCCTCGCTCGACCAGGCTGGTCCGATCGCACGCAGCGTCCGCGATGCCGCGATGCTGCTGCGCTCGATGGCGGGTCATGACCCCAAGGACACGACCTCGGTCGACATTCCCGTGCCGGACTACGAGACCGCGATCGGCAGGTCCGTGAAGGGCATGAAGATCGGCATCCCCAGGGAGTATCGGCTCGACGGCATGCCGGCCGAAATCGAGAAGCTGTGGCAAGCGGGCGCGGATTGGCTCAGGAGCGCCGGCGCCGAGCTCGTCGAGGTCTCGCTGCCGCACACCAAATATGCTCTGCCGGCTTATTACATCGTGGCGCCGGCGGAGGCCTCCTCCAACCTCGCCCGCTATGACGGCGTCCGCTACGGTCTGCGCGAGCCGGCCAAGAACATCATCGAGCTCTACGAGAACACCCGCGCCGAAGGCTTTGGCGCCGAAGTGAAGCGCCGCGTCATGATCGGCACCTATGTGCTCTCGGCCGGCTATTACGACGCGTACTATTTGCGCGCCCAGAAGGTGCGCACGCTGATCAAGAAGGACTTTGAGGACTGCTTCGCCCAGGGTGTGGATGCCATCCTGACGCCGGCGACGCCGTCGGCGGCCTTCGGCATCGGCGAGAAAGGCGGCGCCGATCCGGTCGAGATGTACCTCAACGACATCTTCACGGTGACGGTGAACATGGCGGGCCTGCCAGGTATCGCCGTGCCCGCGGGCAAGGACGCGCAGGGCCTGCCGCTCGGCCTGCAACTGATCGGCCGTCCGTTTGACGAGGAGACGCTGTTCTCGCTCGGCGAAGTGATCGAGCAGGCCGCCGGCCGGTTCACGCCCGCGAGGTGGTGGTGAATGTCGCTGACTTCATCGCGAGCCTCGACGGCGCGGCGCCGGCGCAGGAGCTGAGTGCGCCGCTCGTAGGCCTCTGGTGGGCAGCGAAGGGTGACTGGGACCGCGCGCACAAGATCGTCCAGGACGACAACGGCCGTGAAGCCGCCTGGGTGCATGCATACTTGCACCGCGTCGAAGGCGATCTGGGCAATGCCGGCTATTGGTACCGCCAGGCCGGCCAGGTCGCAGCAAAGGATTCATTGGAAGCGGAGTGGGAGCGGATCGCTGCCACGCTGCTTGGGAGCAGGACATGAGCACGGCAACGCACAAGCTTCTCAAGGGCGCCACCGGGGATTGGGAGATGGTCATCGGCATGGAGATCCATGCCCAGGTGACGTCGAACGCCAAGCTGTTCTCGGGTGCCTCGACCGCGTTCGGCGGGGAGCCGAACAGCCAAGTCTCGCTGGTCGACGCCGCGATGCCGGGCATGCTGCCCGTGATCAACGAGGAATGCGTCAGGCAGGCTGTCCGGACCGGACTTGGCCTCAACGCGAAGATCAACCTGCGCTCGGTGTTCGATCGCAAGAACTATTTCTATCCGGACTCGCCGCAGGGCTATCAGATCAGCCAGTACAAGTCGCCGGTGGTAGGCGAGGGCGAGGTGCTGGTCGAGCTCGACGGCGGCCGCAGCGTCACCATCGGCATCGAGCGGCTGCATCTGGAGCAGGATGCCGGCAAGTTGCTGCACGACCGGTCGCCGACCATGTCCAATGTCGATCTCAATCGCTGCGGCGTGGCGCTGATGGAGATCGTCTCCAAGCCCGACATCCGCGATGCCGAGCAGGCCAAGGCCTACGTAGCGAAGCTGCGCTCCATCCTGCGCTATCTCGGCACCTGCGACGGCGACATGGAGAAGGGATCTCTGCGCGCCGACGTCAACGTCTCGGTGCGCAAGCCCGGCGGGCCGCTCGGCACCCGGTGCGAGATCAAGAACATGAACTCGATCAATTTCATCGGCCAGGCGATCGAGTACGAGGCGCGGCGCCAGATCGAGATCCTCGAGGATGGCGGCCAGATCGACCAGGAGACGCGGCTCTACGATCCCAACAAGGGCGAGACGCGCTCGATGCGCTCGAAGGAAGAGGCGCACGATTATCGTTACTTCCCCGACCCCGACCTGTTGCCGCTGGAGTTCAGCCAGGCGTTCGTCGACGAGCTGAAGGCCCAGCTGCCGGAGCTGCCTGACCAGAAGAAGACGCGCTTCGTCGCCGATTTCGGGCTCTCGGCCTATGACGCGAGCGTGCTGGTCGCCGAGCGCGAGAGCGCGGTCTTCTACGAGACGGTGCTCGACAGGCTCGCCAACCGCGCCCGCGACGGCAAGATGGCGGCGAACTGGGTGATCAACGAGCTGTTCGGCCGTCTCAACAAGGAAGGCCGGGGCATCACGGACTCTCCGGTCGATGCCCAACAGCTTGCAGCCATCATCGACCTGATCGGCGAGGGCACGATATCGGGGAAGATCGCCAAGGATCTGTTCGAGATCGTCTGGCAGGAGGGCGGCGATCCCCGCGCGCTGGTGGAAAGCCGCGGCATGAAGCAGGTCACGGATCTTTCGGCGATCGAAAAGGTTGTCGACGACATCATCGCGGCGAACCCCGACAAGGCCGCGCAGGTCAAGGACAAGCCGCAGTCGCTCGGTTGGTTCGTCGGCCAGGTGATGAAGGCGTCGGGCGGCAAGGCCAACCCGCAGAGCGTCAACGACCTGCTCAAGTCCAAGCTGGGCGTCTAGCCTCGCACGTGCGTACGAGGTGACGGACACGCTTCGTCACCTCGCTTTCCGCTTCGGTGCGACGCTCGCGCGCATGCTCGGAAGAAAACTTCATCCCGATCCACGCTGCTGCCGCGACCGAATCGCCGTCACGCGATTCGCGCAAAACGGCGGCTTGCACAGGCTCCGACGAGCGATTGCGCCGTTAAGCACGAAAATATTTTCGTTGCCAAAATTCGCGACTCAGAGTCCGCGAAGCGCCCCGGCAACGTGATCGCCGAGGTGTCGATGCACATCATCGCATCGATCGCGCGTGATGCGCGCGTGCAGAAAAATACTTGCTGCATAGTGTTTTCATGCAATCGCGTCTCTCTCGAACGCCGATGCTGCGAGTGCTCCTTGCGATCGCTCGCGCGCGTCGCGCAGTGTGCTTGCGTCGCGCTCGCAAGCGCACGCGCGTTGCGTCGTCAACACTTCTTTAAGCGAGACGCTGTTTTTTTCTTCGTGTTGGTGTATTCGGGATGAAGTGCATTCGATCCCCGAATGCACGCAGCGATTAAAGCCATCTCACACATCGGAGGGCAACATGGCCAAGAAAGCGAAGAAGGCGAAGAAGGCGAAGAAGGCGAAGAGCGCAGTGAAGAAGACTGCGAAGAAGACCCGCAAGGTCGCAAAGAAGAAGTAACTTCGCTTCTGAAGTTGCCGGCTTCAGATAGCCGGCACGTCATCAGCGCCTTCGAGGTTCTGGTCGACGATAGAGGGTGTCGGCGAGACATCAGGTCAACGGTCGGATCGTTCTCCTTCACGGTCCGGCAGAAGAAACGAGTTTTCTTCGTTCGGTGCGGGTATCCTTTTTGAGAGCCCCGCAATTTCGCAAGCAGCCTTCGGGCTCATGTGAAATCTGGTCCTGACGTGTTCGCCGACGCCCTCGTTCTCCTGAGGCCGGGGTATTGCCGGCATTCCTTTCCCCACATTGCTGATCTGACCGGGACGGCGCCCAGCTGACGTCTCTGCCTCCGACCGTGGGCAGGCGAGGGTTGCGGCTTGACTTGCGCCGCTCGCGCGCCGCGTCTGGAGTTGCGGTGCCTTCGCCTGGCTCCGACGGGACAATCCAGCACACCGTGGCTTCTCGGTGGATCGCCGTTGTCTCTGGAAGCTGCATCACCGCTCTGGGAAGATGCGATGCGCGGCGCGCGATAGGCCACAGCGCGCATCCGACTGCGCGTGATGGTTATCGATGTCCTGAATTCCAACGGTAAACCGAATCTGACGAATCGCAGAAGTGCCTGCAACTCAGGAGCTTTTTGGATTCCGCAGCTCGGCGTCGCACACCCGCGTTTACGTCTGCTTCATCGCGATACTTAAACTGCCATTCAAATTTGCCCGCCATCATCGTCTCCAACAAGCCGGCAAACGGCATGGGATGAGTCGAACAGCTTTTTGGACGGGAGCCGCGCTCGGGGGACGAGGCGGCATAAGAACAAAGGGGATGCGTGATGTTTCAGGGTACTTTCGATCTGGAGACGGCAACGCCGATCGATGCGAGCGCGCTGTCGGACGTGCTGTTCGAGCGCGGAATCTACTGGGCGAGCGGCCGCTCCGGGATCGTCGATCTCGTCGCCGCGCACAAATGGTTCAACCTTGCCGCGTTGAAGGGCCGCAAGGACGCCGTAGCGCTGCGCCAGGAAGTCGCCGGGCAGATGTCGGAAGCCGAGATCTCGGCCGCACAGCGCGAGGCGAGGGCCTGGGTCTCCGCGCACTGATGAGAATCGCACCTGCCCCCGTAGTCGCACGGGGCGGCCAGTTGCGCTGAAGCAAGTGTCTTCGTCTTGCCGCGCATAAACTGGGTGGTATGGACACGAATGAACGATGGCTGCCGATTCAGATCGCTCCCGATGAGTGCGATCTGGAGCTCGGACGTCTCGACAAGACCGGAATCTTGCCCTGGTCCTTTCCCTGCCGGCGGACGGACGGCGTGTGGTTCAATGTCTGGGCCGGCGAGGCCGTGCTGATATCGCCTTCGCATTGGCGGATCTGGCGATCTGGTATCTGGGTGCGGGCAGGCACGCGCGACTCGCGGTGAGCTCAGTGTGGTCACCATCGTTCTCAGGTGAAAGAACGCCTGGAACTTGATTGATTCTGCTGCCGATGGCGGAGAGGGAGGGATTCGAACCCTCGATACAGCTTGAGACCGTATGACGCTTTAGCAAAGCGTTGCCTTCAGCCACTCGGCCACCTCTCCGGTGCGAGCCTTATGCATCTAATTGCTCGCGCGGGTCAAATTGGAAGCGCGTGTTTCGCTCGAATTCCCAGTGAATTTCGAAACATAGGGGTGCTCTGAGCGGCCAAGAGCGTGGCGCCGCCAAGGCAGATCCGAGGCCTGTCCATGTGAGCATGGATACAGGATGCTCTGTGGAGGGAGACTTCCTTGCTCCCCTCGATGTCCGATTTCCCTTGAAGTTCAATGGTCTGCGAGAAGGCTAGGGAAGATTGACCTCCCTGCGTCTTGTCTTGCGAGCTGCCGGCGCGATCCCGATCTTCGCCATCTCTATAAAGAGTCATTGCCGGCGCGCCAAAGGCATTGCGGCGACTGCGCTTACCGGGGCGAAGGCGCTGATGTCTGTCCATTGAGTCTCTTCGTGATTCCACGATTCGAGCGCGTCAAAGCCACTCCAGGCCGATGTCTTCAGAAGCGGCGCCCCATGTGGGGAACTTTGATGGCAAATGGAACCGCTTCAAAAACGTTAGTGAAAACAGTAGGTTGCAAGCGCGATCTGATCACATCTGCGTGTTATTTGTGCAACACCCACCGGAAAACACGCTTCCTCGGCCCGTTTGGGAGCGTTCTCTTGTTGTGTGTGCAAGGCCGTTCTGTAATTGTGACTGAGCGACGGAGGGGGGCATCCCGAGGTCGTCCCGTTTAGGTCTTTCGCTTAAGTCCCTCGCGTTCATGCGGGTGTGTCCGAAGGCGCGAAGGGGCCCAAAGCGGTGATTTAGAGGGGGCTGGGGAATTGACCATCCGGTCAGTGACCTTCCCTGAAAGAGCAACTTGGAGGTTTAACATGAAGTTGGTTAAGAGCCTTTTGCTCGGCTCAGCGGCGGGTCTGATCGCCGTGGGCGGAGCGCAGGCAGCCGATCTCCCCGTGAAGGCCAAGGCGGTCGAATACGTGAAGATCTGCTCGCTGTACGGTGCGGGCTTCTACTACATCCCGGGCACTGACACCTGCATCAAGCTGGGTGGTTATCTCCGCGCTGAAGTCGCGCTGGGCACCAACAGCGTCTACAATGGCGCGTTCAACGGCGCTGCTGGCGCTCACAACCGCCTCAGCAACTACTACACGATGCGGGCTCGTCAGGATCTCAACATCGATACCCGCACCGCGACCGAATACGGCGTGGTTCGCACGTTCTTCGATGCGACCTTCTCGTGGACGACCGGCGGATACACCGGTGGCGGTACGACCGCATACGACTCGGCTCCGGCGGGTACCTCGGGCAACGGCTCGGTGGCCGGTGGTTCGCTCGGCGTGTACTACGCCTTCATCCAGTTCGCTGGCTTCACGATGGGTAAGGCGGTCTCCCAGTTCTCAGCTCCCTGGACCAACTATCCCGGTAACAACTTCGACGGTCTCGTCGGCGGCGGCGGCACGGTTACCGGCGTCAACCAGTTCACCTACACCGCTGACTTCGGTCAGGGCATCACGGCATCGTTCTCGGCGCAGGATCAGGTCCAGTACTATCAGGCTGGTATCAACAACCTCGCTGTTCCGGGCACCTTCGGCTACGGCACCAACAACACCGCCGGCTCGCGCTCGCCGGACCTCGTCGCCATGGTTCGCGTGGACCAGGCTTGGGGTCTGTTCCAGGCGTCGGTTGCGGCGCATGAGAACCATGCGGGCTACTACGGAGCGACCGAACCCACCGGTCACCCCGGCGACAAGTGGGGTTGGGCGGCTCAGCTGGCTTTGTCGATCAAGAACATCCCGACGGGTGCGGGTGACACGATCAACATCCAGGGCGTCTATACCGACGGTGCGACCCGCTACAACATCCAGGACCTCGCCGGTGGCACCGGTGCCTGGACGAGCTATGGCAGCACCGGCCTGGCCGGCGCATATCAGAGCATCGGCATCGGTTTCGCACCTGACGCGGTGCACGTGACCGGTGGCGGCCTGGAGCTGGTCCAGACCTGGGGTATGCGCGGTGCGTACACCCACAACTGGGATCCGTACTGGAACACGGCTCTCTACGGTGCGTACGCTGGAGTTCGCTACACTGGCGCAGCGAAGACCGCGATGTGCGGCGTGGGCGGCACCGTGTCGGTTGCACTCGGCATTGCTTCGGCTGCCTGTAACCCCGACTACAACATCGCTCAGCTGGGTCTCATCACCCGCTGGACGCCGGTCAAGAACCTGACCTTCTCGGCCGACTTCAACTGGACCCATCTGGACCAGAAGTACGCAGCCGGAACGGTCACCGCTGCTGGCGCCAGTGCGGCGTTGGCTAAGCCCGTCGCGGCTTACGAGCTCAAGGATCAGGACTCGTTCACCCTGCTCCTCCGCGCTCAGCGCAACTGGTAAGTTTGGTCTAACGACCTGACAGAGAGCCCCGGCGGGAAACCGCCGGGGCTTTTCCTTTTGGCCCTGGGCGCCTGTGTTCTCGTCGGGCCGAGAGCGCGACCGCGCACCCCTTCTCGATGGTTCGGTGTGGCCCGATGCAGGCTGTCGTGGAGAGGGGATCCGTGCAAGTCCTGTCGACCGAGATGCATCGAGCAGGGATGCAGCGTTGCCGGCCCGGCCATGCCAGCGCCTCATGGATCGCGAGCTGCAGCCGCCGCCTTCATTGTCGCGCGGCGGGTCTCGGCCGAAATGCTGATTGAACCGTGGCCGCCGCGCCGCTCGAGAGACCCGTCGAGCAGGCGTAAGCAGAAGGTCGCCGACCGCTGGACAGGTTTCGCCGGTTCAGCTCACGACCAGTCGGGCGCTTGCCGCCCTTGCTCCGGGGCTGCGAAGTGAAAGAGGGAACCGCTACTATTCCAGGCTGACCGCGCCGCGGCGCAGATCGGCCTCGATCTGCAGGCGCGTGCCCCCGCCGAAGCGGGCGCGGTAGACCTGAAGGTTTTCCATGATCCGCTGCACGTAGTTGCGCGTCTCGGAGAACGGAATCAGCTCGACCCAGTCGACCGCGTCCACCTTCGGGTTGCGCGGATCGCCGTAACGCTCGACCCACTTCTTCACGCTGCCGCGGCCGGCATTATAGGCGGCGAAGGTCATGATATAGGAGCCGCGATAGTCCTCGAGCAGCCCGCCGAGCTCGGCCGAGCCGAGCGTGGCGTTGTAGACCGAATCGTTCTTCAGCCGCCCCAGGTCGTATGTCGCGCCGTGGCGTTTGCACACGTAGCGGGCGGCGTCCGGGGTCACCTGCATCAGTCCATAGGCCTGCGCCGGCGAAACCACACGCGGATTGAACGCGCTCTCCTGCCGCGCGATCGCGTAGATGATGCTGCGCTCGACCTCGGGGCCGATCGGCGTGAACTGCGGAATGCCGTTGACGGGATAGGCGTAGAAGTCGAATGGCAGGCCGCGATTGAGCGCAGCCTTGCCGAGCAGCAGCATGCCGCGCGCGTCGCTGTAGCGCTGGGCGAGCTCGCCGAGGCCGGCGAGCGCCTCCGGGTCGCCATTCTCCCCCATGTCGGCGAGCATGGGCACCGCCAGCTCGCGCTCGTCGAGCTCATAGAGCAACTGCGCAGCGCGCACGATCTCCAGCCGCTCGGCGCCGCGCCCGCGCGGCTGGCTGTTGAGCTCGATCTGCGGCAGGCCGAGCTTGGCGCGGGCGAGCTGGCCGTAATAGCTGGTCGACTGCTCGGCGGCTCTCGCATAGGCGTTGCGCGCCTCTTGATGACGGCCCATTGCTTCCGCGGCGCGGCCCTGCCAATAGCCGGCGCGCGCCAGCGCGGTCGGATTGACGCTGCCGACCCCGATCCGCGCAAAGTGCTGGGCGGCGGTCGCGGGATCGTTGAGGAAGCGCAGCGCGATCCAGCCCGCGGTGAACTCCTGCTCCGTCTTGTAGATGTCGCGCGAGGGCAGTGCCGCATCGCGCGCGATCAGGTACGCGCTGCGGAATTCCTCGGTGTCGATCATCTTGCGCGCCAGAAGGCGCCGCTCGATCCACCATTCGTCGAGATTGCGGAGGCGGCCCGGATCCTTCGGCGCGGACAGCATCAGCTGGGCGGCTTCAGTGAACTTCTCTTCGCGGCGCAGGAGCTGGATCTTGCTGAAGATGTAGCCGGTGTCATTGTGCAGCTCACGCGGCACCGCGTCGAGCAGCGCCCGCGCGTTCGGCGCTTTCTTGACGGCGGCGATGCGGGCCCTTGCAAGCGCCACATAGCCTGCCCCGAGGCGCTTTGCGGCGCGGAGCGCCGCCTCGGTCTCGCTGCCGTAGAGCAGGGTGTCCATCCGCGCTTTCTGATCGCCCGGCGTGAGCAGGGCGCCGAACTGGTCGAGCGCATTGTTCTCGGTGTCCTCCGACATCGGATCGCTGCGCCAGGCATCGCGCACCAGCCGCTCGGCATTGGCGCGGTCGCCACGTAACAGCATCGCCTTGGCGAGCATGAAGCGGCCCTTGGCGGAGATCGGGGACTCGTTCTCGAACCACGACCATGCGACCGAAGCGTCGCGCCTGTCGTCCCACATCGCAGCCTCGAGGCGCCGGCGCAGGAAGGTTTGCGACGGCCAGCTCGGATTGGCGGAGAGGAAGGCCCGATAGCGTTCCACCGTCGCGCCATTGTCGTCGCTGCGCAGGATGATCCATTCCGCGAGCTTCCGCGCAACCGGATCCGCGATCGAGGCGGCATGGTTGGTGGCGTCGGCGGCCTTGCGCTTGCGCACGAGCTCGATGACGTTCTCCAGCGTGTCCTTGTCGGCTTGCGACGTCGACGAGGTCGCTGCGACCGCGGCCGGCATGGCCGGCTTGCGCGGTGCTGCGTGCTGGCGGGTCGCAGGGGCCAGCACGGGAGCCGCGAGCGGTTTGGCAACCGCCGCCGGGGCGGTCGGTCTGATGGTCGCCGTCGAAGCCGGAGCGGCCGCGGCTTTGGGGGCTGAACTGCTGGCAGCTGGATGCGTCTTTGGCGCGGCCGCAGGCTTGGGCGCTGCTGGTTTCGATGCCGCCGCGGGATTGGCAGCGGCCGCGGGTTTGGTGGCTGCCGCGGGCGTAAGCGCTGCCGCGGGCTTGGACTTGCCCTTCGCCGCTTCCCTGCCTGCGTTCTTGGTGGCGTCCTTGGCCGCCCCTTTACTCGCGCCCTTGGCCGTATCCTTCGGCGTTTCCTTGCCGGTTCCCTTGGACGAGTCCTTCCCAGCCGGCTTCACGGAGTTCTTGCTGGCCTCCGCGGTCGTGTCATTGGACTTGGCCAAGGCAGCGCAACCGACCGACAGCCCTGCCATCAGGGAGACGATCAGGCCGAGGTATCGCCATGCGGCGCGAGGGAGGGAGATCACGGCGTTTCGTCGCCCCGAATCAGTCAAGTGGCCCAAGACCAAGATCTAGCTGTATTTGATTGAATATGCGGACAAAATACCAACAGCCGCTTACCTCGGGCCGATTTGCACCATCACCGCGGCAAAATCGCGGCCTAAACGGTGCGTCACAGGGCAGCGGCCCTTTTACCGGCGGGACAGACCCGATATGAATGGGGCTTGCTCAAGAGATCGCCGCGTACGGAGGAAGTCCATGGCAGCCAAGACGAAGTTCCGGGGGTCGTTCACCGCCTTGGTTACGCCGTTCAAGAACGGCTCACTGGACGAGGCGGCGTTCCGCTCTCTGGTCAACTGGCAGATTTCGGAGGGGACCAATGGCCTCGTCCCGGTCGGTACCACCGGCGAGAGCCCGACGCTCAGCCATGACGAGCACAAGAAGGTCGTGGAATGGTGCATCGCTGAAGCCAAGGGCCGCGTGCCCGTGATCGCGGGCGCCGGCTCCAACTCGACCCAGGAGGCGATCGAACTGTCGCAGCACGCCGAGAAGGCGGGCGCGGATGCCGTGTTGATCGTCACGCCCTACTACAACAAGCCGACCCAGGAAGGGATGTACCAGCACTTCAAGGCGATCAACGACGCGATCGGCATTCCGATCATCATCTACAACATCCCCCCGCGCTCGGTGATCGACATGTCGGTCGATACCATGAAGCGGCTTTGGGAATTGAAGAACATCGCCGGCGTCAAGGACGCCACCGCCAGCATGGTCCGCGTGTCGCAGCAGCGTGCGGCCATGGGCGAGGACTTCAACCAGCTCTCGGGCGAGGACGCCACCATCATCGGCTACATGGCCCATGGCGGCCATGGCTGCATCTCGGTGACCTCGAACGTCGCGCCGCGCCTGTGCTCCGAATTCCACGCAGCCTGGCAGAAGGGCGACACCAAGGCTGCGCTTGCGATCCACGACAAGCTGATGCCGCTGCACAACAACCTCTTCATCGAGAGCAATCCGGCGCCGGTCAAGTACGCGATGTCGCTGCTCGGCAAGCTGGAGGAGACGCTGCGGCTGCCGATGGTACCGGTGTCCGAGCCGACCCGCGTTGCCGTGCGCAGCGCGATGGTGCACGCGGGGCTGATCAACTGAGAGGCTGGCTTTTCCGGGGGGCGTCTCATGAGCGCGGTCGAGGAAAAGGGTAGGCGGATGCTCAAGGAGTTCCGAGAGTTCGCCATGAAGGGCAACGTCGTCGACCTGGCGGTCGGCGTCATCATCGGCGCGGCCTTCGGTGCCATCGTCAACTCGCTGGTCGGCGACGTCATCATGCCGATCATCGGCGCCGTGACCGGCGGCCTCGACTTCTCGAACTATTTCACCCCCTTGTCGAAGGCGGTCACCGCCACCAACTTAGCTGATGCCAAAAAGCAAGGCGCCGTGCTGGCTTGGGGGAGCTTCCTCACGCTGACGCTCAACTTCGTCATTGTCGCCTTCGTGCTGTTCCTGGTGATCCGTGCCGTGAACACGCTGAAGCGCAACGAAGAGGCGGCACCCGCCGCTCCCCCGAAGCCGACCGCCGAGGTCGAGCTTCTGACCGAGATCCGCGATCTCCTCAAGAAGTGACGCGCGCGCTTCATCCTGACTGTTAGGATCCGCGCGCATCTCAATCAGGTTTGTCCGTGATGGCCGATAAGAACGAACGTCCAATCAAGGTCATGGCGGAAAATCGCAAGGCCCGCTTCAACTATGCCATCGAGGACACGATCGAGGCGGGCATTGCGCTGACCGGCACCGAGGTGAAGTCGATCCGCAACGGCAAGAGCACGATCGCGGAGTCCTATGCCGATTCCAAGAACGGCGAGATCTGGCTGATCAATGCGACCATTCCCGAATATCTTCAGGGGAACCGGTTCAACCACGAGCCCAAGCGGCCGCGCAAACTGCTGCTCCACCGCCGACAGATCAACAAGTTGATGGGCGCGGTCGACCGCGAGGGCATGACGCTGATCCCGCTCAAGCTTTATTTCAACGAGCGCGGGCGTGCCAAGCTGCAGCTGGCGGTTGCAAAAGGCAAGAAGCTGCACGACAAGCGCGAGTCCGAGAAGAAGCGCGACTGGAGCCGGGAGAAGGGACGGCTGATGCGGGCGAGGGGATGAGCCGATGAATCAACGGAACCTGCTCGAAGTTGATTGGAGCCAGATTCCCGCGCCCTCCGACGACGGCGGCGCCGCGCATCTGAAGGGTATGCCGCTGCCGCCGATCGACCTGCTCGCGACCGACGACACATCGGTCAGCCTATCGGCGCTGCGCGGCCGCACCGTCGTGTTCGCCTATCCCCGCACCGGCGAGCCGGGCAAGATCGCGCTGGTCGACGATTGGGACATGATCCCAGGGGCGCGCGGTTGCACGCCGCAGACGTGCGCATTTCGCGATCTCTACGCCGAGCTGAAAGCCGCCGGTGCCGCACACGTGTTCGGCCTCTCGACCCAGAGCAACCAATATCAGACCGAGATGGCCTCGCGCCTGCATCTGCCCTTTCCGGTGCTGTCGGACGAGAAGCTGGCGCTCACGCGCGCCTTGAACCTGCCGACCATGGAGGTTGCAGGCCTGACGCTGATCAAGCGCCTGGCGCTGATCATCGACGACGCCAGGATCACGCATGTCTTCTATCCGGTGTTTCCGCCCGACCGGAACGCCGCGGACGTGCTGGACTGGCTGAGGGCCAATCCAGCCGACGGCATCAAAGCCTAATCGAGGTCCGCCTTCACCTTCGCGAACACGCGCCGGAACATGTCCGGCGTCAGCACGCCGGTGTTCGTGTTGTAGCGCGAGCAATGATAGCTGTCATAGAGCCTGAGCCCGCCGGCCTGATGCACCGCGCCGTGGCCGAACGGGGCCTGCGAGCCCTTCAGGTTCAGCGGCTTGAGCACGCTGTCGTGCGCGATCCGCCCGAGCGCGATGATCGCGCGAAGGTTCGGCATCGACGCGAGATTCGCCACAAGAAACCGGCGGCAGGTGTTGATCTCGATCGGCAGCGGCTTGTTCTGCGGCGGCACGCAATGCACCGCATTGGCGATCCGGCAATCGACCAGCTTCAGGCCGTCATCTGGACGCGCCCGATAGGTACCCCTTGCAAAGCCGTATTCGAGCAGCGTCGCGTAGAGCAGGTCGCCGGCATAGTCGCCGGTGAACGGCCGTCCGGTGCGATTGGCGCCCTGCATCCCCGGCGCGAGGCCGACGATCAAAAGACGCGCCTTGATGTCGCCGAAGGGGGCAACCGGTGCATTGTGCCAGGATGGCTCGCGCGCGCGGTTCGCCTCGCGAAAGGCGAGCAGGCGCGGACAGAGCGGGCAGTCACGGTCGGGAACGACCTCGAGAGGCTGGGGGGCTGACCGTGCCGCCTCACTCCTCGAAGTCGTCATCGCCCCTCGGCGCCATCGTGGTCGCGCGCTGGAGGAATTGCGGGGCATGGTGGCGTTCGCCACGCTCGCCGCGGTCACGCGGGGCGGGGCGCTCGGACGGGTCGCGGCCGAGCTTGGATTGCAGCTCGACAAGGTCGGTGAAGACGTCGGCCTGACGCCGCAGCTCGTCGGCGATCATCGGAGGCTGGCTGGCGATGGTTGAGACCACGGTGACGCGCACGCCGCGGCGCTGCACGGCCTCGACAAGGGAGCGGAAGTCGCCGTCACCGGAGAACAGCACCATCTGGTCGATATGCTCGGCGAGCTCCATGGCATCCACAGCGAGTTCGATGTCCATGTTGCCTTTGACCTTGCGCCGGCCGGAAGCGTCGATGAATTCCTTGGTCGCCTTGGTAACGACGGTGTAGCCGTTGTAGTCCAGCCAGTCGATCAAGGGGCGGATGGAGGAGTATTCCTGGTCCTCGATGATCGCGGTGTAGTAGAACGCCCGCAACAACGTCCCGCGACTCTGAAACTCCTTCAACAGGCGCTTGTAATCGATGTCGAAGCCCAGAGTTTTCGCGGTTGCGTAGAGATTGGCCCCATCGATGAAGAGCGCGATCTTGTTGGTCGAAGAAGGTGACATTCAGTTTGCTCGCGTAGTAGCCGTGATTGATCGTTTTTTGTTGGCGCGGCAACAGCAAGCCGCGCAGTTCTAGAGTGCTGCAAAAATCCGTCGAAACCGCACGTCCGGAGAAGTCGGGGCAATCAAGGTATAGTTATGGCGGACCTGCATAGACTTGGGGCCGCCCTCAATGGCAGCCCCGAATATCACCCGTCCCAGCCCCAATGTGGGGTTAGCAGAGCCGTTTGGCGAGGCCAAATCACAAATTGGCCTTGCGAAACCCTCCCGGCCCCTATAACTAGCCCCAATCATCCACATATTTCGTCCCACCCACAACGGAGCGACAGTCCATGGCTCGCGTCACCGTAGAAGATTGTATCGACAAGGTCGACAACCGGTTTGACTTGGTCCTGCTGGCCGCCCACCGCGCCCGCATGATCTCATCCGGTTCACAACTAACGGTTGACCGCGATAACGACAAGAACCCTGTTGTGTCTTTGCGCGAAATTGCCGAGACGACGATCTCGCCGGAGGACCTCCGCGAGGAGCTGGTGCACTCGCTGCAGAAGTTCGTCGAGGTGGATGAGCCGGAGCCGGATGCGGTGCCGCTGATCGGTTCCGCGGGTGCCAGCGTCGATGCGGACGATACCGAAGTCGCCGTGGAGCGCATGACCGAAGAGGAGCTCCTGAAGGGTCTGGAAGGCCTTGCGCCTCCCGAGGAGCAGCCCGAGGAAGACGAGTAATTCCTCCGTCGCGTCCATCGATTTGTTGTGATCTGATCAAAGGCCCGAACCCTCGTTCGGGCCTTTGCTTTTGTTGACGTTTTCGTGGTTACCATAGCTTGTCGGTTGGCGCTCCGTTCCTGTCACTGAATTGATCGGACACGCGGGCGATCGGAGCTAGGATGTGTGCAACGGGTCGGGGCACGGTCCGTTGAAGGCAGGATGGGATGGTATATCGGCGCCGCAGATCCACGCAGATGCAGGCCGCAACCGAATCGGTTGCAGTGGCCCCGACTGCGCCGGTCGCGCGCCCGGCCAGGCCCCGCGCGCGCATGATGCGTCAATATGACCTCGTCGAGCGCGTCAGATCCTACAATCCCAACACCGACGAAGACCTGCTGAATCGGGCCTATGTCTACGCCATGAAGGCGCACGGCTCGCAGACCCGGGCCTCGGGCGATCCTTATTTCTCGCACCCGCTCGAAGTGGCGGCGATTCTCACCGACATGAAGCTCGACGACGCCACCATCGTGGCCGCGCTGCTTCACGACACGATCGAGGACACCGAGGCGACGAGGGCCGAGATCGATCAGATTTTCGGGCCGGAGATCGGCGCACTCGTGGAGGGACTGACCAAGCTGAAGCGCCTCGAGCTGGTCTCGCGCGAGGCCAAGCAGGCCGAGAACCTGCGGAAATTGTTGCTGGCCATTGCCGACGATGTCCGTGTCCTCCTGGTGAAGCTTGCCGACCGCCTGCACAACATGCGCACGCTGGATTTCGTGCCGACGGAATCGCGCCGGCGCATCGCCGAGGAGACGCTCGACATCTACGCGCCGCTGGCCGGGCGCATGGGCATGCAGGAAATGCGCGAGGAGCTGGAGGATCTGTCCTTCCGCACTCTCGATCCCGAAGCCTATTCGGTCGTGATGCAGCGGCTCGACGCGCTCGCCGAGCGCAACCGCAACCTGATCGGCGAGATCGAGGATCAACTCTCCAACAATCTGCGCCACAGGGGCTTGGGGGCGCGGGTCTATGGCCGCCGCAAGAAGCCGTTCTCGATCTGGACCAAGATGGAGCGCAAGTCGGTCGGCTTCGAGCAATTGTCGGACATCTTCGGCTTCCGCCTCGTCGTCAACGACGTCGAGGCCTGCTATCGCGCGCTCGGGATCGTCCACACCACCTGGCCGGTCGTGCCGGGGCGCTTCAAGGACTACATCTCGACGCCGAAGCAGAACGACTATCGCTCGATCCACACCACCGTGATCGGCCCCGGCAACCAGCGCGTCGAGCTCCAGATCCGCACCGAGGCGATGGACCAGATCGCCGAGCGCGGCATCGCCGCGCACGTGTTCTACAAGGAAGGCGTGGGCTCGCCGACCGAATACCTCAAGCGCGAGTCGAACGCGTTCGCCTGGCTGCGCCACACAATCGGCATCCTCTCCGAGAGCGCCAATCCGGAGGAATTCCTCGAACACACCAAGCTCGAGCTGTTCCACGACCAGGTGTTCTGCTTCACCCCCAAGGGCAAGCTGATCGCGCTGCCGCGCCACGCCAACGTGATCGACTTCGCCTATGCGGTGCATACCGACGTCGGCAACAGCGCCGTGGGCTGCAAGATCAACGGCAAGTTCGCACCGCTGTCCTCCGAGCTCCAGAACGGCGACGAAGTCGAGGTGCTGACCTCGGAGGCGCAATCCGCGCCGCCGTCGGCCTGGGAGACGCTCGCGGTCACCGGCAAGGCCCGCGCCGCGATCCGCCGCGCCACGCGCACCGCAGTGCGCGATCAATATGTCGGCCTCGGCCGGCGCATCGTCGAGCGCCTGTTCGAACGCGCCAAGATCGAATATGCCGACGATAAGCTCAAAGGCGCGCTGCCGCGGCTCGCGCGCACCTCGATCGAGGACGTCATGGCGGCGGTGGGCCGCGGTGAGATCAAGGCGTCGCACGTCGCACGTGCGATGTACCCGGACTACAAGGAGGAGCGCATCGCGCGCTACGGGGTCAAGAAGGGCCTTGCGGCCAAGCTCAAGGAGAAATCCTCGGAGCCGCGCAGCCCGGTTGCGATCCCGATCCGCGGTATCAATTCCGACCTTCCGGTGAAGTTCGCGCCGAACGGCGGCGCCGTGCCAGGGGATCGCATCGTCGGCATCGTCACGCCGGGCGAGGGCATCACGATCTATCCGATCCAGGCGCCCGCGCTGAAGGATTTCGAGGAGGAGCCGGAGCGCTGGCTCGACGTCCGCTGGGACATCGAAGACTCCGCGCCGCAGCGCTTTCCGGCCCGCATCAGGGTGGAGAACGTCAATGAGCCCGGCGCGCTGGCGCAGATCGCGACCGTGATCGCCGAGCACGACGGCAACATCGACAACATCAGCATGCAGCGCCGCTCGCCTGACTTTACGGAGACGACGATCGATCTCGAAGTCTACGATCTGAAGCATCTGAGCGCGATCCTGGCCCAGCTGCGCGCAAAGGCTGTCGTTGCCCGCGTCGAACGTGTTAATGGATGATGCTCGTCGTTGCCGGGCTTGACCTGATGCGCAGGTCGATCCCGCGCATGACGAGTTGGGAAATGTCACTTCGTGAGTCCTGAAATGCCCGCAGCTCCGCTCCGCCTCGGTGTCAATGTCGACCATGTCGCGACCCTCCGTAACGCGCGCGGCGGCCGCAATCCGGATCCGGTGCGCGCCGCGTTGCTGGCGATCGAGGCCGGCGCCGACGGCATCACCGCGCACCTGCGCGAAGATCGCCGGCACATCCGCGACGAGGACATGGCCCGGCTGAAGGCCGAGATCTCGGGGCCACTCAATTTCGAGATGGCTGCGACCGAGGACATGTTGCGCATATCACTCGCCACCAAGCCGCACGCGGTGTGCCTGGTGCCGGAGCGACGCCAGGAGGTGACGACCGAGGGCGGGCTGGATGTGGTCGGCCAGCACAACGCGCTCGCACCCTATATCGCGCGGCTGACCGATGCGGGCATCCGGGTCTCGCTGTTCATCGCGGCCGATCCCGCCCAGATCGAGATGGCGGCACGGCTGCGCGCGCCCGTGATCGAGATCCATACCGGCGCCTGGTGCGACGCCGTCGCCGAGAGCCGCACGGACAAGGCCGAGGCCGAATGGCGGCGGATCGTCGCCGGTGCGAGACTGGCGAAGTCCGCCGGGCTCGAGGTCCATGCCGGGCACGGGCTGGACTATGCCACGGCGGAGACGATCGCGGCGCTGCCTGAGATCATGGAGCTCAATATCGGCCACTACATGATGGGCGAGGCGCTCTTCGTGGGTCTGGCAGAGACCGTGCGCAGCATGCGGGCGGCGATGGACCGCGGCCGGAGCCGGGCATGATCATCGGCATCGGCTCCGATCTGATCGACATCACCCGCGTGGCCGGGGTGATCGAGCGCCACGGCGAGCGCTTCCTCGACCGCATCTTCACCGCGGCCGAGCGGGCCAAGGCGGAGCGGCGCGCCAAGAACGAGAAGATGGTGGTGGCGACCTACGCCAAGCGCTTCGCCGCCAAGGAGGCCTGCTCCAAGGCGCTCGGTACCGGCATCAGGCGCGGTGTCTGGTGGCGCGACATGGGGGTGGTCAACCTGCCCGGCGGGCGGCCGACCATGCAACTGACCGGCGGCGCTCTGGCCCGGCTTCAGGCCCTGACGCCGGAGGGGTTCGAGGCGCGGATCGACCTTTCGATCACCGACGACTGGCCGCTGGCGCAGGCCTTCGTCATCATTTCCGCCGTGCCGCTGGCAAAGCCCTGACGTCATCCGTTCGATTTTATAATTCATATGTAAAATCAACGCCTTATTCAGTTTTGATGCGATCCTTGATTGCGTGGCCTGCGACAACCGTCTAAAAGTCCGCGGACGCAAATCAGCCTGGGCGAATTCGGCTTTACGCCGGAATTGGCCCTCACTATCAGAATCAGGACAATCTCCATGGGCCGCGAAGCAAAGGGCTGTTCGCGCCAGGAGGGCGCTCTGTGACCGCCGGCCGGAATTGAGAGAGCAATGAGCGTGACTTCAGGAACGAAAACTGAGAGCGGCGTCGGTGAAACAATCCGGGTCGTGATTCACGCTCTCCTGATCGCGCTGGTGATCCGCACCTTCCTGTTTCAGCCTTTCAACATCCCATCCGGCTCGATGAAGGCGACATTGCTGGTCGGCGACTATCTGTTCGTCTCGAAATATTCCTACGGCTACAGCCACTATTCGATCCCGTTCTCGCCGAACCTGTTCTCGGGCCGGATCTGGGGCTCGGATCCCAACCGCGGCGACATCGTGGTGTTTCGCCTGCCCAAGGACGATTCCACCGATTACATCAAGCGCGTGATCGGTCTTCCCGGCGACCGCATCCAGATGCGGGACGGTCTGCTCTACATCAACGACGCGCCCGTCGAGCGGCAGCGAATGAGCGAATATGTCGGGGAAGACCCTTGCGGTTCGGAAGGCGGCGGCATCTCCCGGGTGAAGCGCTGGAAGGAGACGCTGCCGAACGGGGTGTCCTACGAGACGCTGGACTGTGCCGACAACGGCTACATGGACAACACCAACGTCTATAACGTGCCGCCGGGCCACTTCTTCATGATGGGCGACAACCGCGACAACTCCACCGACAGCCGCTTCCTCGGCCAGGTCGGCTACGTGCCGCAGGAGAATCTGATCGGCCGCGCCCAGATGATCTTCTTCTCCATCGCCGAAGGCGAGCATGCCTGGATGTTCTGGCGCTGGCCCTGGGCCGTGCGCTGGAATCGCTTCTTCAAAATCGTCCGATGAAAGATGAAGCCAAGGACATCGTGAGCCAACCGGTCGAGGCGCAAGCTGGCCCCGAGGGGGAAGCTGCGACCAGGACGGCTGCAAACAAGACGCCCGCGAAGAAGAAGCGGGCGCGGAGCAGCAAGGCCAAGAGCACGGATGCGAGCGCATTGCTCGAGGCGCGCATCGGCCACAGCTTCACTGACCCGAACCTGTTGATGCAGGCGATCACGCATGTCTCGGCGCTGAAGTCCGGACGCAAGCGCGGCGACAGCTATCAGCGGCTGGAATTCCTCGGCGACCACGTGCTGGGGCTTGTCGTCTCCGACATGCTCTATCATGCATTCCCGAACGCCGACGAGGGCGAGCTGTCCAAGCGCCTTGCCGAGCTCGTGCGCAAGGAAAGCTGCGCCGAAGTCGCCAAGTCGCTCGGTCTGCTCGACGACATCAAGCTCGGCTCGGTCGGCTCCAGCGCCGACGCGCGCCTGCGCAAGTCCATCCTCGGCGACATCTGCGAGGCCGTGATCGGCGCCATCTTCCTCGACGGCGGTCATGCGGCGGCAGCCGAATTCGTCAGGCGCAACTGGACCGAGCGCATGCACAAGCCGCGTCGTCCCTTGCGAGACCCCAAGACCGTCCTCCAGGAATGGGCGCAAGGCAAAGGGCTGCCGACGCCGGTCTATCGCGAGGTCGAGCGCACCGGCCCGCATCACGATCCGCAGTTCCGCGTCGCTGTCGATCTGCCGGGACTGGCCCCGGCCGAAGGCATCGGCGGCAGCAAGCGGGCGGCAGAGAAGGTGGCGGCTTCAGTCATGATCGAACGCGAAGGCGTTGGCGGCAGCAATGACGGCTGAAGCAAGCGGCGAGGCCCCCACCGCGACGCGCTGCGGCTTCGTTGCGCTGATCGGCGCGCCGAACGTCGGCAAGTCCACGCTCGTCAATGCGCTGGTCGGAGCCAAGGTCACGATCGTCTCGCGCAAGGTGCAGACCACGCGCGCGCTGATCCGCGGCATCGTCATCGAGAACAATGCACAGATCATCCTGGTCGACACGCCTGGCATCTTCCTGCCCAAGCGCCGGCTCGACCGCGCCATGGTCTCCACCGCCTGGAGCGGGGCGCACGACGCCGATCTCGTCTGCGTGCTGCTCGACGCCAAGACCGGGATCGACGAGGAGGCCGAGGCGATCCTCGCCAAGGCGTCCAGCGTCAATCACGAGAAGATCCTCGTCATCAACAAGGTGGACCTGGTCCAGCGCGAGAAGCTGCTGGCCCTGGCGCAAGCCGCCAATGAGCGCATGAAGTTCGTGCGGACCTTCATGATCTCGGCGATCTCGGGCGACGGCGTCGACGACATCCGCAAGACGCTCGCGGAAATGGTGCCGCCGGGCCCGTTCCTCTACCCCGAGGACCAGATGTCGGACGCGCCGATGCGGCAGCTGGCGGCCGAAATCACGCGCGAGAAGATCTATCAGAAGCTGCACCAGGAGTTGCCCTACCAGTCCACGGTCGAGACCGACAAGTGGGAGGAGCGCAAGGACAAGTCGGTGCGCATCGAGCAGACGATCTTCGTCGAGCGCGAGAGCCAGCGCAAGATCGTGCTCGGCAAGGGTGGCGCCACCATCAAGTCGATCGGCGCGGATTCTCGGAAGGAATTGATGCAGATCCTGGACGTCCCGGTGCATCTGTTCCTGTTCGTCAAGGTGCGCGAGAACTGGGGCGACGACCCCGATCGCTATCGCGAGATGGGCCTGGACTTCCCGAGGGAATAACCGAGAAAAGACAGATCACCGATGAGCGTGCCCAGCAATGTCCGGCGCTTCGAAGCGCTGCTCTATGCATCTTTGATGCTGGATGCCCTGTCGGTCGCGGTGCATGACCGCACGCCCAACGCCGGAATGACCGAGCAGATGATCATGACCGAGACTCTGCTTGCCGGTGGCATGATCCTGCTGCTGGTCTATTTCGTCCGTCTGGCTGCGCATGGGCGCAAGAACTGGCCACGCTGGGTGCTCACGGCAGCGCTTGTGCTGTCGGTGATCTCGCTCGGTCAGATCATCGGCGAAAAGGGCCTGGCACTGGACAGCGCGATCGAGATCGTCTCCTGCGCGCTGACGACGATGGGCCTCTATTTCTCCTTCACCGGCGACGCGCAGGGCTGGTTCAACGCCTAGCGTTCACCCCGGGGATGTTTCGCCCTGGAATGACGGGGAGGGCACTGCACCCCTCATAGAAATCCGCTAAGCTTCCCTCATGGAATGGACCGACGAAGGGATCGTGCTGGGCGTGCGGCGGCATGGCGAGAGCAGCGCCATCGTCGAGCTCTTGACGCGCGGGCACGGCCGGCATCTCGGCCTGGTCCGCGGCGGCGCCAGTTCGCGGATGCGGCCGCTGCTGCAACCCGGGAACAGCGTCAGCGCGGTGTGGCGGGCGCGGCTCGACGAGCACCTCGGCACCTACACCATTGAAGGGCTGAAGCTGCGCGCGGCGAACCTGCTGACAACCTCGCACGGTGTCTACGGCATCACCCATCTCGCCTCGATTGCGCGCCTCCTTCCGGAGCGCGATCCACACGAGGAGATCTTCGCGCTGCTCGAACATTCGCTCGACGATTTCGACGACATCGGCGGCGCCGCCGTGCACGTCATCCATTTCGAGCTGGCGATGCTTGCCGAGCTCGGCTTCGGCCTGGCGCTGGAGAATTGTGCGGTGACCGGCGAAACCACGGACCTGATCTATGTCTCGCCGAAATCCGGCGGTGCGGTGTCGCGCGGCGCGGGCGAGCCGTGGCGCGACCGGCTGTTGCGCCTGCCCCCATTCCTGCGTCAGGGCGAAGCTGCGAGCGATCTCACCGAGCAGGATCTCCAGGACGGCTTTCGGCTCACCGGCCTGTTCCTGCTGCGCCACGTGCTGGAGCCGCGGGGACAGGGCCATTCCGATGCGCGCGCCGGCTTCATCAATGCCCTGATCCGGCAGCAGGCAAGGGCATCGCTGCCGGCACCCTAGACTGTCCGTCTGGGCTCTTCCCGGCGAATTCCAGCGTCCAGCCGCGGGAAGCTCGCTTGCAGGGCTGATTCGCGTCTTGCCCGATTTGCGCCGAGGGTTTAACCGGACGGCATGGGAAAACGAATCGTTCCGCCGGAGGAACCGGCCGAAATTCACGAGGTGCCGCTGCGTGAAGCGCTGGAAGAGCGCTATCTCGCCTATGCGCTCTCCACCATCATGCATCGCGCGCTGCCGGATGCGCGCGATGGCCTGAAGCCGGTGCACCGGCGCATCCTCTACGGCATGCGCCTGCTGAGGCTCGACCCGGGCACGGCGTTCAAAAAGTCAGCCAAGATCGTCGGCGACGTGATGGGCTCGTTCCATCCGCACGGCGACCAGGCGATCTACGACGCCATGGTGCGCCTCGCGCAGGATTTCTCCTCGCGCTACCCCCTGGTGGACGGCCAGGGCAATTTCGGCAACATCGACGGCGACAATCCCGCCGCCTACCGTTACACCGAAGCGCGCATGACCGACGTCGCGCGGCTTCTGCTCGACGGCATCGATGAGGACGGTGTCGAGTTCCGCGCCAATTATGACGGCCAGTCGAAAGAACCCGTCGTGCTGCCCGGCGGCTTCCCGAACCTGCTCGCCAACGGCGCACAGGGCATCGCGGTCGGCATGGCCACCTCGATCCCGCCGCACAACGCCGCAGAGCTTTGCGATGCCGCGCTGCATCTGATCGAGAAGCCCGACGCGAAATCCAAGGCGTTGCTGAAATGGGTCAAGGGACCGGACTTCCCGACCGGCGGCATCATCGTCGATTCCAAGCAGGCGATCGCGGAGGCCTATACGACGGGGCGCGGCTCGTTCCGCGTCCGCGCGCGATGGCAGCAGGAAGAGGGTGCGCGCGGCACCTGGGTGGTCGTCGTCACCGAGATCCCATTCCTGGTGCAGAAGTCGCGGATGGTCGAGAAGATCGCCGAACTGCTCGACCAGAAGAAGCTGCCGCTGGTTGGTGAAGTCCGCGACGAATCCGCCGAGGACGTCCGCCTCGTCATCGAGCCCAAGTCCAAGAACGTCGATCCCGCGCTGATGATGGAATCGCTGTTCCGGCTGACCGAGCTCGAGAACAAGATCCCGCTGAATCTCAACGTCCTGATCAAGGGGCGCATCCCCAAGGTGGTCGGCCTCGCGGAAGCCTTGCGCGAATGGCTGGATCATCTGCGCGACGTCCTGATCCGCCGCACCAACTACCGCAAGGGCGAGATCGAGCACCGGCTCGAAATCCTCGGTGGTCTGCTGATCGCCTATCTCAACATCGACGAGGTGATCCGGATCATCCGCAACGAGGACGAGCCGAAGCCGGCCTTGATCAAGGCGTTCAAGCTCACCGAGTTGCAGGCCGACTCCATCCTTAACATGCGGCTGCGCAATCTGCGCAAGCTCGAGGAAATGGAGATCCGCACCGAGGACAAGGATCTGCGGAAGGAGCTGAAGGGCATCCAGGCCCTGCTGGCCTCCGAGCCCGAGCAGTGGAAGAAGGTCAGCGAGCAGGTCGGCAAGGTCCGAGAGATGTTCGGACCGAAGACGCCGCTCGGCAAGCGCCGCACCACATTTGCAGATGCGCCCGAGCACGATCTCGCCGCGATCGAGGAGGCCTTCGTCGAACGCGAGCCGGTGACGGTCGTCGTCTCCGACAAGGGCTGGATCCGCACCATGAAGGGGCATGTCGAGGATCTCTCGGGCCTTGCCTTCAAGCAGGACGACAGGCTCGGCTTTGCCTTCTTTGCCGAGACCACTTCGAAGCTGCTGCTGTTTGCCACCAACGGCAAGTTCTACTCGCTCGACGTCGCAAAGCTCCCGGGCGGCCGTGGCCATGGCGAGCCGATCCGCCTGTTCATCGACCTCGAGCAGGAGGCCGCGCCCGTCGCGCTGTTCGTCCACAAGGGCGGACGCAAGTTCCTGGTCGCGAGCCATGAGGGCCAGGGCTTCGTCGTCAACGAGGACGATTGCGTCGGCACCACCAAGAAGGGCAAGCAGGTCCTCAACGTCGACATGCCGAACGAGGCGCGTGCGATCACCGAGGTGACCGGCGACACCGTCGCGGTGATCGGCGAGAATCGCAAGATGCTGGTCTTCCCGCTCGACCAGGTGCCGGAGATGGCCCGCGGCCGCGGCGTGCGCCTGCAGAAGTACAAGGACGGCGGCCTTTCGGATGTTGCGGTATTCGATTCCAAGACGGGCCTGACCTGGAAGGATTCGGCGGGCCGTGAATTCTCGGCGACCATGAAGGAACTCGCCGAGTGGCAGGGCACCCGCGCCGATGCCGGCCGCCTGCCGCCGAAGGGTTTTCCGAAGTCGAACAAGTTCGGTCGGGGGATCGGGTAGGTGGTCGCGTGTCCCGGACGCGCTGCAGCTTGCAACGCTGCCGTGCAGAGCCGGGACCCACGCCATGCGGACTGCCAGGAGAATGGAGCCCGGCCCAGCAGGGCAACTTTCCGCGTTGCGCTCGCAATGACGAGAAGTGGCAGCCGCGCGCTTCCATCCGCATCGTGCAAACGCGTGGCTGATAGTCTTGAGCGCATACGTGCTGCGGCCGTATGGGCACGAACATTGCTTTTTGCTGGCGACCGTAACCGTGTCGCGAGAAGGCAAGAAGAAACCGATGTTCAGACTCAAGTCCCTCATCCCGGCGCTGCTCGCTTTGGCGCTGGCGGCGCCTGCGCATGCGGCGGGCAATCTCGTCGCCGTGCTGGAAGCGGAGATCGTGACGCTCGATCCGCATTTCTCCACGGCCTATATTTCGCGCACGTTTGGCTACATGGTGTTCGACACGCTGTTTGCGAAGGACTCCAAGGGCGACGTCAGGCCGCAAATGGTGCAGGACTGGAAGGTCTCGCCCGATGGACTGACCTACAGTTTCACGCTGCGCGACGGCCTGAAGTGGCATGATGGCCAGCCGGTCACATCAGCCGATTGCGTGGCCTCGCTGCGTCGGTGGGGCACCCGCAGCGCGCTCGGTCGCCGCATCTTTGCGATCACCGTGTCGCTGGAGCCGATCGATGCCAAGACCTTCGTGCTGACGCTGAAGGAGCCATCCGGGCTCGTCATCGACGCGCTCGGCAATCCCGTCAGCCCCGTCGCGTTCATGATGCCCGAGCGCATCGCCAAGACACCGGGCGACCAACGCATCACCGAGATCATCGGCTCCGGCCCGTTCGTCTACAGCAAGGCCGATCACCGCACCGGCGACCGCATGATCCTGAAGAAATTCGCCGACTATGTGCCGCGTCCAGAGCCGGCCGACTTCCTCGCCGGCGGCAAGCGCGTGAACGTCGATAGCCTGGAGATCCGCGTCATTCCCGATGGTGCAACCGCAGCCTCTGCGCTCCAGGCCGGCGAAGTCGATTTCATGCAATACGCGCCGTTCGATCTGTTGCCGCAATTGGAGAAGAACTCGCGCGTGAAGCTGCTCAATTTCACCGGCGGCAACATGTTTGCGGGCGCCTACCGCCTCAACGCCGCGTCGAAACCGTTCGACGACCCCGAGATCCGGCGCGTGCTGTGGAAGCTGGTCGACCAGCGCGAAGTGCTTGATGCGCTCGGGCTCGATGCCAAATATGCCACGCCATGCGCGACATTCTTCACCTGCGGCACGACCTATGAGAGCAAAGCGGGCACCGAGGCCGCGGCGAAGCCGTCGATCGATGCGGCGAAGGCTGCGCTGAAGGCCACCAAATATGCCGGCGAGCCCGTCGTCGTCATGCAGGCCAATGATCTCGAAGCCCCGCGCGTCTCGGCACAGGTGCTGGCCGAGCGCTTGAAGGCCGCCGGCTTCAATGTCGATCTGCAGGTAATGGACTGGGCGAGCGTGCTGGCGCGGCGTGCCAAGAAGGAGGGCTGGAGCGTCTATGGCGTTCACGCCGGCGGTTTTGATCTCGGCTCCCCGTTGACGAACGTCATGGTCGCCTTCAACTGCGCAGACTTCACCGGCTGGCAATGCGATGCGCGCATCACGCCATTGCTGGAAGCCTTCGCCAAGGCGCCCGCCGAGGAGGACCGCAAGAAGATCGCGGCCGAGATCCAGGCCGTCATGTACGAACAGGCTCCCGGAATCCCGTGGGGCCAGTTCGCGCAGCCCGCCGCCTATCGCGCGACCTTGCGCGGTCTGATACCGTCCGCCATCCCGGTGTTCTGGAACGTTGAGAAGTAACGCGATGTACGATGTCATTGTTGTCGGCGGCGGTTCCGCCGGCGCCGCCGTGGCCGCAAGGCTCTCCGAAGATCCCGCACGCCGCGTGCTGCTGCTCGAAGCCGGCCTCGACTGGCGCGCCGACGAAGCGCCCTGGGAGGTGAGGACGCCAAATCCCATCCCGATCATCCACAAGCGCGAGTATCAAGAGAAATGGCAGTGGCCCGATCTGCTGACGCGCCGCGTGGCCGGGCAGGAGCCGCGCTTCTACTGGCGCGGCAAGGGCCTCGGCGGCTCGTCGATGATGAACGGCCAGATCGCCATCCGCGGCGTTGCCGATGCCTTCGACGAATGGGCCGCCAATGGCTGCACCGGCTGGTCGGCCAAGGAGGTGATGCCGCTGTTCTCGGTGATCGAGGACGATCTGGAGTTCGGTGACGCCGCGGGCCACGGCCGCGGCGGGCCGTTGCCAGTGTATCGCGCGCCCACCGAGAAATGGGGCCCGATCGACCGCGGCTTGCGCGACGCGGCGCTGGCGAGCGGCTATCCCTGGTGTGCCGACGTCAACGGCCCGGACGGCGAGGGCGTGGCCTGCTATCCCATCAACAGCCGCGACGGCCGCCGCATCACCACCAATGAGGGCTATCTCGAGCCCGCGCGCGGCCGCGCCAATCTGGAGATCCGCGGGCATGCGCTGGTCGAGCGCGTGCTGATCAGCGACGGAAGGGCGACCGGCGTCCGCGTCCGCATCGAGGGGCAGGGTACCAGCGACATCAGCGCGCGCCAGATCGTGCTGTGCGCCGGCGCCATCCACAGCCCGGCGATCCTGCTGCGCTCCGGCATCGGACCCGCCGGGGAATTGAAGGCGATGGGGATCGCGGTCGCGCGCGATCTGCCGGTCGGCAAGCATTTCTTCGACCATCCGCTGTTTCGCGCCACGATCCAGCTCCGGGAGGAGCTTCGTCCCACCGATCCCGACACGCGCCACACCAATTGCTGTGTGACCTATTCGTCGGGCCTCGCCGATGGCGGCAAGCGCGACATGATCCTGATCGCGTTCAACCATCGCGGCATTGGCAACGCCGGCGCGATCGGCGCGGGCCTGTTCAACGCTTATTCGCGCGGCACGCTCAAGCTGGCCTCGACCGATCCTTCGATCGATCCTGTCGTCGAGGAGAACATGCTGGCCGACCCCCGCGACATGCTCCGCATGATCGATGCGGTGAGACGCCTCGCTGTGATCACCTCGCAACCGGCGCTGTCAGGCATCGCCGAATGGATCCGGCTCGCCGACACGGACCTCACGCTGCCGCAGGCCGCGGCACTGCCGGATCACGAGCTCGATGCGGTGCTGAGACGTGAGACCGGCGACATACAGCATGCCGCAGGCAGCTGCCGCATGAGCGGCGTTGGTGATGCCGACGGCGTGGTCAATCCTGATGGGACGGTGAAAGGCCTCAGCGGCCTGCGTGTCGCCGACGCCTCGATCATGCCGTCGGACTGCCGTGCCAACACGCACTTCACGACGGTGGTGATTGGGGAAGCGATCGCTCGGATGATGATGCGATAGCTCGCATCCCAAACGCCAGCGTTCTGCGCGGCCCAGGAGGCCTAGCGTTCGACAGCGAGGCCGAACAGCGGCCGAAGCTGCGTTCCCAGGATGTTGCCGACGAAAGCCGCGACCAGCCAGCACCAGCCGTGCAGACTGCCGGAAGCGATTCCGCTGAAATAGGCGCCGATGTTGCAGCCATAGGCGAGGCGCGCGCCGTATCCGAGCAGCAGGCCGCCGACGACGGCAGCGAGCAGCGAGCGGGGCGAGATACGCCAGGTGGGGCTGAACTTGCCGGCGAGACCCGCGGCCAGCAACGCTCCCAGGATGATACCGAAATCCATGACGGAGGTGATGTCGGCGAAGATGCTTTGGTTGAGCGAGGCGGCGCGCGCGCCTTGCCAGTACGGCCATGACGCGGCGTCGATGCCAAGGCCCATCAGGATCTTCGATCCCCAAAGGGCGAAAGCTGAGGTGATGCCCCATGGCCGCCCGGCGAGGTACAACGTGGCGAAATTGCCGATCGCGAGCAGGACCGCGCCCCACAGGAGGGGCCACGGCCCTTGGAGAAAGCGGCGTGCTCCGCGCAGTTTCGTCCGCGCTCCCGGCTCCAGCTCTCCATGCCGCCGGAGCTCGGCCCTGACGGTGAACAGATGGATTGCGGCCATTGCGGCCCAGCAGAGCAGCAGTGCCGGGAGCCACCCGAGCTGGTCGATCAGCGATACCGAGCCGACGTTCGGCAGCTCGCTCCACCACGGCAAATGCATTGCACCGATCGTCGAACCGGCGATGAAGGCCGCCAACGTCACCAGCATGCGCGTGTTGCCGCCACCGGCCGTGTACAGCGTTCCGGAGGCGCAGCCGCCGCCGAGCTGCATTCCAAGGCCGAACAGGAACGCTCCGCTCAACATGCCCACCCCGACCGCGCCGAGCTCGCCACGGACGGCGTTGCCGAACAGCGAGCCGTGCGCCAGCGCTGGAAAGAACAGGGCTGTCGCCAGCGCAAGCATGACCATTTGTGCGCGCAGTCCCGCTCCTCTGCGTGAGACGATGAAGACGCGCCAGGCCGAGGTGAACCCGAACAGCGCATGATAGAGCGTCAGGCCAAGGCCGCCGCCGAGGAGAAACAACAATCCCTGCTGCCAGGAGATCGTGCCCGACAGCGCCATCGCTCCCCCGAAGAGAATTGCCGCTGCAATGGCGGCGATCGGGAGATTGGCGCGGTGCCGATCATTGTCGGGAGCGAGGAGCCGGGCATCGATGGAAAGATCGGTCATGCTCTATTCCCAGGCCTGTCTTGCTGGCAAAGGAGAGCTAACCTTGGCAGACAGGCGCCGTTCCAATCTGCTCACGATGAGATATCTGCACCCGAGACGGACGAAGGCCACATTGATCCTGCCCCAAAAGGCGGCTGCAAGCTGGCGCAGCGGCCTTTCAGGTCGTCGAGAGATATCCGGCGTTCAGATCATCTGACCGCCCGATACTTCGATCCGTTGCCCCGTAACCCACCGATTGTCTTCGCTCAACAGGCTCGCGACCATCGGACCGATATCGTCGGGGACGCCGACGCGGCCCAGCGCCGTCATGCCTGCAAACTGCTTGTTCACGTCCGGATTGTCACGCACCAGACCGCCACCAAAGTCGGTTTCGATCGCACCCGGCGCAACGCTGTTGACGCGGATGCCGCGCGGTCCGAGTTCCTTGGCCATGCAGACCGCCATCATGTCGGCGGCGGCTTTCGCGATGGTATAGACGGCGAAGCCCGGGTAGGTGACACGCGTCAGGCCACTGCCGATGGTCACGATCGAGCCACCGTCGGCCATCAATGGCAAGAGAGCCTGCGTCAGGAAGAATACGCCTTTGACGTGCAGGTTCATCTGCTGATCGAACTGAGCCACGGTTGTCTCGCCGAGCGTAGCGAAAAGGCCGTCGCCGGCATTGTGCACGAGGTAGTCGAAGGTCTCGCGCCCGAATGTCTCCTTCAGCGTCTGGCTCAGTGCTCGCGCGAAATCGGGAAATTTGGCGACATTGGCACTGTCCAACTGGAAGGCCACGGCCCGGCGTCCCAGCGCTTTGATCTCGGAAACGGCGCTCTCCGCGAGATCTGCGCGGCTCCGGTATGTGATGATGACATCGCTCCCCTTGCGCGCGATGTTGACCGCCATGTTGCGACCAAGTCCGCGGCTCGCGCCGGTGACGATTGCGATTTTAGCCATGTGATGTCTCCTTCCTGACACCGCGAAGGTGGCACAGACCGTTGCACCTCGGTTGCCGGATCCTTGAGTCTTCTTGCCTATTCCTCCAAATGGCAGTCCGCGGGCCTCACATCCGGCCGGCACAAGGGGGCGGTCGATTCCACAAACGCCCAAAGTTGTAGCAGCCCAGCAATGGCCGGTTGCTGGAGCTCTCGGTTGGTATAAATTCGCGGAATGACGACCTTGCTCGACGTTGTTCGCCGCTACGCGCATTTGCATTCCGATCAAAACGGTGCCGCCAAGACCCCGATCCCGGGCCTCACGGCCATTCGAGCTACGACGCAGGGTCAGCTCCAGCACGCAATCAACAGGCCGCTCGTTGCGCTCGTCCTGCAGGGTCGCAAACGCGTGACGATGGGATCGCATACCTTCGATTTCGGGGCGGGGGAGTCGCTCTTGATCTCGGCCGATGTGCCGACGGTAAGCCAGATAACCCGCGCCAGCGCAAAGGCTCCCTATTTTTCCCTGATCGTCGAGCTCGAGCCGGCGGTGATCGCGAATCTGATCGTGGAGATGAATCTGGCTCCCGAGCAGCGAGGCGCCCCTGTGAGCGTCGATCCGACTGAGTCGGAGGTTGCCGATGCCGCGCTGCGACTGATGCGGCTGCTCGATCGCCCGTCTTCTCTGCCGGTTCTGCAATCCCAGTTCGTCCGCGAAATCCATTACTGGCTGCTGGCGGGGCGGCACGGCGCGTCGATACGAGCTCTGGGGGTGGCCGACAGCCACGCGCAACGCATCGCGCGCGCTGTCGCAATCATTCGATCCGAATACGCAAGGCCGTTGCGCATCGAGCGCCTGGCGGACGCGGCTGCCATGAGTCCTTCCTCGTTTCACCAGCACTTCCGCGCGATCACATCGCTCAGTCCCCTGCAATTTCAGAAGCAGCTGCGGCTCATCGAGGCGCGCAGGATGATGCTCGAGGAGGGCTCCGAGGTGAGCAGCGCCGCCTTTGCAGTAGGCTACGAGAGCGTCCCGCAATTCACCAGAGAATATGGACGCATGTTCGGCCTGCCGCCGGCCAGGGATATCAAGGCCGCCCTCGGTCAAATGGACACTGCGCCTGAGGCCATGCCAGTCTGCGCTCGGAACGTACGAGCCCGGACAGCGCAGTGCGCCGCTCTTCCCTAGATCACCGCCGCCAGCCTCAGTGCCAGGCCCGCCGCGCAGCTTCCCGCCAGCACGGTCAGCATGCCGAGCTTGAACCGGAAGATCGCAGTCGCCGCCGCGACCGCGAGCAACAGCGCCGGCAGGTCGACGCTCCTCGGCACCGGCATGTCGAAGTCGAGCGGACACGCATGCACCGGCACGGTTTCGCGGAACAGCGTGTGCAGTGCGAACCAGATCGAGAGGTTGAGGATCACGCCGACCACGGCCGCAGTGATCGCACTGAGCGCGCCGGCGAGCCCGGTGTTGCCGCGCAGGCGCTCGATATAGGGCGCGCCGAGGAAGATCCACAGAAAGCAGGGCGTGAAGGTGACCCAGGTCGCGAGCAGGCCGCCGAGCGTGGCCGCCAGCATTGGTGACAAGCCGCTCGGATCGCGATAGGCAGCCATGAAGCCGACGAACTGCAACACCATGATCAGCGGCCCCGGCGTGGTCTCGGCCATGCCGAGGCCATCGAGCATCTCGTGCGGCTTCAGCCAGTGATAATGCTCGACCGCCTGCTGGGCGACATAGGCCAGCACGGCATAGGCCCCGCCGAAAGTGACGAGCGCCATCTTCGAGAAGAACAGCGCGATCTGGCTGAAGACGTTGCCTTGACCGAAGGCCAGGAGCAGTCCGATCACCGGCACCAGCCAGAGCGCCAGCCACAACGCGCTGAGCCGGATCGCGCGCGCTGTGTCGGGCTTGACGTGGTCGGGCATGGCCTCGCCGAGCATGCTGTCGACCGCGGCGCTGCTGTCGCCATGGCCGTGACCGGCCGGGGCGAATTCAGAGCGGCCGCTGCGCGCGCCGACATAGCCGATGATACCTGCCGCGATGATGATGATCGGGAAGGGGACTGCGAAGAAGAAGATCGCGATGAAGGCCGCGGCCGCGAGCGCGACCATGATACGGTTCTTCAGCGCGCGCTTGCCGACACGCACGACGGCCTCGACGACGATGGCGAGCACGGCAGCCTTGAGCCCGAAGAACAGTGCCTCGACGAAGCTGACATTGCCGAATGCCGCATAGATGTAGCTGAGGCCCATGATGGCGACGACGCCGGGCAGGATGAACAGCCCGCCCGCCATCAGCCCGCCGGCGGTGCGATGCATCAGCCAGCCGACATAGGTCGCAAGCTGCTGCGCCTCGGGCCCCGGCAGCAGCATGCAGTAGTTCAGCGCATGCAGGAAACGGCCCTCGGAGATCCACCTCTTCTCCTCGACCAGGATGCGATGCATCACCGCGATCTGGCCCGCGGGCCCGCCGAAGCTCAAGGACGCGACACGCAGCCAGACTCGAAAGGCCTCCCCGAAGCTGACGCCGTGACCGGCGTCAGCCTCCGCTTGAACGTTGCGGATATCCATTACGCCTTCACCTTGTTGGTGGGCCAGTTGTGGGTCTCGGCGGTGGCGTCGCGGCACCAGCGGAAGAAGGCATCGTAGAGCAGCATGCCGGCCTCGAGCTGATCGAGGTCGTCGTCATACATGCGCGACAGCCCGAGCGAGGCCGCCAGCAGGCCGGGCGCCTCCGGCGCGAGATCCGGCCGCGCGGTGTCGGCGCCGCGCACCAGCGTTGCGAGCCGGAGCAGGGGCGGGAAGGCGATCCCGAACTCCTCGATCATGACGTCGAAGGTGCAGAGCTCGCCACGGTGGCTCCAGAACACGTTCTCGATGTCGAAGGGTGCTGCATTGAACCGCTCGCCGACGCCGACGACCTCCGACGGTGCCACATACAGGAACACCGCGTCGGGATCGACGAAGCGGCGGATCAGCCAGGGGCAGGCGATGCGATCGACCTTAGGCCGCGCCCGCGTCACCCAGACGGTGCGCCCCCTGGCATCGCGTGGCGGCAGCTTGCGGACATCGACCAGCGGCAGCCTGGCCGCCTTCCAGCCCTCGAAGCCGCCCTCCAGCGTTTCGGCTTGCACGCCGAGCTGGCGCAGCCAGGCTGCGGTGCCCTGCGCGAGCTTCTCTCCGCGCAGGCAGGATACGACGGCACGGCGCCCGGCGAACGCGCCGCCCCAGTCCGTCACATTGTCGTGGCCGAACTTGATGGAGCCGGGGATCAGCCTCCGGTCGGCAGCAAAATCCTCCTCGGTGCGCACATCGATCAGCGCAGGCGCGTTCGCCGTGCCGATCAGCCGTGCCAGTTTGTCGGATGAGATGGTGGTGAATGTAGACATGATGCGTCCTCGCAAGAAACGAACGGGACGCGATGCTTGGGCCTGTCGCCTCGTGGGGAGATCGCTCAAATCCCCATGACGCCGATTACAGCGAAACTAAGAAGCACTGTCAATCCGCGGGACGATTGGACCTTAGAAAATTGCGGCCCGCCGTCTATATTGCACGCCGACAGAGCTGAATCTTCGGGAGAATTCGATGCATTCCCACTCCATCGAACAATGGACCCACGACCACGCCTTCCTCGGCGAGAAGCACGAAGACAACGAGCGCCGCACCTGGCTGGTGGTCGTCCTGACGCTGGTCATGATGGTCGGCGAGATCGTTGCCGGCTCGGTGTTCGGCTCGATGGCGCTTCTCGCCGACGGCTGGCACATGGGGACGCACGCGGCGGCGCTGGGCATTGCGGCCTTCGCCTATCGCTTCGCGCGGCGGCACCTGGGGAATGCGCATTTCACCTTCGGGACCGGGAAGTTCGGGGATCTTGCCGCCTTTGCCAGTGCCGTCATCCTCGGCCTTGTTGCGGTGGAGATCGCCTATGAGAGCGTGCTGCGGCTGATCACGCCGGTGCCGATCGTCTACGGCGAGGCCATGGCCGTGGCTGCCCTCGGCTTGTGCGTCAATCTCGTCAGCGCCTGGTTGCTGCGCGACGGCCATGATCATCACCATCACGGTCACGACCATGGCCATGCGCATGATGACCACGACGATCGTGACCGCGATCATCGGGGCCATCATCACCACGACAACAACCTTCGCGCGGCCTATGTCCATGTCATGACGGATGCCGCAACTTCTGTGCTGGCGATCGCCGCGCTCGCCGTCGCCATGTATTCGGGCTGGGTCTGGGCCGATCCGGCGGTCGGCCTGATCGGAAGCGCCGTAATCGCGAGCTGGGCGTTCGGCCTGATCAAGTCGTCGGGTGCGGTGCTGCTCGACGCGCGCGCCGACGAGAAGCTGGAGCGGGTGATCCGGGCCCGCATGGAAGTCGGCGACGATCGGGTGACAGACCTCCATCTGTGGCAGGTCGGCCCCGGCCATTGTGCCGTGCTGC
The DNA here is from genome assembly GCF_001424605.1 of Bradyrhizobium sp. Leaf396. Taxonomy (NCBI): domain Bacteria; kingdom Pseudomonadati; phylum Pseudomonadota; class Alphaproteobacteria; order Hyphomicrobiales; family Nitrobacteraceae; genus Bradyrhizobium; species Bradyrhizobium sp. Leaf396. The sequence goes on from NZ_LMQJ01000064.1 coordinate 99,882, forward strand.
TCTCGGTGGTGTCTGACAAGCCGAACGAGCCGTCCGTCTACAAGCGCCGGCTCGCGGGGTTGAAGGGCCTCAGCCATGTCACGGTCGAGGTCGAGACCTGCCCGCATTAACGGGCCGTCACAGATCGCTGGCGTGTGCGAGACGCCCCAAGGTCAATCCGGGCGCGGGCCCGTGCGGATCAGGAACAGCGCTGCAAGCGCCGAGAGGCTGAGCGCGGAGGACACGATCAGCACCTTGGCGCCCATGAGATCGATCAGCAGGCCGAAGGCGAGCGGCGCTACCGCCTGCGCCATTCGCGCCGGGGCACCGATGATGCCGAGGCGATAGCCGAAATCCTTCGGGCCGAAGATCGACAGCGGCAGCGTGCCGCGCGCGATCGTCAGAATGCCGTTGCCCGAGCCGTGGAACAGCGCAAAGGCGCTTGCCGCAGCGCCGCCGAAGATTGCCACGATCACGGCTCCGATCGGGTGGGTGAGGCTGGCGAGCCGCGTCGACCAAAGCGGGTGGAAGCGGCTGAGAAAGCCGGCCTCCAGCATGCGCGCACCGACCTGCGCAGGGCCGATCAGTGCGCCGGCCGCGATCGCCTCTGCCGGCGTGGCTCCCGTCGTCTCCAGGATGCGCGGGAAGTGCGCGGCCATCGCGCCGGTCACGGTCCAGACCGCCGCAAAGACGAAAGCCAGCAGGAGCATGGTGCGGTCGAGCGGCACATGCGGCTTCTCGGCCGTGGCCGCCGCCTGTTTCGCGCCCTTGATCACCGGCAACATGAAGAAGTTGAGCGGCAGTCCGATCAGGACGTTGGCGGCGGCCCAGGCAAAGCAGGTTTCGCGCCAGCCGATATGGGACAGGCCCCAGGCGGTGAGCGGCCAGCCGACCGTGGAGGCAAAGCCCGCCATCAGCGTGATGCCGGTGATGGGCCCGCGCGCCTCGGTGCCGTAGATGCGCCCCAGAGCGGCGAAGGCGGCGTCGTAGAGACCCATCGCCATGCCGATGCCGAGCACGAGCCAGGCGATCGCCATCACCGCCACCGACTGTGACAGACCGAGCAGGACAAGTCCGGCGGCCATGATCAGGTTCGAGGCCGAGAGCACCTGCCTGCCACCGAAGAGATCGATCTGCCGTCCGATGCGCGGGCCGAGCATCGCCGAGAGCACCAGCGCGGTCGAGAATGCGCCGAAAATCCAGTTGGAGGAGATGCCGAGTTCGTGCGCCATTGGATCGGCGAGAAGCGCCGGCAGATAATAGCTGGAAGCCCAGGCCAGGGTCTGCGTGGTGCCGAGCGCCAGGATGATCGGAAGCCGACGCTGGCTCATGTCCTTGTGCTTTTGGTCTTTGTCATCTCGTGCATTTGCGGCTTGCCGCGAGAGTGCGTCAACAGCGTCTGCGGCATATTCGCCCTGCTGCGGGCGGGAGACTTGCGAGCGTGCGGACATCCGCCTTCCGCTCGTCACGAATGCACGCCATAATGGCGCATGCAACTGACTTCGCGCCTTGCGCTGATGAACTGGCTGGCCGGCCAGGGGCTCACGGGCCTGCCTGAAAGCGAGCTGCTCCGCGGCTTCTGCGAGCGTTGCTGCGCCGAGGGGCTGGAACTGTCGCGTGGGCTCGTCGTCATCGACACGCTGCATCCAATCTATGAGGGCCGCGGCTTCCGCTGGAGCGACCGGTCCAGCAACGAGAGCGATGCGTTCGAATACGGCTCGACCGCCGACGGGGACGCGGCCAAGAACTGGCGCCGCTCCGTGTTCTTCCACATGCTCGAGAACGGCCACGACGAGATGGTGATCGATCTCGCGGAGGCGCCGTCGCTCGATTTTTCGCAGATCGGCGAACTCGCCGACAAGGGCCACAAGCACTATCTCGCCTTCGTGCATCGCTTCGGCGAGAATGGTGCGCTCGGCCTGATGGATTGCCTCTATTCCTGCTGGACCACCCGCCGCGAGGGCGGCTTCTCCGGATTGGAACTGGAGGCGCTGCGCGATCTCGTGCCGGTGCTCGGCCTCGCCATCAAGTCGGCGCAGCAAGTCGATATCGTGCGTACCCTCGGCAGGGTCTATCTCGGGCGCGATGCCTCCGAGCAGGTCTTGCGCGGGCGCATCTCGCGCGGCGTCACCGAGCGCATCAACGCCGTGCTCTGGTATTCGGACTTGCGCGGCTCGACCGGGATCAGCGAGAGCATCGGCCCAGACGAGATCATTCCGTTCCTCAACGACTACGCGCAGGCGGTGATCGACGCGATCCACGACGCGGGTGGGGACGTGCTGAAGCTGATCGGCGACGGCGTGCTCGCGATGTTCTGGGGCGAGGATATGGCGGATGCGCGGCGAGCAGCACTGCGGGCCGAGCACCTGTTCCGCAAGAACCTCGCCGCACTGAATGAGCGGCGCGCGGCGGAGGGCCGTCCGATCACGTCGGCCTATATCGGCCTTCATGTCGGCGAGGTCTTTTACGGCAACATCGGAAGCGAGGACCGGCTTGATTTCACCGTGGTCGGCCCGACCGTGAACGAGGTCAGCCGCATCGCCTCGATGAGCCGCTCGGTGGACCGGGAGCTGCTGGCCTCATCCGAGTTCTACAAGGGTCTCGATGCAGCCGGCCGCCGCTATCTCGTCTCGACCGGCCGCTACGCGCTGCGCGGCATCGGCCGCGCGCAGGATCTCTATACGCTGGATCCGGAGGTCGATGCGAACGAGCCGGTGATGGGGAGCTACGAGCGTTACCTGGCGGGTTAGGACAGGCTGCCCACACATACTCCGTCATGGCGAGGAGCTCTTGCGGCGAAGCAATCCAGACCTCCTCCGCGGGAAGCCCGGATTGATCGCTTCGCTCGCACTGACGGTCAAACTAGCACCGCACCGCCGCTTCGTCCCCGACCATGTCCGGCTGCCGATCGAGCGACACTGCCGGCGACAGCAGGATCACCAGCGCCTGCACGCCGAACACGGCGGCGGCGAGATAGAGGCAGGCTTCCGCGCTCCAGAGCCCGCCGACGCCGGCGCCCAGCGCCGAGCCGAGCGGACGGGCGCCGTAGCTCATGATGTTGATGGCGGAGACGCGGCCGAGCAGGCGCGACGGCGTCACGGACTGGCGCAGCGTGGTGGTCGAGATCACCCACAGGATCGGACCGACGCCGAGCAGGAAGAAGCTGAAGGCCGCGAGCCAGGGCGAGGGGAGCGGCACCGTCAGCGCCATCACCAACGCCGCGACGAAGCCGGTTACCGGTCCGAGGCCGACGACGGTGCCGAAGGAGAGGCGCCGCATCACACGCGTGGCAACCAGCGCGCCGATCACCATGCCGACGCCGTACATGGTCAGCACGGTGCCGACGCCCAAAGCCGTGAGGCCGAGATGGCGTACAGCGTAGGGCACGAATACGGCGATCTGCAGGAACCAGCCGGTGTTGAAGATGAACTGGGTGATGAACACCGGCCGCAGCAGCGGGTGGCGAAACACGAACGCCGCGCCCTCGCGGATGTCCTGTAAGGGATGGCGCCGCGGCGCAGGCGCGCGGGCCGGCTCGTAGATGCCGGAGAGGAGCACGACGGCAATCGCCGACAGCGCCGCAGCGAAACCGAAGGCCGGGCTCGCGCCCCACCATCCCACCAGTGCGCCGCCGAGTGCGGGGCCGCTGGCGAAGGCGATGGTGCGCGCGAGCTCGATGCGAGCATTGGCCGCCGGCAGGAGGTCCGAGCTCACCAGCGAAGGCACCAGCGCCGGCGCGGCTACGCTGTAGACAACGGTGCCGCACACGGCAGCGAAGCCGAGCAGCGCGAGCAGCGGGAGATTGAGCGCGCCGAGCGCGAGCAGCAGCACTATGGCCGCAAGGGCCGCCGCCCGCAGCGCCTCGGCTGCCGCCATCAGCGCGCGGCGGGAGATACGGTCGGCGAGCAGGCCGGCCGGAATGGCGAAGATAACGAAGGGCAGGGTCAGTGCGGTCTGCAACAGGCCGGTCCGGCCTTCCGCCACACCGAGCGTGAGCACCGCGACGATGGGGGCCGCAGCCAATGCGATCTGCTCGGCCGACTGCGCCGCGAGGTTGGACCAGGCGAGGCGGTTGAACGTGTCCGGGAGGCGAGCTGGCATTGACATGGCGCATATCCTGCAAAGTCGAATTTGTTCAATGTGCGCTCCTGAGGACCAGCAGACCCACCCGCTTCCCGACAAGCCGCTACGGGCCGCCTGAGAAATTGCAGCGGCTAGATGCAGTTGCAAATGAGTTGCAATAAGAACAAAGTTGGGTATTCTGGCCGCATGGATGCCCGATCACCCGACCTGACCGAAGCCTTGAGCCAGCCCGCCAGCGGCTGGCGTTCTGATGCGCCCACCACGAAGAGCCTTGCCGAGGTCAATTCCACGGTCTCGATCCCGGTTGCCGGCCACTGGTCGCGGCGGCTGCTGGCCTTTGTCGGTCCCGGCTATCTCGTCTCCGTCGGCTACATGGACCCCGGCAACTGGGCGACGGACCTCGCCGGAGGCTCGAAGTTCGGCTACACGCTGCTCTCCGTCATCCTGCTCTCGAACCTGATGGCGATTCTGCTGCAGTCGCTGGCAGCGCGGCTCGGCATCGTCACCGACCGCGACCTTGCTCAGGCCTGCCGCGCCTCCTATCCGCCGGCGGTGAACTTCCTGCTCTGGCTCGCCTGCGAGGCGGCGATCATCGCCTGCGATCTCGCCGAGGTGATCGGCACCGCGATCGCGCTCAAACTGCTGTTCGGCATCCCCCTGATCGGCGGCGCGCTGCTCGCCGCGCTCGACGCCTTCCTGCTGCTGCTCCTGATGAACCGCGGCTTCCGTTTTCTCGAGGCTTTCGTCATCGCGCTGCTCGTGGTGATCGCGGTCTGCTTCGCGGTCCAGATCGCAGCTGCGGCCCCGCCTGTCGCGGAGGTTCTGCGCGGCTTTGTGCCGACGAGCGAGATCTTCACCAACTCCGACATGCTCTACATCGCGATCGGCATCATCGGCGCGACCGTGATGCCGCACAACCTGTACCTGCACTCCTCGATTGTGCAGACGCGGGCCTATGAGCGCAACGATACCGGCCGGCGCGAAGCGATCAAATGGGCTACGACGGACTCCACGATCGCCCTGATGCTTGCGCTGTTCATCAACGCCGCGATCCTCGTGGTCGCTGCCGCGACCTTCCACAAGAGCGGCCATTCCGACGTGGCCGAGATCGGCCAGGCATTCGAGCTGCTCTCGCCGTTGCTTGGTCTCGGCATTGCCTCGACGCTGTTTGCGGTGGCGCTGCTTGCTTCCGGCCTGAATTCGACGGTGACGGCGACGCTCGCCGGCCAGATCGTGATGGAAGGCTTCCTCGACCTGCGCCTTCCGAGCTGGGCGCGCCGCCTGCTCACGCGCGGCATCGCCATCATCCCGGTGATCGTGGTCACGGCGATCTATGGCGAGCGCGGCACGGCTGATCTGCTTGTGTTCAGCCAGGTCGTGCTCTCGATGCAGCTGCCCTTCGCCGTCATCCCGCTGGTCCGTTTCGTCTCCGATCGCCGCAAGATGGGCAAGTTCGCGATCCCGATGTCAGTCGCCGCGGTCGCGTGGATCGTCGCGAGCGTCATCGTGATTTTGAACGTCAAGCTGCTGGCAGATACGCTGTTCGGGTGAGCGGGATCAGTGGCGATGGCGGCGACGCGGCGCCTAGGGGCCGAGCGGATTGACGTCGAGATCGACGTCTTTCACACATTGCTGCGCGGGGCAGATTGCGCGCGGGTAGCCCTGATACAAGCAGTAAACCTGCCGTCGTTCGATGATCGCGCAGGCGATCAATCGTAGGTTTGACTCGACAAGGATACCTCCGCATCCACTGGCGCATACGGCGTATGATCGTCAGTCCTGCGGCTCGGACGCAACATCTCCCTGTGCATCGATACGCAGCCAGCCCGAAGGCGCGAGGCGTTGCTGCGGCAGGAAGCGGGCCTTGTAGTCCATCTTCTTGGAGCCCTCGATCCAGTAGCCGAGATAGACGTAAGGCAGGCCTTGGCGGCGGGCGCGCGCGATGTGGTCGAGGATCATGAAGGTGCCCATCGAGCGGCTGACCTGGCTCGGCTCGAAGAAGGAATAGACCATCGACAGGCCGTCGCTGAGCACGTCGGTGAGCGCCACCGCGATCAGCTCTTCACCGCGGCCGGTCAGGCCACTATCGGGGCCGCGCTTGCGATATTCGATGATGCGGGTCTCAACGTGGCTGTCCTCGACCATCATGGCGTAGTCGAGCACGGTCATGTCCGCCATGCCGCCATGTCGATGGCGCGCGTCCAGATAGGCGCGGAACACCGAATATTGCTCGGACGTGGGAACCGCGCTGCGCTGCTCGCCGATGATGTCGGCATTGCGCGTCATGACCTTGCGGAAGTTGCGCGAAGGCCGGAACTCATTGGCGATGACGCGGACCGAGACGCAGGCGCGGCACTGGTCGCAGGCCGGCCGGTAGGCGATCGACTGGCTGCGGCGGAAGCCGCCATGGGTGAGGAGGTCGTTGAGGTCGCCGGCGCGGTCCCCTACCAGGTGCGTAAACACCTTGCGCTCATGCCGGCCCGGCAAATACGGGCAGGGGGAGGGCGCCGTGAGGTAAAACTGGGGCGTGTCGCGCGAGTGCTGGGTCAAGGGACGTCGTGGGCCTCCGAAACGGGCATCAGCATCGCGCTCCAGAGGCCCCCGGTCAATCGATTAGCTCACCAGGTCCGCGCCGTCTGAGGCGCGGGCACGCGAACGGAATTGTTGATCACCACCGTTCCCAGCAAGAAGTCGTGCAGCAGGCGACGGCGGCCGTTGAACAGGCCGACCAGCACCACGAAGGGCGTCAGGAACGAGACCGTCACCCAGAACAGCACGGCGTGGGTGGCGCCGAGCACGAAATAGCCGGGTGCGCCGTACCAGGTGCGCAATTCCAGGTCCATCAGGCGCATTCCGACCGTCGCGGACGAGGGTCCGCCGATGCTGGCGCCGTAGTAGACGATCGCCCAGACAACGGAGGCCGGCCACGCGATCCAGAACAGGGCCCAGCCGATCCCGAGCGTGACCACGCCGAACAATGCGATGAAGATGTAGCCGAGGATCACCGGCACGGAGATCACGACCATGTCGATCAAAAAGGCGAAGACCCGCCGTGTCGCGACGCCACGAAACAGTTCCGGATGCAGGTCAGGGTCGTAGGCATGCGGCTGCACCCCGCCGTCATTGCGCCAAGCGCCTGAATTGCCCGGATCATACGACATCGTCCGTCCTCCAACGGGAAAGCCCCCGAGGCAGGACATGGGCACAAGCCATCCCGATGCCAAGGGCGCCCTGGCATTAACAAGCCGAAATATTCCGGCGATTCGGGGGCGGTTCTCTCGCCACCGTCATTCCGGGGCGGTCCGCAGGACCGAACTCGGAAATCTAGAGATTTTCGGGTGCGCAATTGCGCACCATCGTTCGATCCTATCGCATCGCCCCAGAATGATCGGCGTTGCCCGGCGCGGTTCGCGCTGCGGCAGCCTACGTTTGCGCCCGCAGCTTCTCCGCCGCTTTCGGCGCAAAATAGCTCAGCACGCCGTCGGCGCCAGCGCGCTTGAAGGCGAGCAGGCTTTCCATCATCGCCCGTTCGCCGTCGAGCCAGCCGTTGTTGGCGGCGGCTGCGATCATCGCGTATTCGCCGGAGACCTGATAGGCGAAGGTCGGCATCGTGAAGGTGTCCTTCACGCGGCGGACCACGTCGAGATAGGGCATGCCGGGCTTCACCATCACCATGTCGGCGCCCTCGGCGATGTCGAGCTCGACCTCGCGCAGCGCTTCGTCCGTGTTGGCGCTGTCCATCTGGTAGGTGCGCTTGTCGCCGGTGAGGGTCTTGGCGGAGCCGATGGCGTCACGGAACGGGCCGTAGAAGGCGGAGGCGTATTTCGCGGCATAGGCCATGATCTGCACGTCGAGCAGACCGGCGCGATCCAGTCCCTGGCGGATCGCGGCGACGCGGCCGTCCATCATATCGGAGGGCGCAATGATGTCGCAGCCGGCTTCAGCCTGCACCAGCGCCTGACGTACCAGCACGGCGACGGTCTCGTCGTTCAGGATCTTGCCGTCGGAAATCAGCCCGTCATGGCCATGGCTGGTGAAGGGATCGAGCGCGACGTCGCAGAGAATGCCGATCTCCGGAAACTCCTTCTTGATCGCCCGCACCGCCTGGCAGACCAGGTTATCCGGGTTGGTGGCTTCCGAGCCTGCCTCGTCGCGCAGGGAAGGGTCAGTGTACGGAAACAGCGCGAGGCAGGGAATGGTCAGCTTCATGGCGCGCTCGGCCTCGCGCACGGCCTGGTCGACGCTGAGCCGGTCGACGCCCGGCATGGAGGCGACCTGCTCGCGCTTGTTGTGACCGTCGATCAGGAACAGCGGCCAGATCAGATCGTCGGTGGTGAGGACGTTCTCGCGCACCATGCGTCTGGCCCACTCGGCCTTGCGGTTGCGGCGCGGACGGACCGTCAGATCGAGGGCATGAGGAACTGCCGTGCTGTCCCGGCGCGACACTTCCCGCAGTTCGATCGGACGTCCGTATTTGATCGCCATCATTCTTCCTCCGGCTGGAATTATTCTTATACCAGCTCGCACGGTTCCCGTCACCGCGGCTTGACCTGCCGCAAAGGATGGCAGCCGATTGATTTTGCCGGGCGAAGCAGCCAGAAGGGGCCATGTCCGAGATCTCCACCCGCGACGCGGCCCGCGACAGCGCCCATGCCAGGGACGCCCGAGACAATGCCAGAGAGAGCGCACTCTCGGTGGCGGCGATCTCGTCGGAGCGCGCCGAGTCCGACGACAGTGTCTGGACGCGCCGGCTGGTGCTGTTCCTGCGGGTGATGGCGCTGCTGTCGATCCTGAAAGGTCTCTATCACTGGGCGCAAGTGACGGGTTTCGTCGGCGGTGAGGACGAAGCGTTCGAGAACCAGTCGATGGCCTGGCAGGCCGCCACCGTCTACTTCGCCGTGATCGAGCTCGTCGCGGCCGTCGGCCTCTGGCTGGCAACGCCTTGGGGCGCGGTCGTGTGGCTGACGACCGTCGTGTCGATGGCGGTGATCGAGTTGATGTTCCCCGGCATCTACGGCGGCAGCCTCGTCGTGGTCGGCGTCGAGGTCTTCATGCTTGCCGCCTATCTCGCGCTCGCCTGGATGGCCGCGCGCGAACGGCCGCCGTAGCCGGTCACAACGGCGCACGCCCATCCCGGACGCGAGCGCGCAGTTGTTCGCTCTTGGTTGACCGTTGGTTGCCTAAAATTCGCGATAAGTTTTCGTTGACCAGCCGTTCCGCCACAGCCGTTACGCGCCCGTTTCGAAACGGGGCGGGGCTGTTCTGGAATGCGACAATCGCCGCGGACGGAGGGTGAACAGGACCTTGCGAAGGTCAACAGAGGCTTTCAAAAAGTGCTTGTGGCACAGGCTTAATCCGCAATTCACTGTCTTAAATTCATGATCTCTTTATTCTCTTATTTAAGCCGATCTTCAAACGCGCCCCTTAAGTTGCACCTATCAGGCGGGACACAAGTTTCGTCGAATAAGTGTCGATAAAAACGACAACAGGGGAAGTGTCATGATGAAAGCCGTCGCAACTGCGGCAGATACCGCAGAGCGCGTCTCCGGCCAGCAGGGTTCGGTGCAGGCGCTCTATCTGGAAGCTTTGACTCTGGTGGAGCGGCTGCATCGCCGGCTCCTCGACGTGATCAAGGATGAGTTCGATCGCCGCGGCCGTGCGGACATCAATTCGGTGCAGGCTCTCCTGCTCTACAACATCGGCGACAAGGAGCTGACTGCGGGCGAGCTGCGCACGCGCGGTTACTATCTCGGGTCCAACGTCTCCTACAACCTGAAGAAGCTCGTCGAACTCGGCTTCCTCGATCATCAGCGTTCGCGCGTTGATCGCCGTTCGGTGCGCATCCGCCTGACTCCGCAAGGTCAGGAAGTCCGCCGCATCGTCGATGCGCTCTACCAGAAGCACGTCAAGACGGTGGAGCAGGTCGGTGGCATCTCCGGCGACGAGTTTGCGACCCTCAACAAGTCGCTGCACCGCCTCGAGCGGTTCTGGACCGACCAGATCCTCTATCGCCTCTGAGTTTCTAAATGGATCAGGGCCAAGCCGGCCCCTGACAAGACCGGCAGCCCTCCCGAACGTGCCTGACTTCCCCAAGCGCGCCGGCCCGGAGTTGCTCCGGACCGGTGCGCCGTTCGCGCGTTTGCAGAAGCGCCGCGCAGCGCGGTCGTTTTCCTCCGCCCGGCTCGGGTCTCAGCGCAAGCGCTCCTCCCAGTGGCGAAACAGGGCGACCTCATCGTCGGCCACAACGACCGGGTCTGACAGGCCGCCGAGGCGCGCACGCCGCGGACTGAATCCGAATTGCTTGCGAAAGGCCCGGCTGAAATGCGCAGCGCTCGGAAAACCGTATTCGCGCGCAACGTCGCCGATTGCGAGGCCTTCGCCGGCATTGAGGCGGGCGTGGATCGTCTCCAGCCGCCGCTTTCGAACATAGGCCGTGACGCCGCCTGCATTGGCGAAGGCACGATAGAGATTGGATTTCGAGGTTGCCAGAGCCCGGCTCATGGCCGCGATGTCGAGCCGGTCGGACGAAAGGTTCTGGTCGATATAGGCTTCCGCGCGCTCGCGCAGCGTGGCCACCGGGCTGCGGGACGCGGGCTCGCTGCCTGGCGGCCGTGCGCCCAGCACCGTCGCCAGCAGCCCGACAAAGGCCGCCGACAGGCTGGCGGCGTCCTGGACGGTCATCTCCTCGAGTTGTTGCACGAACGACAACAGGAAGTCGGCGACGAGGCGGCCCCATGCACCGTCGATGATGACGCCGTGGGTGGAGGGATCATATCCCGCTCGCTCGAAGGCGCGTCGCGCTATGGTGCAGGTGATGCAATCCAGCGCCGTCCCCTCGGTCACCAGGGTCCGGCGCGTATCGAAGGCGGCCAGCTCGCCTTGTCGCATCGTGCGCGGGGAGGGCTCGTCCTCGGTGGTGAAGGTCACCGCTCCGGCCTTGACGAAAACGACCTGGATCATGTCGATGCCATCGGCCCGCGCCATCTCCGCGGTTCGCACCATCCTGACCGGGCCGAAACGGGAATGCGTCACGACCATGTCGCCGAGAGTCCAGGCATCCACGACGGCCTCGAAGGGGCCGTCGGCCGGGCCGGCTCGGGTGATCTGGTGCGTGGCGATGCCCGAGCGCCAAATGTCGAATCTCTCGGTCTCGGGGAAATTGCTGGTGTCGAAATGCAGCACCGGAATGGGGGTGGACATGATCTTTCTGCGAAGTCCCAAACGCTTTCGAAGCTGGTTATAAAACGGCGCCTCGCCTGTGCCGAAGACTATTTTGACTTCCCGGACCAAGAGAGTTGACCGTTGAACTCAAAATCAATCTGGCGCGCTTCGTAGACCCCGAATCCATTGTACGATGAGGTGCCGGCAATTTATTGATCGCAAGTGATTTGACGCTCAAGGCCCATGCAATGCCCACTTCCGACTTGTCGCGCGTAGCTTCCCGTCTGTCGTCGCGTGCGTTCGGGATCCGTAGCGCGCTGCCGGCCGGCTTCGGATCGCGCGGCTGGATATCTCCGGTTCGCTGCCTCGCCATGGTCGCCGCAGCTTCTGCCGCCATGACGCTGCTCTCGGCGCCGGCTCAGGCGACCTGCACGCCCGTTGCTGCCAACGATGCCTCGGCGACCTGCACCGGGGTCACCACGGATCAGAATGGAACGAACGGTTACGGCTCCGGCGCGATCGACAATCTCAGCGTCACCGTCGTCCAGGGGGCGTCCGTGACCGGGACGAGCTACGGCATCAGGTTCAACACCGGAACGGTCGTGAACTCGGGCACGATCACTGGGATCAACGACCGCGGTATCTTCGGCGCGACCAGCGCGAACGTGACCAATTTCGGGACGATCAGCGGCTATCTCGGGGTGGATACGGGTGGAAACGGCGTCGTGACGAATTTTGGAGCCATCTCCGGCACCACGAGCGATGGCGTCCGCGGCACTACCATCACCGTCGTGAATTCCGGGACGATCACGGCGGCCTATGACGGCGTCTTTGCCATCGGCACGAGCACGGTCGTCAATTCGGGCAGCATCACCGGAAACTCGCACGGCGTCTATGCCCTTGCCGATATCAGCGTCGACAATTCCGGCTCGATTGCCTCGGTGGGCGGCGCCATCTATGCGCCGAACGGCAGCGCAACCGTGGTCAATTCAGGCACCATCGCGATGACCGATACATTCGGCAGCGTCATGTATGCGCTGACGAACCTGACGCTGATCAATTCGGGGATCGTCACTTCGACGTCGGTGGGACCTTCTTCCAGCGGCACGATCGACGTGACGAATTCAGGGTCCATTCTCAACAATGGATTCGGCCCGGCCATTTCCGGCACGGTTGCGAAGGTGACGAATTCCGGCATCATCATCGCCGTTGATGGCGCGGCGGTCAGCGCCTCGAACGTCACCGTCACCAATTCCGGGTTGATCCGCGGCTATTGGGAGGGCATTGGTTCCCAGTACGCCACAGTCACCAATTCTGGCACGATCATCGGTGAGCATTCGGCAGGCGTGCAGGCCTCGTTCGATGTGATCGTCACGAATTCGGGCGCGATCACAGGGAGCGGCGCGGGCATTCGCACCTTCAACGGCAGCATCAACACGGTCAACTTCGGGACGATCACGGGCAAAGGGCCTTCCGGCATCGGCATTTTGTCCGGGACGACGGGCACCGTGGTCAATTCCGGCACGATCATCGGCGAGGGCGGGACGGCGATCCAGTTCGGCGCGACGACGCCAGCGCAATCCGACAGCCTGACCGTGCTGCCCGGCGCACGCTTCGGCGGCGTGGTCGATTTCACCGGGGGCGCCGACACTGTCACTTTCGGTCTCGGAAGCTGGATCCTGAACACCGCCAATTTTGACAAGACGCTCTCGACCGTGACCACCGCCGGCAATCCTTACGTCGTCACGTCGAACCAGATCATCGTCGCCGACCTCTCCAGCTTCGGCGCGCAGAACCGCGCGATCATGGACATCACCGGATGGATCGGCTCGGTCCTGCCTGATGCGCCCGTGTTCGCGACGGGTGCGGCCACCGCCAGTGCGTTTGCCGCACCCGAACCGGCGGCGTCGCCGTTCGATGCATTCGCCAGTTTTCCCTCGGGCGCCCTGGGATATGCCCCGACGCCTGCGTTCAAGGGGGCAAGCACAAATTACGGCGACGGGAATGTGGTCTGGGCCAAGGCCTTTGGCGGCCAGCGCCTGCAGGACAACAGCGGCGCGTTGATCGGTGGGACCACGACCGGCTATGGCGGCGCGGTCGGCTACGAGCGGCTGATCAGTTCCGACCTCAGGTTAGGGATGCTCGCGGGCGGCAGCAGCAACAAGACGAATCTGTATTTCAACGCCGGAAGCACCAGCACCGACGCCGTGTTCGGCGGCGCCTATGGCCGCAAGACCTGGGGCGGCACATTCCTGGATCTCTCCGTGATCGGCGGAAGCCTCGACAATTCCAGCGTGCGCAACATCGGCGGCGGTCTCGCCTTTGCGACGGCAACGGCGTCCTATGGCGGCTGGTTCGTCAATCCGGCGCTGATGTTCGGGCGCCGCCTGGATGTAGATGGGCGCGGCTTCACGGTCACGCCGGCGGTGAAGGTGCGCTACGTGGCCGCGCATTTTGGCGGCTATGCCGAGACGGGCGCGGGCGCTGCCAACTTGAGCGCCGCCGGACGCGACTTTCAGGCCTGGGAGGAGCGGGCCGAGATCACGTTCGCCAACACCAGGACGCTGGCCAACGGAAACCGGGTCACGACCCGAGTTGCTGCGGGGGCGCTTGCCCAGCAGCGCAGCGCGGGTGGTCTGCTCGATGTCGTTTTGCTGGGGCAGAACTTCATCGTAGCGACCCCCGAGCGCAGCAGCGTGGCAGGCGGGTACAGCAGCGCAGGGGTCGACTGGCAAATGGGCCGCCTGACCTTGTTTGCCGCCGGAGAGGCCACCTACACCAACGATGTGTCGCGCACCTACTCGGGCAAGGCCGGCGCGCGGGTGAGCTGGTAGTCGATCGGCTCGCCCGATCCGGGACAAGGAACCGACGCTTTCGCACTGCGAAAAAATTGGCTCGGGGCGGGGAACCAGATCCTTGCCTCGTCGTTGTTCCTTCCAACCGGAGGGTGCGATGTTGGTCGAGCGCGGGCTGCAGGCGATGAACGTGGAACTCGTAAGCGAGGCCTACGCGATCGCTGCGAACTACCTTCGCCGGTCCGGGGCGATTCCCGATTCTCTCGTCACCGACGAACGCCTGCTCGGGATTGTCGTCAAGCTGATCCAGCACGGCGAATTCAACAAGATCAGGCTCGCCAACAAGGCGATCACTTGGTTCGAGACGCAGTCCGAGGCCCGCGCGGTTGCCTGATCAAAACTCCCAGAACAGCGACGAACCAGAGGGTGCCATGGAAGCCGCCATCGACCGCATCATGCAGACCTACGACCTGCTCGCCAACCGCACTGCGGCGGCCAGCGTGGAGGCGCGGGCCAAGGTCACGAACTACCTCAACATCCTGATGGAGGCCGGCGAAACGGACACCCACAGGTTGACAGTGTGCGGCCTGACATACTTGCGCCAGCTCGACGGCAGTGTGGACCCGGTTAAGGCGGGTTATACGGGGCTGTAAAGAGAGGCCAGCCGGCTTAGTGCCTGCCGAAAGGCGAGGCCCAAACGCTTGCACTTCCGTTTCAGACGAGCGGTTCCATAGGACCGCTCCGCAGCGAAAGTCCTCCAATCCCACCATATCTTGCATAAATATCAGGCCCGACCCGCAAATGCTTGGCCGGGGGCGGGCAATGTGGTAGATCGCGCTCGCCGCTTCCGATCGCCACACCAGACCCGTCCGTTGCCCGCCAAGAGGCTGCGGCGGTGGAGATATTCGCAAGATGACCGCACCCAAGACCGCCTCCGCGCCCGATTCGTTTTTCTCCGCCTCGCTGGAGCAGGCGGACCCTGAGATCGCCGCCGCCATCAGGGGCGAACTCGGCCGTCAGCGCCACGAGGTCGAACTGATCGCCTCCGAGAACATCGTCAGCCGGGCCGTGCTGGAAGCGCAGGGTTCGGTGATGACCAACAAATATGCGGAAGGTTATCCGGGCGCGCGCTATTACGGCGGTTGTGAGTGGGTCGACGTCGCCGAAAACCTTGCGATTGATCGTGCCAAGAAGCTGTTCGGCGCGAACTTCGCCAACGTGCAGCCGAACTCCGGCAGCCAGATGAACCAGGCGGTGTTCCTGGCGCTGCTGCAGCCCGGCGACACCTTCATGGGTCTCGATCTCGCGGCCGGCGGTCATCTCACCCACGGCTCGCCCGTCAACATGAGCGGCAAGTGGTTCAAGGCCGCACACTACACCGTGCGCCGCGAGGACCAGATCATCGACATGGATGCGGTGGCCAAGCAGGCCGAGCAGGTGAAGCCGAAGCTGATCATCGCCGGCGGCTCGGCCTATTCGCGTGCCTGGGATTTCAAGCGCTTCCGCGAGATCGCGGACAGCGTCGGCGCGTATCTGCTGGTCGACATGGCGCATTTCGCCGGGCTCGTCGCCGGCGGCGTCCATGCTTCGCCCGTGCCGTACGCGCACGTCACCACCACCACGACGCACAAGTCGCTGCGCGGTCCGCGCGGCGGCCTCATGCTGTGGAATGACGAAACCCTGACCAAGAAGCTCAACTCTGCCATCTTCCCGGGCCTGCAGGGCGGCCCACTCATGCACGTGATCGCCGCCAAGGCGGTGGCTTTCGGCGAAGCCCTCCGACCGGACTTCAAGGTCTATGCCAAGAACGTCGTCGAGAACGCCAAAGCATTGGCCGAGACCCTGAAGGGCCACGGCCTCGATATCGTCTCGGGCGGCACAGACAATCACCTGATGCTGGTCGATTTGCGGCCGAAGGGCCTGAAGGGCAATGTCTCGGAGAAGGCGCTGGTCCGCGCGGCCATCACCTGCAACAAGAACGGCATTCCGTTCGATCCGGAATCTCCCTTCGTCACGTCGGGCATTCGGCTCGGCACGCCGGCCGCGACCAGCCGCGGGTTCGGGGTAGCCGAATTCCAGCAGGTCGGCGGCATGATCGCCGAGGTCCTCAACGCGATCGCGCAGTCTTCCGACGGCAAGGCGCCGCTGGTGGAAGCCGCGATCAAGGAGCGGGTCAAGGCGCTCACCGACCGCTTCCCGATCTACCAGTAGCGCAGGGTCCAACGGATGCGCTGCCCGAACTGCAACAGTCTCGATACGCAGGTGAAGGACTCGCGTCCGACCGAGGACTCGTCCGTGATCCGCAGGCGGCGCGTGTGCGTCGCCTGCAACTTCCGCTTCACCACCTTCGAACGCGTGCAGCTGCGCGAGCTCACGGTGATCAAGCGCAACGGCCGTCGCGTGCCGTTCGACCGCGACAAGCTGATGCGCTCGGTTCAGATCTCGCTGCGCAAGCGGCAGGTCGAGCCGGAGCGGGTGGAAAAGATGGTCTCCACCATCGTACGCGAACTCGAGACCGGGGGCGAGGCCGAGATCTCGTCGGAGGTGATCGGTGAGACCGTGATGGAGCATCTGCGCACGCTCGATGACGTCGCCTATGTGCGGTTTGCGTCCGTCTACCGCAATTTTCGCGAGGCCAAGGATTTCGCCGACGTGCTCGGCGAGCTCTCCGGCGAGGAGGAAGCGCGGCTCGCCGCGATCCGCAAATGATCTTCCGCATCCTGGAAGATCAGTTCGCGCAGAAGGCCCGCGAGGCCAAGGACGCCGATCGCAGATTCATGGAGCTGGCACTCTCGCTGGGTAAGCGCGGGCAGGGACGGACCTGGCCCAATCCGGCCGTGGGCGCCGTCATTGTCAAGGACGGCGTCATCGTCGGCCGCGGCTGGACGCAGCCCGGAGGACGGCCGCATGGCGAGCCCGAGGCGCTTCGGCGCGCGGGCGAGTCGGCGCGCGGCGCCACGCTCTACGTCACCCTGGAGCCGTGCTCGCATTTCGGCAAGTCGCCGCCTTGCGCCGATGCGGTGATCGCAGCGGGCATCAAGCGGGTGGTGGCGGCGATCGAGGATCCCAATCCCGAGGTCGCAGGCCAGGGGCATGCGCGTCTGCGCGCCGCCGGCATCAATGTGGATGTGGGTCTTTGCGCGGCGGAGGCTGCCTTCGACCATGCCGGCCATTTCCGTCGCATCCGGGACAAGCGTCCGCATGTGATCCTCAAGCTCGCGGTTTCGCCCGACGGCAAGATCGGCGCTGCTGGCGGCAAGCCGGTCGCGATCACGGGCGAGGCGGCACGCGACCGCGTGCATCTCCTCCGCGCGCAGAGCGATGCGATCCTGGTCGGTATCGGCACCGTGCTGGCGGACGATCCGCTCCTCAACTGCCGCCTGCCGGGCATGGCGGCGCGCTCACCGGTGCGGGTGGTGCTCGATCAGAGCCTGCGCATTCCGGCGTCGAGCCGGCTCGTTCGTACCGCGCGCGAAACGCCGCTTTGGGTGATCGGTTCAGAACTCGCCGAAGCTGCGGCCGCAACGCGCCTCGGCGCGGCAGGCGCGCAGATCATGCGCATGCCGTCCGGCAGCGCATCGGGACTTGGCCTGCCGGCCGTGCTGAATGCGCTGGCGGAGAAAGGCATCACCCGTCTGATGGTCGAGGGCGGCAGCCGCGTTGCGTCGTCATTCATTGCGGCCGATCTCGTCGACGAGATCTGGCTGTTCCGCGGCGCGGAAGAGGTAGGCCCTGGCGGCGTGGATGCGCTCGATGCATTGCCCCTGTCGAAAATCACGCAGTCGCAGGCCTACAAGGTTCATGCTAGCGAGACATTCGGCAAGGATATTCTCACCATCTATGAGCGCGCGTAATGTTCACCGGCATTGTCACCGATATCGGCGAGATCATCCGCTTCACGCCAACGGCGCAGGGGCAGCTGCATCGATTGCGCATTGCCTGCCGCTATGACCGGACCACCATCGCGGACGGCGCCTCGATCGCCTGTAACGGCGTCTGCCTGACGGTGGTTGCCTCCGGCGTTGCCGACGGCAGGACGTGGTTCGACGTCGATGCGGCTGCCGAGACGCTGGCGCTGACCACGGCAAAGCACTGGAAGGTCGGTACAAAGCTCAACCTCGAGCGCGCGCTGAAGATCGGCGATGAGCTCGGCGGGCATATCGTTGCCGGCCACGCGGACGGCATCGCGACCATCGTGAGCCGGCAGGACCTGCCCGATATGGCGCGGTTCGAGCTCTCGACCACGCGCGAGCTGGCGCGGTTCATCGCCACCAAGGGCTCGATCACGCTTGATGGCGTGTCCCTGACGATCAATACGGTTGCAGACGTGACGTTTTCGGTGCTGATCATCCCGCACACACTGACGGTCACGACGATCGGCGCCTGGAAGGCGGGGGACGAGGTCAATATCGAGGTCGACCTGATGGCCCGTTACGCGGCGCGGCTGACGGAAATGAAGTGACGGGCGCATGAAGTTCGTCATGCGCGGGCTTGACCCGCGCATCCATCCTCTTAAGAGGGGCTTGCCCGATGGATTGCCGGGTCAGGCCCGGCAATGACAGAATAGGTTGACCATGGCAGACGCGCGGCGCGCACCCCTGAAGGACCAGACCGACATTTCCGGCGCCCGCGCGCTGATCGTCGAGGCGCGGTTCTACGACGATCTCCAGGATGCACTGCTGGACGGCGCGGTGGCCGAGCTGAAGGCGGCCGGCCTGACCCATGACGTGATCACGGTTCCCGGTGCGCTTGAAATCCCGGCTGCAATCGCCATCGCGGTCGATGCCGCTGCAGCGAGCGGCAGGGCCTATGATGCAGTGATCGCGCTCGGCTGCGTGATCCGCGGCGACACCATTCACTTCGAGATCGTCTCGCAGGAATCCTCGCGGGCCCTGATGGATCTTGCCGTGGCGCGAAAACTGCCGCTCGGCAACGGCATCCTCACGGTCAATACCGAGGCGCAGGCCTGGGCGCGGGCGCGCGCCAGCGAACTGAACAAGGGCGGCGATGCCGCGCGTGCCGCCCTGGCGATGCTGCGCATCAAACGCCGCCTGGCGCAGGCCTGAACATGGCCGACAACAGCAAGAAGCCGGCAGGCACTCAGGAGAAGAAGGCGAACCGGCGCGGTGCGGCGCGGCTCGCCGCCGTGCAGGCGCTGTACCAGATGGATATCGCCGGTGCCGGCATCAACGACATCTTTGCCGAGTTCGAGAGCCACTGGCTCGGCAACGAGGTCGAGGGCGACACTTACCTCCCGGCGGAAGCTGCGTTCTTCCGCGACGTCGTTTCCGGCGTCGTGCGCGACCAGAAGAAGCTTGATCCGCTGATCGACGAGGCGCTGTCGAAGGGCTGGCCCTTGAAGCGGATCGAAGCCATCCTGCGCGCCGTGCTGCGTGCGGGAGCCTATGAACTCCAGAATCGCAAGGACGTACCGGCCCGCGTCGTCGTGTCCGAATATGTCGACGTCGCCAATGCCTTCGTCGACCGCGAGGAGACCGGCATGGTGAACGCCGTGCTGGACCAGATTGGCCGCCAGTTCCGCGGTGACGAGTTTGGGCGGGGGTAGGTCAGACATTCCGCCGTCATCGCCCGGTCCTGGTGCGCATAGCACACCGGCCGGGCGATGACAGCGGAGGACAAGGGCTGACATCGATGACCACTCCACAAAGTCCCTCCGCCGAGGACTCCCTCATCGCGCGCTATTTCAAGCCGATCGCGACCGACCCCGGCGCGCTCGGGCTGGTCGATGACGCCGCAGTCCTGTCCTCATCGGGCGAGGACATCGTCGTCACCACCGACGCCGTCGTCGAGGGCGTGCATTATCTCGCCGACGATCCGCCTGAAACCATCGCCCGCAAGGCGCTACGGGTGAACCTGTCCGATCTTGCCGCCAAAGGCGCGCGGCCTGCAGGTTTCGTCCTGACGCTGGCGCTGCGCAGCCAAGAGGATGCCTGGCTCCGTCCCTTTGCGGACGCGCTGGGCGAGGACGCGAGGAACTTCGTCTGTCCTCTGCTCGGCGGCGACACGGTATCGACGCCGGGCCCGCAGATGATCTCGATCACCGCCTTCGGCCGCGTACCGCGGGGACGGATGGTTGGTCGCACCGGTGCCAGGCCGGGAGACCGCATCCTGGTGACGGGAACGATCGGCGACGCCGCGCTCGGCCTCGACGTGCTCAAGAGCGGCGCCGCTGCCGCGGTGCTCACGTCTGATGCCGCTGCAAGGGAAGCTCTGGTCTCACGCTATCGGGTACCGCAGCCGCGGAATTTGCTGGCGCAGGCCGTGCTCGATTTCGCGACCGCAGCGATGGACGTCTCTGACGGCCTCGCGGGCGATCTCACGAAACTCTGCGCAGCATCCGGAGTCTCGGCTTCGGTGGACGTGGCAAGCGTGCCGCTCTCGGCTGCAGCGGTCGGCCTGCTCGCCCGCAACATCATTTGCGTCGAGACGCTGCTTGCGGGGGGCGACGACTACGAGGTGCTGTGCACCGTTCCGTCGGCGCAAAGCGATGCGTTGATCGCCGCAGGGCGGGCCGTCGGGGTTGCCGTGACTGCGATCGGCACGATCATTGAGGGGCACGAGCGGCCGCGCTTCCTGGACGAGCAGGGCCAGGAACTGTCCTTGGCGCGTCTATCCTACAGCCACTTCTAGGAATTGCTCCAAACCGGCATCTTGGTTCTCGGCGCTTGGTGCTAAATACCTGCCGAGATCGGCGTTTTCCGCCTTATACGGCGTTGCACCCTCAATTTGATTTTGGCAAGGTTGCGACCGATTGGGGCCGCCCCTTTTGGGCAAGGGGCGGCCTTGTTCGAAATCAAGGCGCCGCGTCGCACGACGGACAACAAAAGGCGCCGGGGGTACATCAAGGATCTGAGGCATAAATCAAATGACAGCATTATGGTTGATAGTGCTCTGCGGAGTGCTTTCCGTTGCCTACGCGGTTTGGGCGACGTCTTCGGTGTTGAGCGCGGATGCGGGGTCGCCGCGCATGCAGGAGATCGCAGGAGCCGTGCGCGAAGGCGCACAGGCGTACCTGCGGCGCCAGTACACCACGATCGGTCTCGTCGGCATCGTCATCTTCGTGCTGCTTGCCTATTTCCTCGGGCTCTATGTCGCGATTGGCTTCGCCATCGGCGCGATCCTGTCCGGCGCCGCCGGCTTCATCGGCATGAACGTCTCGGTCCGCGCCAATGTGCGCACGGCCCAGGCCGCCACGACGTCGCTTGCCGGCGGCCTCGAGCTTGCATTCAAGGCGGGTGCCATCACCGGGCTTCTGGTGGCGGGTCTGGCGCTGCTCGGTGTGACCATCTATTTCGCCTTCCTGGTCCATTGGCTGAAGCTTGCGCCCGACAGCCGTCTCGTCGTCGACGCGCTGGTGGCCCTCGGCTTCGGCGCCTCGCTCATCTCGATCTTCGCCCGTCTCGGCGGCGGCATCTTCACCAAGGGTGCTGACGTCGGCGGCGACCTCGTCGGCAAGGTCGAAGCCGGTATTCCCGAGGATGATCCGCGCAACCCGGCCACCATCGCCGACAACGTCGGCGACAACGTTGGCGACTGCGCCGGCATGGCCGCCGACCTGTTCGAGACCTATGCGGTGACCGCGGTCGCCACCATGGTGCTCGCGGCGATCTTCTTCGCCAAGACCCCGATCCTCGCCAGCATGATGACGCTGCCGCTCGCGATCGGCGGCATCTGCATCATCACCTCGATCATCGGCACTTTCTTCGTCAAGCTCGGGCCGAGCCAGTCGATCATGGGGGCGCTCTACAAGGGGCTGATCGCAACCGGCATCCTGTCGCTGATCGGTATCGCGCTGGTGATCTATTATCTGATCGGCTTCGGCAAGCTCGAGGGCGTCGATTACACCGGCATGGCGCTGTTCGAATGCGGCGTCGTCGGCCTCATCGTCACCGCGCTGATCATCTGGATCACCGAATACTACACGGGTACGGACTATCGTCCGGTGAAGTCGATCGCCCAGGCCTCGGTGACCGGCCACGGCACCAACGTGATCCAGGGCCTCGCCATCTCGATGGAAGCGACCGCGCTGCCTGCGATCGTCATCATCGCCGGCATCCTGGTGACCTACAGCCTCGCCGGGCTGTTCGGCATCGCGATCGCGACCGCCACCATGCTGGCGCTGGCCGGCATGATCGTCGCCCTCGACGCCTTCGGTCCCGTCACCGACAACGCCGGCGGCATTGCCGAGATGGCGGGACTGCCCAAGGAGGTGCGCAAATCGACCGACGCACTCGATGCGGTCGGCAACACCACCAAGGCCGTGACCAAGGGTTACGCGATCGGATCCGCCGGCCTCGGTGCTCTCGTGCTGTTCGCGGCCTACAACGAGGACCTCAAGTACTTCGTTGCCGGCTCCGCGCAGCATCCGTACTTCGCCGGCGTCAATCCGGACTTCTCGCTCAACAACCCCTACGTCGTGGTGGGCCTGCTGTTCGGCGGCCTCTTGCCGTATCTGTTCGGCGCAATGGGTATGACGGCCGTGGGCCGCGCAGCCAGCGCGATCGTCGAGGAGGTTCGGCGTCAGTTCCGCGAAAAGCCGGGCATCATGCAGGGCACCGACAAGCCTGACTACGGCAAGGCGGTCGACCTGCTCACCAAGGCGGCGATCAAGGAGATGATCATCCCCTCGCTGCTTCCGGTGTTGTCGCCGATCGTCGTCTATTTCGTGATCTACGCGATCGCGGGCGGCGGCGCGGCCGGCAAGTCGGCGGCGTTCTCGGCGGTGGGCGCGATGCTGCTCGGCGTGATCGTCACGGGCCTGTTCGTCGCGATCTCGATGACCTCGGGCGGCGGCGCCTGGGACAACGCCAAGAAGTACATCGAGGATGGCCATTTCGGCGGCAAGGGCTCTGATGCGCACAAGTCGGCCGTCACGGGCGACACCGTCGGCGATCCCTACAAGGACACTGCGGGCCCCGCGGTGAATCCGATGATCAAGATCACCAACATCGTGGCCTTGCTGCTGTTGGCGATCCTGGCGCACTGAGCAGGGTCGAAGAAAAGAGAAAACCCCGCGGCGCGAGCCGCGGGGTTTTTGTTTGTCGGGTTGTATGCTCCCACCTCGTCATTGCGAGGAGCTCTGCGACGATGCAATCCAGTGTCTTTCCGTGGAGGCAGTCTGGATTGCTTCGCTGCGCTCGCAATGACGAAGGATGCGGTAGCGTTCCGTTGAACGCTACTGCACGTCCATCTGCAGCCCTTCCTTCTGGATGATGCCGGCGAACTTCTTCGTCTCGGCGTCCAAGAAGGCGGCGAATTGCTGCGGCGTGCCGTAATCGGCGCGGGCGCCCATGGCGGCGATCTGCTTCTTGACGTCGTCGCGTTCCAGCATCGCCTTGACCTGGAGATTGAGCGCGTTGAGCACTTCGGGCGAAACGCCCTTCGGCAGGAACACCGAGAACCACGACGAGACGTCGAAGTTCGCCAGCTCGGGCGCGCTCTCGCGCATGGTCGGCAGGTCTTTCGCAAGCTCGCTGCGCTCGGGCGTCGTGACGCAGAGACCGTTCAGCGTGCCATTCTGCACCTGCGGCAGGCTCGGATACAGATTGTCGAACAGGATCTGAATGTCGCCGGCGAGGGCTGCCTGGAGCGCCGGTCCGGCACCGCGGAACGGGATGTGCGTCATCTTCAGCCCGGTGAGCTGCAGGAACCAGGCGCCGGTGAGGTGAGGGCTCTGGCCGACGCCTGATGAGGCGTAGCTGAGCTTGTCCGGATTGGCCTTCAAGTAGGCAATCAGCTCCGGGATCGACTTGATGCCGGTCTTGGGATGTGCCGAGACGATATTCGGGATCCGGATCATGTTCGAGACCGGCTGGAGCTGGTCCGGCTTGTAGCTGAGGTTCTTGAAGATACTGTAGGCAATCGCGTTCGGACCGGGGTTGCCGATCAGGATGGTGTGACCGTCGGGCTTGGCGCGCACGGCCTCGGCCGTGCCGATCGTGCCGCCACCACCGGAGCGGTTTTCCACGACCGCGGACTGGCCCCAAGCCGTCTGCAGATGCGCGGCCAGAAGCCGACCCATCACGTCGGTCGAGCCGCCGGCCGCCGCCGGCACGATGAGACGCACGTTTTCGGTAGGCTTCCAGTCGGCAAGGCTCGATCGCGGCAGTATCGCTGCGGCTGCAAGGCCTGCAGCACCGGTGAGCACGCGACGGCGGGACAACAAAGTGTTCTGACGTTTCTTGGGCACGAATCCACTCCCTGCTTCTTGCTGCCGGGACCGTAGGGAACAGCACGTGCGACCGCAAGTCGCGCGCGAGCGCAAGCGCTGCGCGGAGAGCGGCAGGACGCCGCAGGCCTGCGTTATTTACCTTGCGGTGGAATTAGGCCGGCTGTTGAGCCTCTTTTCGGACGCGCACCCTTTTGCGAAGCGCTAGTCGCTTCGCCCGCAAGCCTCGACCGACTCAGTTGAAGCTGAGCAGCTTGAACAGCGGCGTAAGGTAGCTCATCTCCTGGCCCGACGTGGGCGTGGTGCGGCTGATGAAGTCAAAGATCTTGCCGTCCTGGAGACCGTAGTTCGCAAGCCGGCGCACGCGCCGGTTCTTGTCGAAATAGATCGCGATGACGCGTTGGTCGACGACCTTCTGGTTCATGAAGGCAACAGGGCGCTCCGACCGCTGCGAGATGTAGTAAAAAACTTCGCCGTCAAGGGTCGCGACGGTGGAGGGAGTGCCCATCACGATCAGCACCTGATCCTGGCTCGCGCCGATCGGGATCTGCTCGAGCGCGCCGGGCGGCAGGATGTAACCCTTCTGGAATTGCTCACCGGTGCAGCCGGCAAGCGCGACGCCAACGAGAGCCGCAGCCGCGAATATGCGCAGGCCGCGCGAGCATGCATGGAGGCCGTGCCGCTTGTTCGCGCGCAGGCTGGTCTGGTTCATTGTCGTCATAGCGGAACTGATTCCGTCCCCTTGCGTCGCGCGAGGCGCTGAAGTACCGGGCGGAGGCTCTGAATGCAACACGCGCGCGCCCGCTTGCGGAAACCACAATGCTTTGGCCGTTCAATCACTTCAGGAAACCCCGGCTAACCCCGCCGGGCACCATTGAAGCCATCTATGGCATGATCGTGACGCAGGCGCGAGAACCCATATTTTACCGGGACTTGGGCGTGCCCGATACGGTTAACGGGCGTTTCGACCTGTTGCTGCTGCATCTGTGGTTGCTGCTGCGTCGCCTGCGCACAGCCCAGGGCGGCACCGAGCTGTCTCAGGCGCTATTCGACCGCTTCTGTGAGGACATGGACGACAACCTGCGCGAGATGGGGGTGGGCGACCAGACTGTGCCGAAGCGGATGCGGGCCTTTGGCGAGGCCTTCTACGGCCGCGTCCAAGCCTACGATACAGCCATGGAAAGCGGCGGCGAGGCGCTGGCATCGGCGATCTGCAAGAATATCTTGAATGGGACCGGCATGGATCGGGCGCACAGGCTCTCGGCCTATGCCCAAGCCACGGAAGCCGATCTCGGCCGGACCGACGAGGCCGCGCTGCTGCGCGCAAGCTTCAAATTCCCTCCGGCGCTTCCAGAGGATGTCACGCCATGAGCCGACCGAATGCCGGATCCCCGCCCGATCCCTGGCGATCGCCCGTCATCGTTGCGCAGATCCCTGACGGGGGCCTGCATCGTGAGCTTGTGGCATCAGCTGCCGAGCGGCAGGCCATGGCCGAGCTCGCGGGCCTCCGCGAGATACTGTCGGCCCATGCCAGTTTCGATGTGGTGCCGAAAAGCGGTGGGCGGGTCCAGGTCACGGGGCTGGTCCGCGGCCGAATCGGCCAGACCTGCGTCGTCTCGCTGGAGCCGATCGAGAGCGAGATCGAGGAGGAGGTCGACCTGATGTTCGCCCCTGAGGCGGAGGCGCGCCGCTTGGCCGACCTAATCGAGGAGGGGCAGGACGACCGGCAGGCGCCGGAGGTCGCCGATCCTCCCGAGCCGATTACGGGCGGCATCATCGACCTCGGCCGACTCGCCACCGACGCCCTGTTCCTGACGATCGATCCCTATCCGCGCAAGGAAGGGGCCGTGTTCGAGGCGGAGGTCAGCGCCCCCGATCCGGAGGACCATCCCTTCGCGGCGCTGAAGGCGCTCCAGGACAAGAAGAAGGGCAAATAGCCAAGCATTTCCGCGCCGGGCGGCTTGGGGTGGAGCATGAGCCGTTTGCCGCGATGGTTTGAAGGACGGCACTATCCGATTGATTGTGATGGGTTTCTCGCCCGTTCATGCGCCCGCTCCCGGATCGGCCCAAAAGGCTGGGGGCAAGAGGTTGTTTCGGGGGTACAAAACGCTATTGTCGCGGCCCGGTCCGGGTGCGGCGTGGCGCTTGGCCGATCGCCAACTCCGTGGCGACCCCATTTCGCGGCCCCGCTAGCTCCAGACCGCACCAGACCAGGTTTCCAGGACTTACATGCCAAGCAAGGTTCGCATCGCGCTGGACGCCATGGGGGGCGATGTCGGCCCTGCCGTGGTCGTTCCCGGCGCCGCCATCTCGCTTGGCAGGCATCCCGATATCGAGTTCCTGCTGGTCGGAAACCGCGCCAAGATCGAGCCCGAGCTCGACAGGCACCCGAAGCTGAAAGCCGCCTCCAAGGTTATCCATACCGACGTCGCCATCAGCATGGAGGACAAGCCGAGCCAGGCGTTGCGGCGCGGCCGCAAGACCTCCTCGATGTGGCTCGCGATCGATGCGGTCAAGAAGGGCGAGGCGGATGTCGCGATTTCCGCCGGCAATACCGGCGCGCTGATGGCGATGGCCCGCTTCCACCTGCGGACGCTGCCGGGCATCGACCGGCCGGCCATCTCCGCGATCTGGCCGACCAAGCGCGGGGCGTCCGTCGTGCTCGACCTCGGCGCCACGCTCGGCGGCGATGCCCACCACCTGGTGTCGATGGCGGTGATGGGGGCGGCCAAGGCGAGCGTGCTGTTCAACAAGAAGCGGCCCACGGTCGGTCTGCTCAATATCGGCGCCGAGGAAATCAAGGGGCACGAGGAGATCCGCGAAGCCAGCGAAATCCTGCGCGCGAGGAACCTGCCGGAGCTCGACTATATCGGCTTCGTCGAGGGCGACGGCATCGGCAAGGGCCTCGCCGACGTCATCGTCACCGAGGGCTTCAGCGGTAACATCGCGCTCAAGGCCGCCGAGGGAACCGCGCGGCAGATGGCGGAATTGCTCCGTAATGAGATGCAGCGGAGCTGGCTATCCAAGCTCGGCTATCTCTTCGCCCGCAGCGCCTTCCAAGCCCTGCGCGACAAGATGGACCCCAACAAGTCCAATGGCGGCGTGCTGCTGGGACTGAGGGGGGTGGTGGTCAAGAGCCACGGCGGAACCAACGCCGAAGGCTTTGCCTATGCGATCGATGTTGGCTATGAGATGGCTCACTACGATCTCCTGAACAAGATCAATCAGATGCTCAACCGCGAGGGCGGTGCACTCAGTTCGGTGCAGGCCGCGCAGGAGGCTGTTTCGTGACTCAAATTCGTTCGGTCGTGCTCGGCTGCGGCTCCTATCTGCCGGAGCAGGTGGTGACCAACGCCCAATTGGCGGCGCGCATCGACACCTCCGACGAGTGGATCGTGCAACGCACCGGCATTCGCGAGCGGCACATCGCGGCCGAGGGCGAGTTCACCTCGCATCTGGCGCTCAAGGCGGCGCAGGCCGCGCTCAGCGATGCCGGCCTTGACGCGCAGTCGATCGAGCTGATCGTGCTGGCGACCTCGACGCCCGACAACACGTTCCCTGCAACGGCGGTCGCCGTGCAGCACGGCCTCGGCATCAATCACGGCGCGGCCTTCGACCTACAGGCCGTGTGCTCGGGCTTCGTGTTTGCGCTCGCCACCGCCGACAACTTCCTCCGCACCGGCGCCTACAAGCGCGCGCTGGTGATCGGCGCCGAGACGTTCTCGCGCATCCTCGACTGGAATGATCGTGGCACCTGCGTCCTGTTCGGCGACGGCGCCGGAGCCGTGGTGCTGGAGGCGCAGGAGCAGCCGGGCGATCCCGCGACCGACCGCGGCGTCGTCACCACGCACTTGCGCTCCGACGGCCGCCACAAGTCAAAGCTGTTCGTCGATGGCGGGCCGTCCTCGACCCAGACCGTCGGTCATCTGCGCATGGAGGGCCGCGAGGTCTTCAAGCATGCGGTCGGCATGATCACCGATGTGATCGTCGACGCCTTCGAGGCGACCGGGCTGAATGCCGACAGCATCGACTGGTTCGTGCCGCACCAGGCCAACAAGCGAATCATCGACGCCTCCGCGCACAAGCTGCACATCGCACCGGAGAAGGTGGTGCTGACCGTGGACCGCCACGGCAACACGTCGGCGGCCTCGATCCCGCTGGCGCTATCGGTGGCGCGCAAGGACGGGCGCATCAAGAAGGGCGACATGGTTCTGCTGGAGGCCATGGGCGGCGGCTTCACCTGGGGCTCCGCCCTCGTGCGCTGGTAGCAACAGTCGATAAAATTTTGCCGGATTTGGCCGCGATTATCGATGCGTCTGCATTGATGAGCGCTGTTGACCGTCGTATCGTAACCTCATAATTTCAGACAACAATTGTTCGCCGTGATGTGGGGCAGGGCGATGACCGAGACCAGCAAAACCGTAACGCGAGTTGATCTGTGCGAAGCCGTCTACCAGAAGGTGGGCCTTTCGCGCACGGAATCGTCCGCCTTCGTGGAACTCGTGCTGAAGGAGATCACCGACTGCCTGGAGAAGGGCGAGACGGTGAAACTGTCCTCGTTCGGCTCCTTCATGGTGCGCAAGAAGGGCCAGCGGATCGGCCGCAACCCGAAGACCGGCACCGAGGTGCCGATCTCGCCGCGCCGTGTCATGGTGTTCAAGCCGTCGGCGATTCTGAAACAGCGGATCAACAACCAGCACCGCACCAACGGCGACGCCAGCAAGGCTAAAGAAGAGGCGTAACCCCCTTTCGGAAAGGACTGGCCTTTGGACAAGGCGCCGGATGCGTTCCGAACCATCAGCGAGGTAGCGCAGGAACTCGACATTCCGCAGCATGTGCTGCGGTTCTGGGAGACCCGCTTCTCGCAGATCAAGCCGATGAAGCGCAGCGGCGGGCGCCGCTATTACCGTCCCGACGACGTCGACCTGCTCAAGGGCATCCGCCGGCTGCTCTACGGCGAGGGCTACACCATTCGCGGCGTGCAGCGGATCCTGAAGGAGCACGGCGTCAAATCGGTGCAGGGCCTCGCCGACAGCGCCGCCGCGGTCTCGTTCGGCGCCATCGAGGATGCCATTGGCGCGAGCCTGATGGAGCCCGACGACGAGGCGCCGATCAAGGGGATTACCGACACCGACGATGACGATTTCCAGGGGGACGAAGAAGAAGGCATCGACTTCCGCTTCTCGGAGATCGACGACGAGGAGATCCTCACCACCTTCCGCAAGGGCGGCGCCACCGCTGCGGCCGCCGGCCCCAGCGCGCTGGACCGGGAGCGGCTGGGCCGCGCGCTCGCCGATCTCGTCGCCTGCCGCGAGATGCTGGATCAGGCGCTGAAGGACGGGTAGGGCGCTTTTCGCCGGCTTTTGCGGGCAAGTTCCGGAAGCTTCGGGAAGGCAACACCAAAATGGCATCGCTCGCCTTGCGCAAAGCGGCGATCCTAGCTAATGGAACGGCATTCGGAGCGTGGCGCAGCCCGGTTAGCGCACTAGTCTGGGAGACTAGGGGTCGGAGGTTCAAATCCTCTCGCTCCGACCATTTTTCTCAAAGCATCTGTCGGGTGGATGGACGATCGGCGTGGGGCGTGCTCCCGCCCGAGCCGGATGCGTGCGCGATCAGCAGCGCCAGCGCTTCGGCGGTCAGCCACCAAACCGAAACAAACCCCATGCACCGTAGATATGTCATTCGTCGGATGATGTTTTCCGAATCGTCGCAACTGGTCGCGCAGAACGGGAGCATTGTCAGGGTGCGCCTCACCGAATGACGGTTGATCCCGACGCCTTCCCATCGCTGTCGGCTTAACGTCCGGGGCTGGCTGGTCATGTTGTCGTATCACGGCAATGTCCTGTCATACGGATCATGCAAGCTTGTCGACACGCAATTCGTGAGGTGCGTCGGCAGTCCGGCGTGCGCAATTTGAATTGTACGACACTCGCGGGCTCTGCATTGCCGGTTGGCGTGCCGGTCGAGCTGAATCTAATGTGTGACCAGCCGCACGATTACGCGGTGATGCCGTCGCCGGACGGACGGCGCGCGCGGGTGATTGCAAGCGGTAGCGGCATGGGAGAGATGCGTGAGCGTTGTCACGGAGCGCGTCGTCTCTTCACGACTGACGCTGTGTGGCTCGGAGGCGGCCTCCGGGGCGTTTCCTCTTCTCCGTCGTTGACGGATCGGTAGTTTTGCGGGCCGTCAGGCGTGGCCCTTGATCTCGTAGTGACCCGGCACGCATTTGTAGCGCTCGAGACGCCAGTTGGCGCGATAGATCGGATGCTCGCCCATCCATTTCGCGAGCGGGGCCTGTGCTCCGACCGCACACTGCATCATCGAAATCTCGGGCGTCATGTTGCTGTCGGTCACGATTTCCTCGACGCAACTGCCTGAACTGGCTGCACCGAGCCGGCAGAGTACGGCAACGACGGTCACGAACATTCTTGTCACCTCATCGGTTGTTTCTGACCACGACGAGGATGCAAGCGGAGTGCCAGAGCGCGTGACACGCAAATAAGCAAATAACACGCTGGCCTGGCCCACTCGCCCCGGCGTCCGGAGTCCATTTGACGATTCGGATCGTAAATATTTGCCAATAAACCGAAGCCGGAGAACTACGGAACGTGCCGCGGGCGTGGTTGCCTCGCATGCGCGGACCGCGTGGTGATTGCCAGAGCGGTCGATAATCCGCTGCCCGAAATAACAGGCGCCGAATGGTCTTCGATCCGCTTTTACCTGCGGATGCGGCGCTGCTACATTTGCGATGGCGCAACAGCGCGGGCAGCCCGAAAGAAACACACCGACAACGGGAGGGACCGAAGTCCCATGAAGGATTTTGCTGGAAAGATCGCGGTCATCACCGGCGGCGGCACGGGAATGGGGCGCGAGCTCGCGCGTCAGCTCGTGGCCGAAGGCTGCAACGTCGCGATGTGCGACGTCTCGGAGGCTGCGATGGCCGAGACCAAACGGCTCTGTGAGGCCGAGAAGCTGCCGCAGGGCCTGCGCGTCACGACGCATGTCGCCGATGTCGCGATAGAGGACCACCTGAAGCGTTTTCGCGACGAACTCGCCGAGCAGCAGCAGACGGACAGGGTTCATCTGCTGTTCAACAATGCCGGCATCGGTGGCGGCGGCAGCCTTTTCACCAATACGCGCGAGCAGTGGGAGCGAACCTTCAACATCTGCTGGGGCGGCGTCTATCTCGGCGTGCGCACCTTTCTGCCGATGCTGGTCGCCGCGGACGAGGCCCACATCGTCAACACCGCGAGCGTCAACGGCTTCTGGGCTTCGATCGGCATGAACCAGGCGCACACCGCCTATAGCTCGGCCAAGTTCGCGGTAAAGGGATTCACCGAAGCGCTGATCAACGACCTTCGCCTGCACGCGCCCCACGTCAAGTGCTCGGTGGTGATGCCCGGTCACATCGGCACCTCGATCGTCTCGAACTCGCGCAAGGTGCAGAGCGCCGACGGCTCGGAGCGGCTTAATGCCGACGAGGTGGCGTTGACTCGCAAACGCATGGTCGCGGCCGGCGTGCCGGATGCCGACAAGATGTCGGACGAGGACATCCAGGCGGTATTCGCCGAGCGCGCCCGCAGCTTCCTGGAGGATGCGCCGACGACGGCCGCGGAGGCCGCGAAGATCATTCTCGATGGGGTCAAGGCCGAGCGCTGGCGCATTCTCGTCGGCGAGGACGCCAAGCGCCTCGACGAGCGCGTGCGCGCCACGCCGGAGCAGGCCTACGACCGCGCCTTCTATGAAAGCTTTACTCAGGAGGTCGGCTGGCGGCTTGGTTGAGACCGCCTTCGGGCGAGCGCGAATATGGGTATGATGAGCGTCATGGCAAGAGATGCGACCGCAATTTTGCGTGCCACCTCCTGCCAATGTTCTTTCGCCGATGTTCGCCCACTCTATGACCCATCGGTATGTCACGCATGCGACATGCCGTGTTCAAGCGATGGTGATCTGAAACGCCGCTCATCGGGCGCACGGCCGCTTGGTCGGCTAACTGAAATGGTTTAGTCCATCAGGGTAGCGCGATGATAGAGCGTAGCTCCCGACGATGCCCGCATGCCTCTCCGACGACTGGACCTTCTGCCC
The DNA here is from genome assembly GCF_001424605.1 of Bradyrhizobium sp. Leaf396. Classification (NCBI taxonomy): domain Bacteria; kingdom Pseudomonadati; phylum Pseudomonadota; class Alphaproteobacteria; order Hyphomicrobiales; family Nitrobacteraceae; genus Bradyrhizobium; species Bradyrhizobium sp. Leaf396. Next base: position 132,174 of record NZ_LMQJ01000064.1, read on the forward strand.
GGAACGAGAGGACGTTTCCGCTGAGTTCACGCGGCTGCTCACGGCGGCCCAGGAGGGCGGCGCCACGATCGCAGAGTGCCTGATGATCGCCCGGCAGCTGAAGCGCGGCGACGACCGGTCCTGGCACCGCGAATGGAAGAAGCTGGCGCAAACCAACCGGCAGCGTGCCGAGACGGCGTTTGCGGAGGGCCATCTGGCGAGCGCGCAGCGCAACTGGCTGCGCGCGATGAACTACTATGGTGCCGCGGCGATGCCGCTCGACCCCGCGGATGAGCGCCGCTGGGTTGCTGTGCTGGCGATGCAGGAATGCGCTCGCCGTTATCTCGCCGCGCGCAGCCCGGCCGGCGAAGTGGTGACCATACCCTGGCTCGAGGGGCATTCGTTGCAGGGCTACTTCCTTCCTGCGCCCTCGGCAGACGGGTCGGCTCCGACCGTCATCTGCATCGGCGAGCCCGGCCACCGCAAGGAAGAGTTTCTGTTCAAGCTCGTGCCGCATGCCCGCGAGCGCGGCTTCTCGATGCTGGCGCTCGATCTCTTCGGCGACCAGCGCGACGACTATCTCGATGCGCTGTTGCAGCGCCGGGATCTCGAGAGCGCGATCCCCGGGGTCATGGACTATCTGGAGACGCGTGCTGACGTCGACTTCGCGCGCATCGGGATCATCGCCGATGGCTGGGGCTCATCCTTCGTGGCACGCGCGGTGTTGCAGGAGCCGCGGCTGGCCGCCGCCGTCTGCGACGGCGGCCTGTGGGACCTGCACGAGCGGGCCTTTTTTGCCAGTCGCTTCGCGGTGAGCGACGTCAGCATCGTCCCGGTGCCCCATGCGCCGCTGATGGCTTCCAGCGCCGACTGCCCGGTGCTGATCACGCTCGGCGAGGACGGTTGGTTGAAGGCTGATCGGGCGCGTCAGATCGTCCAGAGCGCCCGGCTCGGAAGTGCGGACGTCATGCTGAAGGTGTTCACTGCGGCCGAGACCGGCGCGGCGCAGGCCCATGCGGACAATCCGAGCCTGGCCAACGAATACATCTTCGACTGGCTCGAATCGCGGCTCGGCGCCGCCAGGCGCATCTAGCGGCCCGCGTCAGAAGCGCAGGGGTCAAAAGTCCAGGCTCAGGCGGACGCAGGCCTTTTCGAGACGGGTCTTCAGCGTCGCGAGCTTGGCCGTGAATTCGGTAAGCTCGGCCTCGTCGAATTCCTGGAAGACGAATTCCCGGATGGTCTTGTACTGCTCGTGGAGGCTCGCCAGGTGCTTCTGCGTCTTCTCTGTCAGGGACAGCCTGACCACCCTGGCGTCGGTCGGCGACGGGCGACGGCGCAGCAGGCCCTTCTTTTCGAGCAGCTTGGACTGGGTGGTCACGAAAGACGGGTCGACGTGGAGGAGCTTGGAGACGACGTTGACCGGGATGCCCTCGTCCTTGTCGAGGTCGGAGATGGCCATCAGGATTAGCCATTGCGGCCCGCTGATGCCGAGCGTTCGGGCCCAGAACTGACGCAGCTCCTCAAGATACATGTTGATCGAAGATATTTCCCAAGTGAAGCGCCTGATGATGTCCAGATTGCCGATGGTGCGCAGGCGCGCTCCTTCTTTTCTCGTCGCGGACACAGCGGCGCTCCCGTGATCTGGCTTCTTGCCGTCTTGAGACAATAGTTCACGCAACTCTGCCCTGATGCAAGTGCAGAGCCGACAAATTGTTACAAAACTGCCAAATATGATGCACTCAGGCGACGAGGTCAGGCTCGTTGTTGCCGCCGTACCACAGCCATCCGTAAATCAGAAACCTGATTTTATAAACTATTTTGATTAGCAAATGCGCGCATGCATAGTGCGCGCCGACGGTGGGGGATTCTCGACCGTTCCGTTGCAGGTGGATCGCTCAAGTCCCTCGCGTTCAAGCGGGTGTCGGAAGGCGCGAAGCGGCTGAGCGGGTTTTGAGAGGCGGGGTTTGGGGGGCTGACGGCCCGCCTCGCCGTGAATGACAACTTGGAGGTTTGATATGAAATTGGTGAAGAGCCTTTTGCTCGGCTCAGCGGCGGGTCTGATCGCCGTGGGCGGAGCGCAGGCAGCCGATCTGCCCGTCAAGGCGAAGGCGGTCGAGTACGTCAAGATCTGCTCGCTGTACGGTGCCGGCTTCTACTACATCCCGGGCACCGACACCTGCGTCAAGCTGGGCGGTTACCTGCGCGCTGAAGTCGCGCTCAACTCCGGCGGCCACTACAACGGTCAGTTCAGCGGCGTGGCGGGCGCACACAACCGTCTGACCAACTACTACTCCATGCGGTCTCGCGCGGACCTCAACATCGACACGCGCACCGCGACCGAGTACGGCGTCGTCCGTACTTATTTCGATGCGGTGTTCACCTGGACCTCGGGCAGCTACAGCGGTACCGGCACTGGATTGACCGGCGGCTCGACCGCCTATGATTCGGCTCCGTCCGGAACGAGCGGTTCGGGCTCCGTCGCCGGCGGCGCACTCGGCGTCTACTACGCCTTCATCCAGTTCGCAGGCTTTACGATGGGTAAGGCGGTGTCGCAGTTCGATGCGCCGTGGACGAACTATCCGGGCAACAACTTCGACCAGCTGGTCGGCGGCGGTGGCACCGTTACCGGCGTGAACCAGTTCACTTACACTGCGGACTTTGGCCAGGGCATCACGGCCTCGATTTCGGCACAGGATCAGACCGCCTACTACCAGACCAACATCTGGAACACTTCGGGAGCGACGGCTGCCGGAATCCTCGGTGGCGCGTACGGTCTCAATGACATCGGCGGTTCGCGTTCACCTGATATCGTCGGTATGGTGCGCGTCGATCAGGCTTGGGGTCTGTTCCAGGCTTCGGTGGCGGCCCACAACAACCACGCCGGATATTATGGCGGCAACGAAACGACCGGCGGGCCGTCCGACAAATGGGGGTGGGCCGCTGCACTGGCTCTGTCGATCAAGAACATCCCGACCGGCGCAGGTGACGTGGTCAACATCCAGGGCGTCTACACCGAGGGTGCCAGCCGCTACAACTTCCAGAGCCTTGCGGCGACCAGCTACTCGATGTTCAGCGGCAGCGGCAACGGCGCTTACCAGAGCGTCGGTTTCGCTGGCGTTTCAGATGCAGTCTTCGGAGCCGGCACCGGCCTTGAACTCACGAAGACGTACGGTATGCGCGGCGCATTCACGCACAACTGGAATCCGTACTGGAACACGGCGCTTTACGGTGCGTACGGTGCCGTCCGTTACGGCAGCACCGCCAAGGGGCTGATCTGTGGCAGTGCAGGCATGGCGGCTTTGGCTCTGACCGGTACCTGCAATCCGGACTTTGACATTGCCCAGGTTGGCGTGATCACCCGCTGGACTCCGGTCAAGAACCTGACTTTCTCGGGCGACTTCAACTGGAGCCGGATCGACCAGAAGTACTCGGGCACGGTCGCCTACGGCGGGAACGCAGCCACTGCCAAGCCGGCGGCTGTCTACGAGCTGAAGGATCAGGACAGCTTCACGCTGCTGCTCCGCGCTCAGCGCAACTGGTAAGAGCCTAAGATGCGACCAGGCCCCGGCGGAAAACCGCCGGGGCTTTTCGCGAAGCGCGGGCGCTGGGGAAACGTTGGCCTGTGCAGACGACGAAGACGAGCCATGCGCTTTGATCGTCTTCGAATTATTTACTTACCTGAGTTACTAAGCTATATAGCTCTCAGCCAAATACGAAAGTTGCGGCTCTTAGCTTCACGCTAAGCCTCCAAAACCTCCGGTGATGCCCCGCCGGAGGTTTTTTCGTTTGGTGTGGTGCTTCAGCCGCGCATCATCATGCGGGCGCGCGCATGCGGCCGGTAGGCGAGGCGGCTATGACCCGCGCAGTAGGGCTGGCCGTCGGGAGCGCTGTTGCCGCAGAAGCAGAAATCGTCTTCGCCCGGCGTCGAGATCGGCCATCGGCAGCGGTTCTCGGACAACTCCAGCAGCGAGCAGCGATTGGCCTCGTCGATCGGACCTGCAACCGCGGCTGCGTCGGTCTCGCCATAGATCGTCGCGAGCATCTCATATTGCAGCCGCGGGACCGCCCGCGGTGCACGCTGCGGCCCGAAGCCTCTGTCCTGGACCTTGCGGTCGTCGGCCGTCCGGCCGCGTGTCAGATTCAGCCGGGACAGCTTCCCGATTACGGCGTTGCGGCTGACCCCGATGTCGGCGGCGATCTCGCGGCAGGAGAGGCCGGCCTCGAAGTGCCGTTTCAGAAGCTCGATTCGTTCGTCGGTCCAGGTCGGTGAGAGAGCAGGCATGTGTAACGGTCCCAGGTTGGAGATATCGGCCATCCGCCTGATTGAGATCCGTCCGCCTCACGTCCGGCGCGCGCTTACGTCCTGCCATTGTCGCGGATCGACAAAAGCCCGTCCTTGATGGCGAGACGGATGCCTTCCTCGATCAATGTCCGTGCGACGCCGGGAACGCTGGTGCCGTGGGTGCCCTGTCTCACCAGCTTCTCCAGGTAGGCGATGGTCGAGAGCGCCAAGGTCACGGGAATGCGGTCAGTCTCGGCTTTTTCGGTGGCCATGGCCCGAACGCTAGCCTCTTACTCGGGTACATAAAAGTAACGATTAAGACTCTATTTAGGTTCGGGGGTGGAAGTCAAATCCAGGCCGGGTTGGTTCATTAGCGCATTGGAATCGCACGAAAAATCGGGCACGACGCAACGCGTCGCGCGGGGCGGCAGGCGCGGGTCGGTGTCGGCAGGTCAGGGAAGGGCCAGGCGGCTCAGCCGTGCACGATCGCCTTTTCGATCATGCAGTGGATACCCTTGGCGCCGTTGACGGTCTGGGTCACCCTGAGATCGGCGGCCAGGCTGCACAGCATGTAGGCATCCTCGCGCGACAGATTCCGCCTCTCGCCGAGCAGCGCGATCATGTCACGCAGCGCGCGCACCACGCACTGGTCGAGATCGGGATCCATCGCCATGGTCATGTAGTGCGTCGCTGTCTCGGCGCGGGGATAGTCGAGCTTCAGGTCCTTGCGGAGCGTCAGGCGGAAGCGGCCCTGCAGCGCGGTCTCGATCGCAGTAACGCAGACTTCGCCGTCGCCCTGCACGCCATGACCGTCGCCGCAGGAAAACATCGCGCCTGGCACAAAGACCGGCAGGTACAGCGTCGCACCCGCACCCAGCTCCTTGTTGTCGAGATTGCCGCCCATCGCACGCGGGATCAGCGAGGAGATGCGGCCCCAGGCTGGCGGCGGCGAAACGCCCATTACGCCGAAGAACGGCTTGAGCGGCAGGTCCAGCCCCCACGGCATGCGGCCGACCATCCGCGTCCGGTCGAGCGGGATGTTGAGGATGCGCGTCTCGTGGAAATCGTCGGGCAGGGTGCCGGCCAGCGGCTTGATCATGTTCCAGCCCCAGTCCTGCCGGATCTGGACCTCGAGGATCTCGACCGCGAGCACGTCGCCGGGCTCGGCACCCTCGACCGCGATCGGGCCGGTGAGGATGTGACCGGGCAGCATCCGCTCGTTCTTCGCATGAACCTCGTGCATCTCGGGTGGAATGTGAAACTTGCTCTGGTCGGGCAGCATGTCCGGACCGCCGCTGATGGTGTCGACCGTCACCTCGTCGCCGCTCTTGACGGTGAGGACGGGCCTGAGCGCAGCTTCGAAGAAGCCCCAATGGCAGGTTTCGGGGCTCGAATGCAGGTGATGATGGGTCATTTGCCGCGTCCGGTTGGTTTCATCGGCCGCGGGCTTGACCCGGCGATCGATCCTCTTTCAAGAAGATTTCTGAAGATGGCAGGGCCGGTCAAGCCCGCACCGGCAGGCCGTGTGAATTAGGCCAGGTGATTTGAGCGAGGCTCCACTGTTTTTCGTCCTTTCCAAGACCTTGGGCACCGCGCTGCTACCGATCAACCTGCTGGTCGAGCTTGGCATCCTGTCCGTCGTGCTGATGGCGACGCGCTTTGCCACGCTCGGCCGCCGGCTTGCCGTGACCACGCTGGTGCTGTTGGCGCTCGCTGCGTTCTCGCCGCTCGGCAATCTCCTGATCTACCCGCTGGAGTCACGCTTTCCGTCGTGGGACCCGTCGCGAGGCGCGCCCGACGGCATCATCGTGCTCGGCGGCTCGGTCGACACCGACCTCTCGGCGGCGCACCGCACGCCGGTCGTCGCGCACGCGGCCGATCGCCTGTTTGCGCCGGCCGAGCTCGCCCGCCGCTATCCCAACGCACGAATCGTCTTCACCGGGGGCACAGCGAACCTGGTTTCGACCGAGGCGAGGGAGGCCGACTATTCCGCGCCCATCCTTGAGAATCTCGGCATCGCGAAGGAACGCCTGATCCTCGAGCGCGACTCCCGCAACACCTGGGAGAATGCGATCTTCACCAGGAAACTGGTATCGCCAATGCCGGGCGAGCGCTGGCTTCTGGTGACGTCGGCCTTCCACATGCCGCGCTCGATGGGGATCTTCCGCAAGGCCGGCTTTGACGTCGAGGCGTATCCGGTGGACTGGCGGATGGGGGGACGCGACGACCTGCTCTCGTTCACAAACATGGGCACGGACGGTCTTCGTCGAACCGATGTCGCCGTCCGCGAGTGGATCGGCCTCGTGGCTTACCGTTTGATGGGAAGGACCGGCGAGTTGCTTCCGGGACCGGGCAAGGACTAGAACGAAGCCGTCAAGACAAGAACACACGGCGCGCGGTCGCCGGCCGGGAGGAAGCCATGCAACAGCAGAGCGCAGACAGCATCGATCTTGCCGGCCTCGTCGCCGATCTCAACAGCCTGCTGCGGCTGAAGACGAACGTGATCGGGATGAAGCTGTTTGCAACGGTCGCAGAGATGGAGGCGATCCCGAAGATCCGCCGCCCGAGCGCAATTCACACCACCGACCAGATCGTGAGCATGGCCGCGCGCCTGGGATGGACCGTCGGCATCACCGCAGACGATCTCGTCGGCGCACAGTGCCGCGCAGTCATTGGCCTTGCGCCGCAGGACGAGAAGTGGCTCGCCGGCGAAAATTATGTCGGGGTCTGGCACGGCACGGCCGAGGACGCGCGCAGGCGCCAGGAGGCACTGGATGTGGTTCCGTTCGGGCAATATCAGGCGCTCGCCGTCAGTCCGCTGGCGGGCGGCCGGCTGGATCCGCCGGACATCTGTCTCGTCTACGCGACGCCCGGGCAGATGATCATCCTGATCAACGGGCTGCAATATACCGGCTACAAGAAGTTCGAATGGGGCGTGGTGGGCGAGACCGCTTGCGCCGATTCCTGGGGGCGGGCGCTCAAGACCGGGGAGCCCAGCCTGTCCTTGCCATGCTATGCCGAACGGCGCTATGGCGGCGTGCCGGATGAGGAGATGCTGATGGCCTTGAAGCCGTCGCATCTCGCCAAGGCGATCGAAGGCATGAAGGCGCTGGCCAAGAACGGCCTGCGCTATCCGATCCCGCCCTATGGCATTCAAAGCGACGTCCGCGCCGGCATGGGCGTGAGTTACGCGAAGAAGTAAAGGCCGATTATGAGCTCTGCGAAATTCGACATCGTCGTCTATGGCGCGACCGGCTTCACCGGCCAGCTCGTCGCGGAATATCTGGCGACGCATTACAAGGACGACAAGGCGCTCAAATGGGCGATGGCGGGCCGCAGCCTCGACAAGCTGAAGTCGGTACGTGACGCCATCGGCGCGCCTGCCGATACGCCGCTGCTCGTGGCCGACGCATCTGACGCTACATCGCTCAAGGCAATGGTGGCGCAGACCAGGTCGGTGATCACGACGGTCGGGCCGTACCAATTCTACGGCGAGGATCTGCTCGCGGCCTGTGTCGCTGCGGGTGTGGATTATTTCGATCTCTGCGGCGAGCCGGTCTGGATGCGGCAGATGATCGACAAGTACGAGGCGGCGGCCAAGGCGAGCGGCGCGCGCATCGTATTCTCATGCGGCTACGATTCCGTGCCGTTCGAGCTCGGCACGTTCTTCGTGCAGGAGGAGGCCAAGCGCGTGTTCGGCGCGCCGGCCGCGCGCGTGAAGGGCCGCGTGCGGGACATGCGCGGCACGCTGTCCGGCGGCACCGCGGCGAGCGCGAAGGCGACCTTCGATGCGGTCGCCAAGGATCTCAGCCTCGTCGCCATCCTCAACGATCATTTCGCGCTGACGCCGGGATTCACCGGCCCGAAGCAGCCCAAGGGCAACAGGGCAGCTTACGAGGAGGATCTGCAATCCTGGGCCGCACCGTTCATGATGGCGTTGATCAACACCCGCAACGTCCACCGCTCCAACATGCTGATGGGCTTTCCCTACGGCAAGGACTTCGTCTACGACGAGATGGTCCTGACCGGTCCGGGCGAAAAAGGCGAGGCTAACGCCAAGCGCGTGATGGCGGCCAATGCCGAGAAGACCGGCCCGAATGCGCCCAAGCCCGGCGAGGGGCCGTCGAAGGAAGAGCGCGAGAACGGCCTGTTCGATCTGCTTTACCTCGCGATCGCGCCCGACGGCCGCCAGGTGCGCGCGGGCGTCACCGGCGACCGCGATCCCGGGTACGGCTCAACCTCCAAGATGATCTCCGAATGCGCGATCTGCCTCCTGCGTGACTCAACCGACGTTCCGGGCGGCTTCTGGACGCCGGGAGCGGCAATGCAGCACAAGCTGATCAAACGGCTGCAGGACCATGCAGGGCTGACGTTCAAGGTGGAGAAATAGGACAGGCGTCTTCGACGGCCCTGATCTTGTAGGCCTGCGCGGCGGCGATCATGCCCCACATCGCGCCCAGCATCATCCAGAAGTGCCGCCAGTGGTCCGTGTCGATCACGAAGTTTTCGCCGACCGTGCCGAGGAAGGCGGCAAACACCGCGAGATAGGCGCGCTGCCACGGCACACGGACGAAGATGTGCCTGAAGCCCATGATGACGGTGGTGAAGACCAGCGCGGGATAGCACACGCCGGAGAGCCAGCCGCCGGACATGAAGGCGTTGAGGTAGGAGTTGTGGGTGTCCTCGGGGAAGAAGCGGTGGAATTGCAGCGGGCCGATGCCGAACGGCAGGTCGAGCGCCATCTCCGCCCCCAGGATGTGCCGGCCGAACCGGCCGAAGCGGCCCTCATCGTAGCTCTGGTCGAAGCTCGCGCGCTGCTTGAACATTTCGGCGGTGGCGTCGAACGACAGCAGCACCGCAATCAACGCCAGCCCCAGCACGGCCGCGACGATCGCCATGATGATGATGCGCGAGCGCTGCGCATTGGTGCGGCTGGTCAGCACCATCAATGCCAGCATGAAGCCGGAGGTCAGCACCAAGCCGCCCCAGGCGGCGCGGGAGAAGGCGAGCAGGATCGCAAGCGACATGATGCCGAAGGCGATGACGTTGCGGAACGCCTTGCCGAACTTGTCTGAGACCACGCTCTGGAGCGCAAACAGCGCCGGCAGGATCAGGAAGGCGCCGAGCACGTTCGGGTCCTTGAACGTGCCACGCGCGCGTCCGTAGAGCGTGAGGAGATCATTGCCGCCGGGGATCAGGTGGAAGTAGCCCGCGATCGCCAACAGCGAGGCGACCAAAGCGCCGACCACGAGGCCGCGGCGGAGCATGTCCAGCCGCGCCGTCGTGTCTTCCGAGATGACCATCGCGAAGAACAGCACGGTCACCGCCATGTACCACGAGGTCGCGATCCAGGTCACCACCGCGGGCTTATCGAATAGCGGGATCGCGCTGATCGTGTAGCCGACATTGAGTAGAACCAGCATCAGCACCAGCGGCATCAGAACGAGCTTCAGCCGCAGGCCGGTGGCGAAGAAGACGACCGCCGCCAGCAGCGTTGCGATCTCGTAGGGACTCGGCTCGATGAAAACGATCGCGCCGGAGGCGCCCACCAGCCACACCATCGCGCGCTGGAGAGCCAGCACGCCGGGCGCAGCGCGGACTGCTGTATTCATCTCGCCGGCTGTCGCCGCATACGCCATCACACGCCCATACGCCTACGCAAAACTGGTACACCACAAGCACTGCTGTCGTCGCCGGCCTGACCGGGCGATTCCAGTACTCCGCGGCTCGCTTTGGAGGAAACGGCTGGCGATGCGGCGTACTGGATGCCCCGCCCAGTGCGCATCTGCGCACAAGGCGGGGCATGACGGAAACTCAATACGCGTTCTCGTTCTTGGTCAGCAGCGAGATCGGCGTTTTCAGGAGAATGTACAGGTCGAACAGCACCGACCAGTTCTCGATGTAATATAGGTCGAACTCGACGCGCTTCTGAATCTTCTCTTCGTTGTCGATCTCGCCGCGCCAGCCGTTGATCTGGGCCCAACCGGTGATGCCGGGCTTGACACGGTGGCGGGCGAAATAGCCGTCGACGGCTTCGTCGAACAGACGGCTCTGGAGCTTGCCCTGCACCGCATGCGGACGCGGGCCGACCAGCGAGAGGTTGCCGGCGAAGACCACGTTGAAGAGCTGCGGCAACTCGTCGAGGCTGGTCTTGCGGATGAAGCGGCCGACGCGCGTGACGCGCGGATCGTTCTTGGTCACGACCTTGGCGGCGGTCGGATCCGCCTGATGATGGTACATCGAGCGGAATTTGTAGACGTCGATACGCTCGTTATTGAAGCCGAACCGCTTTTGGCGGAACAGCACCGGGCCTGGGCTGTCGAGCTTCACCGCCAGCGCGACGAGGCCCATCACCGGCAGGGCGGCAAGCAGCGCCAGGCTGCCGACGACGCGGTCGAACAGCCATTTCATCACCAGGTCCCAGTCGGTGATCGGCGCCTCGAACACGTCGAGCGTCGGCACCTCGCCGAGATAGGAATAGGAGCGGGGACGGAAGCGCAGCTTGTTGGTGTGCGCGGACAGGCGAATGTCAACCGGCAGCACCCACAGCTTCTTCAGCATCTCCAGGATGCGCGTTTCCGCCGAGATCGGCAGCGCGAACAGCACGAGATCGACGCGGGTGCGGCGGGCGAATTCGACGATGTCGTCGACCTTGCCGAGCTTGCGCGCGCCGGCGCAGGTGTCGAGCGCTCGGCTGTCGTTGCGGTCGTCGAACACGCCGAGCACGTGAATGTCGGAATCTTCCTGCGCCTTCAGCGCTTCCACCAGCTGCTCGCCGTTGCTATCGGAGCCGACGATGATGGTGCGGCGGTCGAGCCGGCCCTGGCGCGCCCAGCGGCGCACCAGCGAGCGCAGCACCAGGCGTTCGGCGATCAGCGCCGCGAGCCCGAGGAAATAGAACGCGGCAAGCCAGAGTCGGGACACGTCGTTGCCGAACTTGGCGAAGAACGAGATGCCGATGAAGAGCAGGAAGACGAACGACCAGGACGAGATCATCCGCGTCATCTGCCGGAGCTGTCCGCGGAACAGCTGCACCTGATAGATGTCTGCGGCCTGGAAGCAGACCACGGCGGCGACGGCGACCGCAATAACCTGGGCGGGATAGACCCAGCTGAAGGCGCCGGCAAGCGGCATGACGTAACCGACATAAAGCGCAATGCCGACGAGGCTCAGCAGCGCGAAGTCGGCGAGACGGACGAAGCCGGCGATCACGATCGGTGAATAGGCGCGGGCGACCTTCTGGTTCACGACTTCGAGCGCGGCGGGTGAGAGCCGCCGGCGGCGTTCCACGAAGGGCTGGTCAGCAGGCTTCGCCGCGGCGCTGGTCGCGGCGTCGAGCATCGAGCGTGCGTTGAGCGGTTCCACTGGCGTCCACGTCCATTCCACGGCCCGCGGCACGGCCTTGAGTGCGCGGGCAAGTATCCCCTGGCACTTCGACTATCGAACAAATCGGAAGATTTTCTAAAGCGGCCTTAAGGATGGTTAATGATTGATGAAGGCGTCGCGATAGCCGGCGAGCACGCCCTCGACCATCGCCTGCTGGGAGAAATGCATCGAGATGCGCTCGCGCAACGAGAGTGCGCGCTGCGCGGTCGTCTGTGGATCGTCCAGCGCCGCGGCGATCGCCTCGGCCATCGCGTCGGGATTGCTCGGCGCGAACAGCGCAGGGCTGTCGGCACCGAAGATTTCAGGGATACCGCCGATGCGGGACGCGATCATGGGAATGCCCGCGGCACCCGCCTCGATCACGACATAGGGCATGGAATCGCCGCGCGAGGGCACGACGAGCAACCGCCCCTTGGAAAAGCCGTAGCGCGCCTTGACGTGGCCGATGAAGCGGATCGCATTGGTGAGGCCGAGCCTCTCGACCTGCGCTTTCAGCGCCGCTGTCTCCTCGCCGTCGCCGCCGAGCGTCAGCGTCACCTTCTTGCCGCCTTCGTGCAGTCGTGCGAGGGCGTCGACCAACAGGTCCGCGCCCTTGATGTGCCTGAACTCGCCGACATAGCAGAGGTCGGTGGCATCGTCGGCCGTTACCACGGGCTCGAACTCCTCCGGCGTGACACCATTGAAGACGCAACGCACCACGCCCTTGGGCGTACCGACGATGCGTTGATACGTGTCGCGGGCAAAGGCGCTCTCGAACAGGAACAGATCCGTCGAATCCATCAGCGCGCGTTCCAGGCGCGCGTAGAACTCGCCTTTGATGGTGTTCAACGGATAGTGCAGCGAGCCGCCATGCGGCGTGTAGATGCGAATGGTATCGTCCGAGCGCCGCCGCATGCGGATGAAGGCGCCGGCCTTGGCGCCGTGGCCGTGCATCACGTCGGGCTTGAGCTTGGCGATAAGGCGCCTCATCCGCAGCCAGACCAGCAAATCGTCCGGCGAAGGCTCGCGGCGGATCGCGAGCCGATGCACGCCGAGCTTCAACCGAGGCGCGAGCTCGGCCAGCGCCTTGTCGGCGCGCTCGCCGCCTGTAAGGCTGTCGGCGAGGATGCCGACATGATGGCCGCGGTCGACCTGGCCATTGGCGACGTCGAGAATATGGCGGAAGATTCCGCCGACCGGAGCACGCACGGCGTGCAGGATGCGAAGCGGCCGGTCTGGAGAGGGGGGCATGATCAAAACCAGCTCGACGGCGAATGCCGAACAATTTTCGCGAGATAATCGAGTGGGATTAAGCGGCCTCGTGGTTAACAAACAGTGACGAGCGGGTGTGCTCCAGGTGCCGGATGGTCGCGATTAACCCAGCGGCAACCTTAATGGAGTGTAATCGCGCCGGTTGAGGTAGAGTCGCAGCGTTGCCCTGCGGGAGTGTTCGATGCGTTTAGCGTTCTGGCGTGCCGGCAAGGACAAGGCGGTGATCGCGCGCGCGGTCTCGAAGTCGAAGCCCGCAGCCGCGCCCAAAATCGAAGCCGAGATCGAAGCCGAGATCGAAGCCGACAAGGTTGAAGCGAATCCCGCGCCCTTCGTCGTGAAGCAGGCGCAGGTCGAGTCCGGCGATATCGACCTGCATGCGCTTGGCGCGGTCTTGGCGCGCAAGCGCGGCTGGATCGTCGTGCCGACGGTCGTGGCGCTCGTCGCATCGCTCGGCGTCGTCAATCTCATCACGCCGCGCTACAAGTCCGAAGCCCGCATCCTGATCGACGGCCGCGAGAACGTGTTCCTGCGCCCGAACAGCGATCGCGCCGAGGAGCGGCAGGCACTCGACGCCGAGGCCGTCACCAGCCAGGTGCAGCTCGTTCTGTCACGCGATCTCGCGCGAGAGATCATCAAGAAGAATAAGCTCGCCGAGCGACCCGAATTCGACCCGGTGCTGCAGGGCATCTCGCCGCTGAAATCGCTTGCCGCGCTCATCGGTATCGGTCGCGATCCGTTCGCGATGACGCCGGAAGAACGCGTGCTCGATGCCTATTACGAGCGCCTCCAGGCCTACGCGGTCGACAAGTCGCGCGTGATCGTGGTCGAATTCCAGTCGGCCGATCCCGAGCTTGCCGCCCGCGTCGCAAATTCGATCGCCGACGGCTATCTCGTGCTGCAGCAGGCCGTGCGCCAGGAGCAGGCCAAGAACGCCAGCCAGTGGCTCGCCGGCGAGATCGAGAGCCTGCGCAAGAAGGTCTCCGAGGCCGAGGCCAAGGTTGAGGACTTCCGTTCAAAGTCCAGCCTGTTCGTCGGGACCAATAACACGACGTTGTCGAACCAGCAGATGGGCGAGGTCAACACCCAGCTCAACAATGCGCGGTCGATGAAGGCGGACGCGGAATCCAAGGCGCGGCTGATCAAGGAAATGCTCCAGAGCGGCAAGCCGATCGAGGCATCCGAGGTCGTGAACTCCGAATTGATGCGCCGGCTGTCGGAGCAGAGGGTGACGCTGCGCGCACAACTTGCGGAGCAGTCGTCCACGCTGCTCGGCAATCATCCGCGGATCAAGGAGCTGAAGGCGCAGCTTGGCGACCTCGACAACCAGATCCGCGACGAAGCCGCCAAGATCTCGCGCTCGCTCGAAAACGACGCCCGGATCGCCAGCGGGCGGGTCGATGGTCTGACCACGAGCCTCGAGCAACTGAAGAAGCAGGCGGCATCCACCAACGGCCAGGACGTCCAGCTCCGCGCGCTGGAGCGTGAGGCCAAGGCGCAGCGCGACCTGCTGGAAACCTATCTCGCCAAGTACCGCGAAGCCAACACCCGCGAAACCATCGACACCGCTCCGACCGATGGCCGCATCATCTCGCGCGCCATCGTCTCGAACACGCCGGCCTATCCGAAGAAGCTGCCGATCGTGCTCATTGCGACGATCGCGACGCTGCTGCTGTCGTCCGGCACCGTCGTCACCGGCGAGCTGCTGCGTCAGACCGCGCCGCGGACGTTGGCCGCGATTGCGCCGGCGCGGGCGCCGGTGCGGCGGGAGCCATCGGTCCAGCCGCCCGTCGCTGCTGCCGTCGATGCTGCCATCGACCCGATCGTCGAGCCTGCTTTGCCCGAGCCCGCGCCGTTGCAGCCCGAGATTGGGAGCGACAAGGATGTCAGCGAGTTCGACGAGATCGAACGTCTGGCCGACAAATTGCGCAGGGCGGGTGCTGAGGCCAGGAAGGTCACCGTGCTCGGCACCGCGCCCGGCGCAGCGATCACTCTATCGACATTGACACTTGCCCGGCACCTTTCGCGCGACGCGCGCGTCGTCGTGGTCGATCTCGCGGCGTCCTCGCCGAGCCTTGCCGCGGCGTCCGTCGATGCTTCGGCTCCGGGGCTTGCCGAGCTGATGCAGGGCGAGGCGTCGTTCGCGCAAATCATCACCCGGGACAAGCTGTCGCGGCTGCATCTGGTCATGGCCGGCCGTCCCGGCTTCGACCGCAGCTTGCTGCAATCCCCGCGCGTGGCGCTTGCCATCGACGCGCTGCTGCGCGCCTATGATCACGTGCTGATCGATGCCGGTAGTGCCTCCGATCTTCCGGCCGAGCTGCTGACGGCGCATGCCCGCGCCGTCGTGGTGCCGGATGCGTCGATGGTACCGGACGCGCGCGCGCTGATGTGCGAGCAGCTGAGGGCGGTCGGCTTCAGCGACGTGACGATGCTGAGCAAGCCGGTGCAGCCGTCCGATGCGGTGGAGACGCCGCGCGTCGTGGCGGCGTAGGCGAGCGCGCCAGCCGTCGGTCTCCTACGCGCTGCGTCTTACACTCCCTCTCCAGGGTCCTCGACGGGAGGGCAAGGGGCAGCGCGAAAGTGGATGGAGAGCGCAAAAGAGCTGGTGACGGCTATCCGAACGCCTGCCGCAGCCGGCGGGCCAGGTCGAACAGCATTTGGTTCTGCTTCACCAGCCGCTTGCCGTGGCTGAGTGAGGACATTGCCATCGCGGCGAGCCTGCCGCGCGAGGTCAGGGGCACGAAGCTGTCGAAGATGTCCTCGTCGTCCTTGCAGAACATCCTTTTGTAGTCGTCCGAGCCGATGCCGAGGTCGAGCGAGCGGTAGCCGCGCTCGGCGTAGCGATCGATGATGTAGCGCATCAGGATGAGGCCGGGGCTGTAGCGGGCGTGCTCCGACATCGTGTAGGTGTTGAACATCATCGAGAAGCGCTGGCCATCGGCGACGCCGGCGAAGATCGCGATCACCTCATCGTCGCATTCGAGCGCGTGAATGTCGATGACGCGGCCTTCGCCACGTGGCGCAAGACAGGCGCTGCGGATGAACTGTTCGACGCCAGGCTCGGCGAAGACGTTCGGCAGCTTCTGCTCGGCCATCCGCGCCGGCTTGACGCGGAAGAACCAGTCGAGCAGGCGGGTGACGTCGGCATCTGATGTGGCCAGGTGATAGCGATAGCCGGTGAGGGCCTGTAGCTTCTTTTCCTTGCTCTTGAGACGGCGGCGGAACGAATTGCTGATCCGCGATGCCGCCGGGCCGCCGGGCTCCATCGTCAGCAGCGGGCAGCCGTTGATCGCGCTCTGCCGCGGCAGCAACGCAAACGGGTTCGTCCGGTCGTGCCAGCGCTGCGGCTGCTGCGTCAGCACGAGCACGTCGACACGCTCGCGCAGCGCCGCAAGCAGGGCGTCGAGATCGGCGACGCCGGCCTGCGCCGCCAATTCGGCATCCCACAGGCCCATATTGAAGGTCGTGTGCTTGCCGCCCATGAAGCAGGCCGTGCGGACGCCATGGCTCTGGCGCAGGCAGAGCGGGAGCAGCAGGAGCGGCCGGTGCTCGGCGTCGCGGGCAATCACGATGAAGGGTCGCGCGCCCTCGCGCTCGCCGACCAGTCGTTGCCAGGCGCTGAGCAGGTCGAAGCGCTGATAGGGCGTGAAGAGATGGCCGGGCTCCTCGAAGGCGCGCCAGACGGCCTCGGCCTCGGCGAGATCGATGACGATATCGACATGAGCGATACGTCTCGCTTTTGACCGCGATGGCGCTTCTGCCGTCCGGCTTTGCATCGCCGCAGCCATGGTCATTCGCGAAACCTGTCGAGAAATCGATAATACGTATTTCGGCCTGTGGCCGACCTTTGCAAAGAAAGGTCAACAAAGGGTAATGACAGGGAGAGGGAACGGCGGCGGCGCGCGCGAAGGGCGGGATTTTGGTATCCGACGACAGATGGCTGGAGCGTCTGCGCCTCGAGCTGGCCTGGTTCACCGGCCAAGCCGTGCTGCGCAGTCGCGGGGCCGGCGCCATTCTGCGCTTTCAGCACGTGCGGCCGCGGCGGCGGGGCGGGTTTCAGCCATCGCGCGCGAGCGAGATCACGCCGCAATTTCTCGATCGCGCCATTCGCGCGCTGAAGCGGTGGAGGTACGATTTCCTCGGCATGGACGAGGTATGCCACCGCGCCGTGACGCTGCCGGAGAAGGGGCGCTTTGTGGCGCTGACCTTCGATGGCGCCAGCAAGGACCTCATCAACTTCGCCTATCCCGTGCTGGTGCGCCACGCCGTGCCCTTCACGATCTATGTGCCGACCGCGTTTCCAGACGGCGTCGGCGAGGCCTGGTGGTCAGGGCTGGAGCAGGTGATCGCGCGCGAGAGCCGCATCAGCCTGATGATGGGCGAGAAGGAGCAGCGTTTCACCGTAACCGACAATGCCGAGAAGCAGGCGCTGTTTTCGCATCTGGAGAGTTGGCTCCGCTCGCTGCCGCCGGCGGATCTGTCGGCCGCCATTGCCGATCTCTGCACGCGCTACCGGGTCGACCTCGCGGCGCTCTCGCGCGCAGCGTCGATGGATTGGGAGGATCTGACGAAATTGGCTGCGGATCCGCTCGTCACGATCGGCAGCGCGACGGTGAATTACCCCGTCTTGGCGAACATGAAGGACGCAGCTGCACTGCGAGAGATGATGATGGGGAAGGCCGTTGCGGAAGCCGCTTTCCGCCGCGAAGTCACGCATTTCGCCTTTCCGTTCGGCGATCGCGCCTCGTTTCGGCGCAGCCACGTCGTGATGGCGGAGGAGGCCGGTTTTGCCAGTGCCGTGACGGCGATCCCGGGTGTCGTGGAAGCGGAGGGACGCACCAATCTGCGCGCGCTGCCGCGGATTTCCTGGGACGGCCGGGTGCGGTCGCTGCGCATGCTGCGTGTCCTGGCATCGGGCGTCGCCTTTGCGACGGTGAAGCCGACGCGGAGCGCTAGGAGCCAGACTTGATACGGTCGGGACGCTGCATCCAGCTCACGATAGGCATCGCCGGCAAGACCCAGCCCAGCCCGACCACGACGTAATAGATCGCCTGCCGCCAGCCAGACTCGGCGATCCACGGCATCTGCGCCAGCGCCATGCCGAGCAGGGCCCAGACGGTGGCCAGCACCAGGAGCAGGATGGCGCCGAGGAACTTTCGGGTGCGGATCGTCATGGCGGGCTTGCGGCTTTCGCGTAACTTGCACTGCGGAAGCGGGGGACTATAAGGGGCGCGCAGTCCGGTTCAAGCTTGGTTTTCGCCCCGAATGACGATGATGTCCGCACCGTCCGAACCGCATCGCGCCGTGCGCGCGTGGCTGATCGCCGTGGCCGGGCTGATCGCGCTGATGGTGCTGGTCGGCGGCGCGACGCGGCTCACGGAGTCGGGCCTTTCGATCGTCGAATGGAAGCCGGTGACGGGCAGTGTTCCGCCGCTCACCGAGACGCAATGGATTGAGGCGTTCGAAGCCTACAAGAAAATCCCTCAATATCGCGAGCTCAATGCAGGGATGAGCCTCTCGGAGTTCAAGGAGATCTTCTGGTGGGAATGGAGCCACCGGCTGCTCGGACGTTTCATCGGTGTCGCTTATCTCTTGCCGTTCCTGTTTTTCCTGTGGCGCGGCGGCCTGTCCGGTGAATTGAAGCGTCGGCTGTGGCTCCTGTTCGCGCTCGGTGGTCTTCAGGGCGCGGTCGGCTGGTGGATGGTGGCCTCGGGCCTGACGGAACGCACGGAAGTGTCGCAATATCGGCTTGCGACGCATCTGGTGCTGGCGCTCGTGATCTTCGCCGGCATCGTCTGGACGGTGCGGCGGCTCAACGAGCGGCCACGGGCCGCAGCGCCTGCACGGCTGCGCTTCACCAGCGCGCTGCTCCTCGTCGTAACGTTCGTACAGATCTATTTCGGCGCGCTGGTCGCGGGCCTGCGCGCCGGGCGTGCCTACAACACCTGGCCCGAGATCGACGGCGCCTTCATTCCCTCCGCCGAGCGGCTGTGGTTCGAGACGCCGTGGTGGCGCAACATGTTCGACAACGTGCTGACGGTTCAGTTCGAGCACCGCATGACCGCCTACCTATTGTTCGCACTGGCGGCGTTGCACGCAATCGACGCGGTGCGCTCGCGTGCAGGCGCGGCTGCGAGCGGCGCGTTGTGGCTGTTTGCGGCGGTGACCCTGCAGGCGGTGCTCGGCATCCTGACACTGCTCCACCAGGTTCCGATCGGTCTCGCGCTCGCGCATCAGGCGGTCGCGATCGTGGTGCTGGCGCTTTCCGTGATCCAATTGGAGCGTCTGGCCTGGCGGCAATCCGCCGAAGCGCAGCCGCGGGCGGTTCCCATCGGCCAGCCTGGCTGATTGAATCAGCAATAGCCGTAGACGCCGCACGCATAGGGCAGGCGCCAGAAATAGTCGACCTGCTTTCCACCGTAATACGAGCCCTGATAATCGTAGCTCCACGGGCGGCCGTAATAGCCCGGCAACGTGTGGGAGCCGGGCAGCAGCGGTGTCCCCGGCAGGTTGCGGATGTAGCTGCCGATGCCATAGGCGGGCGAGATCAGCGCATCCGGATCGGTTTCGACGTAGACCTGCGGCGGATCCTGCGGCGGCATGGCCGCGCGCCGCTTCGGCGTGGCCGGCAGGTCGGCAGCGAGCGCGCTCGAAACCGTCAGCATCGTCGCAAGGGCAGGCACCATCCAGCGCAGCATCACAGGCTCCGAATCAAAAGGGCGATCCAAGCTCGATGTATGCGGGATGTATGGTTAATGACTGTTAACCGGGTCGGTGCCCGAACAAATGTCATCGCCAGTCATTCCGGGGCGGTGCAAAGCACCGTGCCCGGAATTCAGAGGTCGTTCGCATCACTTCGAGGTTCCGGGTTCGCGCCTTTCGCGCCCCGGAACGACAACAGCTACGCCGCCAGCGCCTGCTCCAGATCAGCGATCAGGTCTTCCTTGTCCTCGATGCCGACCGAGAGCCGCACCACGTCGGGGCCGGCGCCGGATTTGATCTTGGCGGCATCGTCGAGCTGGCTGTGGGTGGTCGAGGCGGGGTGGATCACCAGCGAGCGGGTGTCGCCGACATTGGCGAGGTGCGAGAACAGCTGCAGCTTCGACACCAGATTGACGCCAGCGTCATAGCCGCCCTTCAGGCTGAAAGTGAACACCGCGCCCGCGCCCCTTGGAGCGTATTTGCGTGCGAGCTGGTGATACTTGTCGCTCGGCAGACCTGCATAGTTCACCGAGGCCACCGCCGGATGGCCGGCAAGGAATTCGGCGACGGCCTTTGCATTATCGCAATGTTTCTGCATGCGCAGCGGCAGCGTCTCGATGCCGGTCAGGATCATGAAGGCGTTGAACGGCGAAAGCGCGGGGCCGAGATCGCGCAAGCCGAGCACGCGGCAGGCGATCGCGAAGGCGAAATTGCCAAAGGTCTCCTGAAGCCGGATACCGTGATATTCGGGGCGCGGCTCCGAGAGCATCGGATATTTGCCGCCCGTGGACCAGTCGAAGGTGCCGGCATCGACGATGATGCCGCCGAGGGAGTTGCCGTGGCCGCCCAGGAACTTGGTCAGCGAGTGCACGACGATGTCGGCGCCATGATCGATCGGCCGGATGAGGTAGGGCGAGGCCAGCGTGTTGTCCACGATCAAAGGCACGCCTGCCTTGCGCGCCACCGTCGAGATCGCCTCGATGTCGGTGATGCTGCCGGCGGGATTGGCGATGGACTCGATGAAGATCGCTTTCGTGCGCGGCGTCACCGCCCGCTCAAAGCTTGAAATGTCATCGGGATCGGCCCACACCACGTTCCAGCCAAAGCTCTTGAATGCGTGTGTGAACTGGTTGATCGAGCCGCCATAGAGCTTTCGCGCGGCGATGAACTCGTCACCCGGCTGCAGCAATTGCTGCAACACCACGACTTGTGCGGCGTGGCCCGAGGCCACGGCAAGCGCAGCCGTGCCGCCTTCGAGCGCGGCGACACGTTCTTCCAGGACGGCATTGGTCGGGTTGCCGATGCGGGTATAGATGTTGCCGAACGCCTGCAAGCCGAAGAGCGAAGCGGCGTGGTCGGCATCGTTGAAGACGAAGGACGTCGTTTGATAGATCGGAGTTGCGCGCGCCCCGGTGGTAGGATCGGGCTGTGCACCGGCATGCACGGCAAGCGTTGAAAATCCCGGAAGGCGATCGCTCATTGAGGGCGTCCTGTTCTTGGTGGCCTGAAAATCGGGCGGCATGCTGATCGGCGCCGCGCCTGCCGTCAAGGCGGCGCTTCACATCGGAACGATCTTGCTACGCATTGTCGCGTTCGCGAAATGAATCCTTCGCGATTGCGTCAGCTTTGCTCGCTCTTGTTTTTCGCCGCACGATCGGATGCCGCGGTGTCGCCGCCGCCGACGCTCATTCGATTGAGGGACAGGCGCATGCCCTGGGTCGGCGCCGGGGGGCGCTTGGAGCTGAGCGTGCGTGAATTCACGCCCATCCAGGAGATCTCGGACGACAGGCGGCCATATTCGATCTTGGGGCAGCGGTTCATCACCACCTTGATACCGACCGATTCCGCTTTCGCCGCTGCGGCATCGTCGCGCGCGCCAAGCTGCATCCAGATCACCTTCGGCAGCGGGTCGAGCGTGAGTGCCTCTTCGACCACAGGCATGATGTGGCTGGAGTTGCGAAAAATGTCGATCATGTCGATGGGGCGGCCGAAGTCGGAGAGCGAGGCGACGAACGGCTTTCCAAGCAATTCCTTGCCGACATGGCCAGGATTGACCGGAATCATGTCATAACCGCGCTGCGCCAGATACTTGAAAGCGAAATAGCTCGGCCGCACATTGACCGGCGAGGCGCCGACCATCGCGATCGACTTCACGCTGTTGAGGATGCCGCGGATGTAATTGTCGGGATAGGCGTCGTGGTTCATCGCTTGTCTTTTCTTGTTGTCACTCATCCCGCCATGTGGGCGTGCGCTTCTCGATGAACGCGCCGATGCCTTCCTCGGCGTCGCGTGCCATCATGTTCTCGGTCATCACCTCTGCCGCATAGCGATAGGCGTCTGCAAGGCTCATCTCGGCCTGGCGATAGAACGCCTCCTTGCCGAGCTTGATCGTGTAGGCGGATTTGAGCGCGACCTTCTGCGCCAGCGCGATTGCCGCATCGCGCTCGCTGCCCACGTCGACGATGCGATTGATCAGCCCGATCTCGCGGGCGCGTGCGGCCGGGATCGGCTCGCCCGTCAGCAGCATCTCCATTGCTTGCTTGCGGGGCACGTTGCGCGACAGCGCCACCATGGGGGTCGAGCAGAACAGGCCGATGTCGACGCCGGGCGTCGCAAAAGTTGCTGCGTCGGACGCGATCGCGAGATCGCAGCTCGCCACGAGCTGGCAGCCGGCAGCGGTAGCGATGCCCTGGACGGCAGCGACCACCGGCTTTGGCAGGTGCACGATCGCCTGCATCATCGCGCTGCAGGCATTCATCATCTCGGCAAAGAAAGCGCGGCCGCGATCGGGGTCGGCGCGGTGCGCGGTGAGTTCCTTCATGTCGTGGCCGGCCGAGAAAGCAGGACCGTTGGCCGCGATCACGACGCCGCGGATCGCCTTGTCATTGCCGATCTCGTTGAGCTCGGCATGCAGGCCGGCGATCATCGCCTCAGACAGGCTGTTGCGCGCGGCCGGACGGTTGAGCGTCAGGACCGCGATGCTGCCGATCGTCTCGCGCAGCAGGATCTGCGGTTGTGGGGAGGGGGCGCGGGCGACCTGGACGGACATTGACGCGATTTCCGCTAAATGATTGCAGTTGGATGACACAGCTAACTTAATGTAACAGGGCAAGTGAAGCGAGGGTGGGAAGCGGCATGGCGTTAGCGAAAATGAGCGTGGCGGAGCTGGAGCGGTTCCTCCGTGACGAATTTCCCCAGGCCTTCAGCGGTGACGACATCACCATCGAGAGCGCGGACGGCCAGACCAGCCTTCTGCGCCAGCGCTACAGCGAACGAATGCTGCGGCCGGGCGGAACCGTGTCAGGCCCGACGCTGATGGCGCTTGCCGATTTCGCGATGTACGTGGTGCTGCTCTCCGCGATCGGACCGATCGGGCTCGCCGTCACCACCAATCTCAACATCAATTTCCTGCGGAAGGGCCAGCCGGGGCAGGACGTGCTGGCCGAGGCGCGGCTGCTCAAGCTCGGCAAGCGTCTGGCGGTCGGCGAAGTGAACCTGTTATCCGGAACGTCACCCGATCCGATCGCGCATGTCACCTCGACCTATTCCATTCCAAATGTTTGAGCTTTTTGCAGGTAATATGACACCTTAATGGCAAGCTATTGATATTGCAGTCTTAATTTGCGACCTTGACCATTGACCATTGGCCATCTCTTCTCTAGAAAACCGCCCAGTCCGGCGCGGTGTTCGCGCCGATGCTCCCCGTCCACGGAAACTCTGACATGAAAACCTTTTCGGCAAAGCCGGCTGAGGTGACGAAGAAGTGGGTGCTGATCGACGCCAAGGGTCTGGTCGTCGGCCGTCTCGCCACCATCGTCGCCATGCGCCTGCGCGGCAAGCACCTCCCGACCTACACCCCGCACGTTGATTGCGGCGACAACGTCATCATCATCAACGCGCAGCATGCAGTCCTCACCGGTCGCAAGCGCGAGCAGAAGACCTACTACAAGCACACCGGTTACGTCGGCCACGTGAAGGAGCGCACCGCGCGCCAGATCCTCGAGGGCCGTCATCCCGAGCGCGTGCTCGAGAAGGCCGTCGAGCGCATGATCCCGCGTGGTCCGCTCGGTCGCGTGCAGATGGGTAACCTACGTGTCTATGGCGGGGCCGATCATCCGCACGAGGCGCAGCAGCCCGAGAAGATCGACATCGCCAAGTTGAACCGCAAGAACACGAGGGCCGCATAACATGGCCGAATCCATCCAATCGCTCGACCAGCTCTCGCAGCTCAAGACGGCGGCCGCGCCTGAGGCGCCCAAGCACGAGAAGAAGGTCGACAAGTTCAACCGCGCCTACGCCACCGGCAAGCGCAAGGACGCGGTCGCACGCGTGTGGATCAAGCCGGGCGCCGGCAAGGTCACCGTCAACTCGCGCGAGGTCGAAGTCTATTTCGCCCGTCCCGTGCTGCGCATGATGATCGAGCAGCCATTCTCGGTAGCCCAGCGTTCGGGCCAGTACGACGTGATCTGCACCGTCGCCGGCGGCGGCCTCTCCGGCCAGGCCGGCGCGGTCCGTCA
This sequence comes from Bradyrhizobium sp. Leaf396, assembly GCF_001424605.1. Taxonomy (NCBI): domain Bacteria; kingdom Pseudomonadati; phylum Pseudomonadota; class Alphaproteobacteria; order Hyphomicrobiales; family Nitrobacteraceae; genus Bradyrhizobium; species Bradyrhizobium sp. Leaf396. The sequence continues at coordinate 156,291 of NZ_LMQJ01000064.1, forward strand.
CGGCATCTCCAAGGCGCTCACCTATTTCGAGCCGGAGCTGCGCAGCGTGCTCAAGAAGGGCGGCTTCCTCACCCGCGACTCGCGCGTGGTGGAGCGCAAGAAGTACGGCAAGGCCAAGGCCCGCCGGTCCTTCCAGTTCTCGAAGCGTTAATCGCTTTCGTCGGATTCGCCGCGAAAGCGGCTTCAATGAGATGCAAAAGGGCGCTGATTTCAGCGCCCTTTTTGCTGTTCGTTTGTATGCAAATTGATGGCGTGTTTCCCGAAAAGTTGTCCCCGCGCGAAAACCTGAATGGAACCCGCCGGACATAGCGTCGCCTATGGAAGGGCGCGCAAATCGGATGTGCCGATCGCGTAACTGCTATGTTGTAGAGGGGGCCGACATGATGTCGCTCGATAGCATCACGCTCTATTTGGTCGCGACCATGGTTGCCGCGCTGCTCGGCGCCATGATGGTGTTTTTCGGCAGGCAGGAGAACAGCCCGGCGCTGAGATGGTGGGGCACCGCCTATCTTCTCGGTGCCGCCGCCGTCGCGCTATGGACTGCGGCTGGCGACAGGCTGGGCCCGCACATTTACCTGGCGCTGAACGCCGTCGGCTTCGTCGCCTGCGGCATGGTGTGGAACGCCGCGCGCGTCTTCCACGGCCGCAAGCCGAACTGGCCCGGTCTCGTGCTCGGCGCGCTCGCCTGGGTCGCTGCTGCGACGCTGCTCGATCCGGCTGCATCCATGCTGCGCATGCTCGTCGGCGCCGGCATCGTCTCGGTGTATGCAGCGCTGACCGCCAGCGAGCTCTGGACCGAACGTCGCAAGAGCGTTCAACGACGCTGGCCGGCCTTGGTGATGCCGGTGATGCATGGTTGCGTATTGATGCTGCCGATCCTGATCGGCAGCTTCCTGCGCCCGCACGATGCAAGCTTCTCCCAGAGCATCTGGGTCACAGTGTTCGCGGTCGAGCTTATCCTCTATGCCGTCGGCACCGTGTTCGTCATCTTCATGCTCGTGTCCGAGCGCACCGTGACCGCGCACCGGACCGCAGCTTCCACCGATCCGCTCACGGGCATGCTCAACCGCCGCGGCTTCTCGGAAGCCTGCGCGCGCGTGATCGAGCGCGAGGCCAAGGCCGGGCGTCCGGTGACCGTGATGATCTTCGACATCGACCACTTCAAGTCGATCAACGACCGCTTCGGCCATCCCGCCGGGGACGAGATGCTGAAGCTGTTCTCGACCGTCGTGGTCAGCAGCCTGCGCATCTCGGACCTCTCGGGCCGCATCGGCGGCGAGGAGTTCGCAGCGCTGTTGCCCTGCTCGCTGGAGGAGGGCGTGCTGGTCGCCGAGCGCGTGCGCGAGGCGTTCGAAAACTCCGGCGTCGTTGTCGATGAAGGCCCGGTCGATACCACCGTCAGCATCGGTGTCGCCGGAGGTCCCGCCGGCACCGAGCTCGAGGTGCTGCTTGCCTCGGCCGATACCGCGCTCTACCAGGCCAAGCGCGGCGGCCGTAACCGCGTCGAGGCGGCGGAGGAGCTGCCGCTGTCGCTGGAGAACTGGCGCCGCCAGAGCGCCGCGCGAACCGGTGCATCGCAGCCACGTCCAGCAACGGCGTGAGCAGGACCAAGGCGCCGTTGCGGCGCCTTTTTCTTTTCTGCCGTCTGCGGTAGACACGCCGATCCAACAACAAAGGGTGGGAACCGATGATCACCGAGATCGCGCAAATCGACGTCAAGCCGGGCAGCGAGAAGGACTTTGAAGCTGCCGTGGCCAAGGCCAAGGCGGCCTTCGGCCGCTCCAAGGGCTTTCACGGCTTCGAGCTGCACAAATCGATCGAGAAGCCGCAGCGCTACCGGCTGATGGTGAAGTGGGCGACGCTGGAGAACCACACCGTCGATTTCCGCGGTTCGGAGAATTTCACCGAGTGGCGCGGCCTTGTCGGCCAGTATTTTGCTGCACCTCCGGAGGTCGAGCACACAGAGGTCGTTCTGACGACCTGACCGGAGTCAGGCCGCCTCGGCGAGGGCCGGCGCCTCATAGGTCTTGAAGTGGTCGATGATAACCTTGGCTATGGCGACCAGCGGCAGGGCCAGCGCCAGGCCCCAGATTCCGAACACGACGCCGAGCAGGATCTGGAACGCGAATAGCGTGGCCGGCGGGATATCGAGCGCCTGCCGCTGCATGATCGGCGTCAGCAGGTAGCTCTCCATGGCATGCACGCCCATGAAGAGGAGAAAGGCCGACAAGGCGGGGATCCAGCCCGAGGCAAGGCTTGCCAGCACCACGATGACGCCGCCGATGATGGCTCCGACGGTGGGTATGAAGGCGAGCAGGCCCGCCTGGATTCCCAGGATGAACGCGCCGGGAATGCCGATGATGGCAAGCCCGATCCAGGTCACGACACCGACCGCTATCATGACGATGAACTGCGCGGTCAGCCAGCGCTCCAGCGTCTCCGCTATGCGGTCGATGACGAGGGCGACACGCGTGCGGTGCCTCACCGGCGCCAGGAACAGCAGGCCGTCGTGATAGACGCGGGGCTGGGCCGCGAAGGCAAGGCCGAGAAACAGCACGATGAAGACGTTGCCCACGCCGTGAATGGTGCCGAGCAGCAGCTTGAAGGTCTGGCTCACGATCGCGCCGCCGCCGGAAGCCAGCGCGCCGGCACTGGGCAGGGGAGCGCGCGAGGGAGCCGCTGGCGCGGCGGTCGCCTCCGACGAAGTCGTGGCCGAGGCATCCGAGGTGGCATTGCCGAAATCGAAGAAGCTGGTGTCGATGCCGTGGGTCTCGAGGAAGGACCTCACATTCGCGATCTGCGACTTGATGGTCTTGCTCAGCAGCGAGGCCTGCTCGGCGATGGTCGCGCCGCCGAGATAGGCGATGCCGGCAAGCACCAGGGCGAGCGCGACACAGACGATCGCAAGCCGGACGGTGTGGGGCAGGCGAACCCGGCGGCCGAGCGCATTGACCAGCGCGTTGAGGCCGAGGCCGAGCAGCATGCCGGTGAAGATCAGGAGCAGGGTGGCCGCGAAATACCAGCTGAAAGCGAGCAGCGCCGTGAAAAGCACGACGCCGATGCCTCCGACCGCAATCGCCCAAGCCTGATCTCGGGCGAGGTCACTGCGGGTCGGGGGGCGTTCATCTCTGAGAATCGTCACGTCGTGTCCTTTCGCGCAGGCCTGCGTCCGGCACTCTTTCGACAAACGCGCTTCCGATCAAGAGCGGCAACAGGCCGGTTTGACGCTGCCGCGCGAACGGTGCAGAGCGGTAAGGTTGAAAGGATGCGAGCGCTTGGGTTTCATCAGCAAATGGGCAGGTCTGCTCGGGCTTCTGGCTTTGCTCGTCGGCGGCGACCAGATCCGGATCAACCGGCCGGACCACAAGTTTCGCCTGACGGTCGAAGTGACGACGCCAGACGGGATCAAGACCGGGTCGGGCATTCTCGCCGTCGTGCCCGATCGCAACTACAACCGCAGCGGCCGCACCACGACGCGCGGGGAGGCTGTGTTCGTCGACCTCGGCCAAGGCAAGAACCTCGTGGCATTGCTGGCGCACCAGCAAGGCGCCAAGCTTGATTTCGACGACATCAACTATTTGGCGCTCCGCGCCTACGGTGCCGCACGCGGCAGCCGCGTGTCGTTCAAGGACATGAGCCGGCAGACCGGAATCGTCCCGGTACAGGGGGAGTTGATCCCCGTGCTCGTGAGCTTCGGTGATCTCAAGGACCCTGCGAGCGCGCGCCTCGTCGATGGCCGCCACGCAGAGGCAGTCCTGGGCGATGGCTACGCGATCCGCGGTTTCTCCGCCGAGGTCGTGCCCAATGGGTTCTGGCCGATCGACATCGGTGGTGCTCTCGGAGAGCCCGTGACACGCGGACTTCACGCGAAATTGCCCTGGTTGGCCGTGCCGGATGCCCCTGCGGCGGTCGCCCTGCAGGCTGCTGGGTTGCCGGCGATGGAGCCGAGCGTAGCCCGGGAGGCCTTTGCGCGAAAATAGCATTGCCGTCCCGCGATCCCCTCTGTTGAATTTGTTCCGTGCGAGGGGCATGTTTTCAGAATCTTCTTACCCGGAGGCTCAGAACGACAGATGAGAAAGCCGGTCGTCGGCGTGATCGGGAATGCCCATCGCGTCGAAAATCGATTTCAGGTCCAGATGGTCGGCGAGCGAAACCTGCGCGCTGTTGCCGAAGTCTCCGGCGGCTTGCCGCTGATGTTCGCTGGCTCCCCTGATATCACCGATATCCCGGCGCTGCTCGACACCGTGGACGGCATCATCCTGACCGGGGCCCGGGCCAACGTGCATCCGACCCGTTTCAACGTCGACCCCTGCGAGAAGCACGAGCCCTACGACATCCACCGGGACGAGGTGGCGCTGGCGCTCTCGGTTGCCTGTGTCGCCCGCAGCATCCCCCTGTTCGGCATCTGCCGTGGCCTGCAGGAGATGAACGTCGCCTTCGGCGGCTCGCTGCATCCCGAGATTCGCGAGATACCGGGCCGCATGAACCACCGCATGCCCAGGCTCGAGAACGGCGAGATTCATCCCGATCCGACCGTGGTGTTCGCCGACCGCCATGACGTCGACCTCACGCCAGCCGGCGCGTTCGCCAAAATTCTCGGCTGTGAGAAGATCCGGGTCAATTCGCTGCATGGCCAGGGCATCCTGGAGCCCGGCAAACGCGTGCTGATCGAGGGCATCGCCGAGGACGGCACCATCGAGGCGATCCGCATCGCCGAAGCTCCGACCTTTGCGCTCGGCGTGCAATGGCATGCGGAATACGATCCGCAGCACAATCCGGTCAACCGCAAGCTGTTCGAGGCCTTCGGCGAGGCGCTGGTCGCGCGGCAGAAGGCGGCGGCGTAGAGCAGCTCGCGAGTGGGGCAGCTCTTGCCGCGCCATCACTGCAGGAGCTCTTGCGGCGAACTCCTCTAAGCTTGGGCCGAGGAGATGGACTGTATCGGCTCTCCGTTCGCACGATCACCATTCGCTTCGGCGAACTTCCGCGGAATAAACCAATCAGTAGGATTTGGTCCGTGCTGCTTTTTACGGCTCTGATTTGTTCTTTGAGAACAAAGTGGAGTCGGACGGAGAACGAAAGCTGGTGGATGGAGGGCAAGGGTCTGCACCGGTCGCGCACGGCATGCAGCTGACACGAGTTCATCGGTGGCGTGACGGCGTTCGACTCAAAACGAAAAGGCGCCTCCTCGCGGAAGCGCCTTTTGCTTGTCGGATGAAGTTCGGGCCGATCAGCCCGAATAGTACATCTCGAACTCGACCGGATGCGGGGTCATCTCGAAGCGCGCGACTTCGGTCATCTTCAGCTCGATATAGGCGTCGATGAAGTCGTCGTCGAACACGCCGCCAGCCTTGAGGAAGCCGCGGTCCTTGTCGAGATTCTCCAGCGCCTCGCGGAGCGAGCCGCAGACGGTCGGGATCTGCTTCAGCTCTTCCTTCGGCAGGTCGTAGAGGTCCTTGTCCATCGCCGGACCCGGATCGATCTTGTTCTTGATGCCGTCGAGGCCGGCCATCAGCATCGCGGCGAAGCCGAGATAGGGGTTGGCCATCGGATCGGGGAAGCGCACCTCCACGCGCTTGGCCTTCGGCGAAGCGGTGTAGGGGATGCGGCAGGAGGCCGAGCGGTTGCGCGCGGAATAGGCGAGCAGCACGGGGGCCTCATAGCCCGGGACCAGACGCTTGTAGGAGTTGGTCGAGGGGTTGGTGAAGGCGTTGATTGCCTTGGCGTGCTTGATGATGCCGCCGATGTAGTGGAGGCAGGTCTCCGACAGGTCCGCATATTTGTTGCCGGCGAACACCGGCTTGCCGTCCTTCCAGATCGACTGGTGCACGTGCATGCCCGAGCCGTTGTCGCCATAGATCGGCTTCGGCATGAAGGTGGCGGTCTTGCCGTAGATATGCGCGACCTGGTGGATGCAGTACTTGTAGATCTGCATGTGGTCGGCCATCAGAGTCAGCGTGTCGAACTTCATGCCGAGTTCGTGCTGGGCGGAAGCGACCTCGTGGTGATGCTTCTCGACCTTGACGCCCATCTTGGCCATGGCGCCGAGCATCTCCGAGCGCATGTCCTGCACCGAGTCCTGCGGCGGAACCGGGAAATAGCCGCCCTTGGTGCGGATGCGGTGACCGAGATTGCCGCCTTCATATTCGGTATCGGAATTTGTCGGCAGTTCCGAGGAGTCGAGCCGGAAACCGGTCTTGTACGGGTCGGCCGAATAGCGCACGTCGTCGAACACGAAGAACTCGGCTTCGGGGCCGACGAACACGCTGTCGCCCACACCCATCGACTTCACCATGGCTTCCGCCTTCTTGGCGATGCCGCGGGGGTCGCGGTTATAGGGCTCGCCGGTGGTCGGCTCGAGCACGTCGCAAGTGATGACCATGGTGGTCTCGGCGAAGAACGGATCGATCGTCGCGGTCACCGGATCGGGCATCAGGCACATGTCGGATTCGTTGATCGCCTTCCAGCCAGCGATCGAGGAGCCGTCGAACATCGTGCCTTCGGCGAAGATGTCTTCATCGATCATGCTGACGTCGAACGTGACGTGCTGCCACTTGCCGCGCGGATCAGTGAAGCGCAGGTCGACGTACTTGACGTCGTTGTCCTTGATCGATTTCAGGACGTCTTTGGCGGTCTTCATGCATACCCCTTTTGGCTCTGCGGATCGGTTTCCAGATGAGCAAAAATTTCTCTCGCTTGGGCGAGTTTTGCGCGACCGCACAAATGAAATCAGGCCGCCGAGGCAGCCTTATCTCTTGTCGGAGTGTCGCAAAATGCGGGATAGCACCCGGCTCAGATAGCGTCCAGCCCGGATTCGCCGGTCCGGATACGGATCGCCTCTTCGATGTTGGACACGAAGATCTTGCCGTCACCGATGCGGCCGGTCTGCGCCGCGCGGCGGATCGCGTCGATGGCGCGCTCGACCAGATCGTCGCCGATCACGATCTCGATTTTTACCTTCGGCAGGAAGTCGACGATGTATTCTGCGCCGCGGTAGAGTTCGGCGTGGCCCTTCTGCCGGCCAAAGCCTTTGGCCTCGGTGACGGTGATGCCCTGAAGGCCGACTTCCTGAAGCGCTTCCTTCACCTCGTCGAGCTTGAATGGCTTGATGATGGCTTCGATTTTCTTCACTGCGCGACTCCCGGCCTCTCGATCAAATAGCAACGTCTTCGTCAGGACGCGCATTTCTCAACGCACGATCTTGTCTTCTCTATGCCGGCATCCCTGACCAGTCCGGCGACAGCGACCGGCCACACCCTGTAAGATCCCAATGGTGCGACCGACCGAGCGGCTTCCTCGAAAGCAGGGTCTATGCCAAGTTGCAAATGCCCTGATTATGAGAACGTTATCAGCCTTTTAACGTGCATCCCTGGTGGTGGTGCCGATTTGCACAAAATACCGAAGACTACGAAATAGGCAAACGGTTCAATATATGTGCAGTTTGATGTTCTTGTGGCGGGGCCGGCATAGAAGATGCCTGTTGAAGAGGCGTTTGTACTAGGAAGTGGCATGGAAGTTCTGACCAACGCTGAGATGCAGCGCGCCGACCAGCTCGCCATTGCGGCCGGCACGCCCGGTTTCGAGCTGATGCTGAGCGCGGGGCAGGCGGTCGCGGAGGCCGCCCATGCGCTGGTGGAGGAGGGGCCGATCCTCATCGTGGCCGGCCCCGGCAACAACGGCGGCGACGGGTTCGTGGCAGCCGCCGAGCTCGCCGCTCAGGGGCGCGAAGTCTCGGTGATCTCGATGAGCGAGCGTGACCAGCTCCAGGGCGATGCGGCGTCCGCAGCGCGCGGCTGGAAGCACCCGGTGCTACCGTTCAATCCGCAGGCGATCGGAAGGCCGGCGCTGATCGTCGATGCGTTGTTCGGCGCTGGCCTCAGCCGTCCCGTCGAAGGCGAGGCGCGTGCGATGATCGAGGCGATCAACGCCAACGGCGCCCCGGTGCTCGCCGTGGATCTGCCGAGCGGCATCAACGGCACCAGCGCAGCCGTGATGGGCGCGGCAGTGAACGCCACCGAGAGCGTCACCTTCTTTCGCAAGAAGCCTGCGCATCTGCTTCTCCCCGGCCGGATCCATTGTGGCCGCGTGCGCGTGGCCGAGATCGGCATCGACGCGCAGGTGCTGAATGAGATCGCACCTCAGACCTTCGAGAACGATCCGGATTTCTGGGGCGCCGCCTTTCCCGTGCCGCGCATCGACGGCCACAAATACGCGCGCGGCCACGTGCTGGCCGTTTCCGGCGATGCGGCCGCGACCGGCGCGGCGCGGCTTGCCGCGCGCGGGGCACTGCGCGCGGGCGCCGGCCTCGTGACGCTGGCGAGCCCGCGCGATGCACTCGCCATCAATGCGGCCGCGCTGACGGCGGTGATGGTCCGCGCCGTCGACAGCGCGGTCGAGTTTGGCGAGCTGCTCGGCGACAAGCGTTACAACACCTGTGTCATCGGCCCCGGCGTTGGCATCGGTGAGCGCACCTGCGACCTCGTTCACACCGCGCTTGGCGCGCAGCGTCACCTGGTGCTCGATGCCGATGCGCTGACGAGCTTTGCAGCGACCCCCGAGCGCCTGTTCGAATCGATCAAGTCCTCGCAGAACAGTGCGGTGGTGCTGACGCCGCACGAGGGCGAGTTTCCGCGCCTGTTCTCCGATCTCAGCAACAAGCATCCCGGCCGCTCCAAGCTCGAGCGCGTGCGCGCCGCAGCCGAGCGCTCCGGCGCCGTCGTGCTCCTGAAGGGCCCGGATACCACCATCGCCGCTCCGGACGGTCGCGCCACCATCGCCGTCAATGCGCCGCCCTGGCTCGCCACGGCCGGCGCCGGCGACGTGCTGTCCGGCATTATCGCAGGGCTCCTGGCGCAGGGCGTGCCTGCCTTCGAAGCTGCCAGCATCGGCGTCTGGATGCACGGCGCAGCGGCAAGCGAGGCCGGACCGGGCCTGATCGCGGAGGACCTGACCGAGACGCTGCCGGCCGTGCATCGGCGCATCTATGACGCGCTCGGCATCGAATATTGAGGGCTAGTCCACCGCGTACCACCGCACCAGCCGCGGCGCGGACCAGTCAGCCATGACGGATTCGATCAGCCATCGTCCGGGGGAGCTTGCGGCGAACGCAATGCGCTGGGTTTGGCCGGGCTCGATCGCGAGCGTGTCGAGCCAGTAAGGCTTCCAGCCATCGTCAAGCTTGTCGAGCAGGCGGAAGGGGTGGCCGTGCAGGTGGAAGACGGTCGTGATCGGCGCGGGGTTTTTCAGCGCCAGCACGACGGTTCGTCCGGCCTTGGCGCGGAAGGCGGGGGAAGACTCGGTCGAGAAGCTTGCCGGCCGCGTCCAACCGGCGTCCGCTGCACCGAGCGCGACATCGAACCGCAGGGATCCCCGCAGGTCGAGCTTCTCGGGAAGGTCGTTTGAAGGGAGTGGCTGCGGCGGCCCCAGACGCGCGCGCCGGCCCTGGCTGCCGGAGACGGTGAGGCTACCGACCTGGCGCGCCTCCTTGCCGTCGTGCAGCAGGAAGGGGGCCGATCTGGCGACATCCACGAAGGCGTCGGCCCGTCCGCCCGCGGCGAGCACCAGAGCACCATTCCGCGCCGGAAACGGCTCGGCTGGCTGACCGTCGAGGGCCATGACCTGAACCTCATGGCTCTCCAATTTGACCGCTATAACAGAACGTTGCGAGCCGTTGATGAAGCGCAGCCGGAGCCGCTCGCCGGCCACAGCTGAGAGTTCGAATGAGGATCTGCCATTGACGGTGTAGAGCGATGCGGCATCCTTCGGATCCTGGCCCGGCGGAACCGCGGTGCCATCCGGCCGCAGGCGCCATTCCTCGATCAACAGGATCTCGTCACGATCAACGGCAATGGGGCCAGTCTCGCCGGCGACGATCGCAAGCGACCGTGCCGGCAGCTTCAGGCCGTCCTCGAAGAGGCGGAAGTCGGCTACGAGCGTCCCAGCATTGGGTATTGAAACAGTTGATGTTTCGGCCGAATTGGGCGCGGCGGGGGTGTGTCCTCGCAGCGAGTCCGATGCGGCCCCGCTGTTGAGGCCGTACCAGACCGGCGCAAGCGGGACAGGAAGGTCGTTCCGAAACACCAGCTCGCAGCGATCGCCCCGCTTGAGACGGACGTCTCCGAGCTGGCTTGCTGCGGCCAGTTCCCATATCGGAGTCGCCGATTGGCCGGGCCTGAGGGCCAAGGTTGATGCCCTGGCCTGAAGCGCGAGCCGGCCGGTTACCGGCGGGGTTGCGCCGCCCGCCGCCAAGCCGGCCGCGGATGCTGCGAGCCCAGCCAGAACCGCACGCCGGTGAGGGTTCGAGAACCGCGTTGTCATGACCGATCCGGACCACGCCGCGCTGGATAAGTCCAGCCATCATGCCTACTTGAAGTGCGCCTCCAACCGGCCATTTTTTTGCTGCGAACAGTCAGGCACATGCTATAAGCCCGGCCGCCCGCGGCATCGCGGCCGGTCTTGATGCAAATTAACGCGGGCGTGGCGGAACTGGTAGACGCGCTGGATTTAGGTTCCAGTGACGAAAGTTGTGGGGGTTCGAGTCCCTCCGCCCGCACCAAGCGCTTATCGCGTTTGCACGGATTACGAGACCTGCTTTCTGCGGATGATCTTCCGTCGGGAGCCGGTCCGATGAACCACCGGTGGTGAGGCGTTGCCTCGCGCCGGATCGATTAATGACAGCGTCCCGACGCATGCGTGCCGGGACCGAGCGAAAAGAAGATTGGACGCCATGCAGGTCACAGAAACCCTCTCGGAAGGCTTGAAGCACGAGTTCAAGATCAGCGTTCCCGCGTCTGATCTCGATGCCAAGGCCGGCGCCAAGCTCGTCGACCTCAAGGACAAGGTCCGGATCAACGGCTTCCGTCCGGGCAAGGTGCCCGTGGCGCACCTGAAGAAGGTCTATGGCCGCTCCGTGATGGCCGAAACCATCGACCAGACCATCCGCGACACCAACACGCAGCTCTTCTCCGAACGCGGCTTCCGCCTCGCGACCGAGCCGAAGATCACCATGCCGACGGAGCAGAAGGACGTCGAGGAGTTGCTGAGCGGCAAGACCGATCTGACCTACACCGTCGCCATCGAGGTGGTGCCGGCGATCGCACTCGCCGACTTCAAGAGCTTCCAGGTCGAGAAGCCTGTCGCCGATGTCACCGACGCCGATGTCGACGACGCGATCAAGCGCATCGCCGATTCCAACCGCACCTACGCCGCCAAGGGCGAGGGCGCCAAGGCGGAGTCGGGCGACCGCGTCACCATCAACTTCAAGGGCAGCATCAACGGCGAAGTCTTCGAGGGTGGCACCGGCGAGGGCATCCAGGTCGTGATCGGCTCCAACACCTTCATCCCGGGCTTCGAGGAGCAGCTCATCGGGATCGGCGCCAACGAGACGCGCACGCTGAAGGTGTCGTTCCCGAAGAACTACATGAACGAGAAGCTGGCCGGCCAGCCGGCGGAGTTCGAGACCACCGCGACCCTGATCGAGGCGCCGCAGGATCTGGCGATCGACGACGAGTTCGCCAAGTCGCTCGGCCTGGAATCGCTGGACAAGCTGAAGGAAGCCGCGCGCGAGCGGCTGACCGCCGAGTTCGCGACTGCGACGCGCCAGCGGGTCAAGCGCGCGCTGCTGGACCGCCTGGACGAGGCGCATCGCTTCGAGGCGCCGCCTTCGCTGGTCGATGAGGAGTTCAATCTGATGTGGAACTCGGTCAAGGCCGAGATGGACTCCGCCGGCAAGACCTTTGCCGACGAGGACACCACCGAGGACAAGGCGAAGGAAGAGTATCGCAAGATCGCGGACCGCCGCGTGCGGCTCGGTCTCGTGCTCTCCGAGATCGGCGAGAAGAACAAGATCACCGTGACCGACGACGAGGTCGGCCGCGCCGTGATCGAGCGCGCGCGCTCGATGCCCGGCCGCGAGAAGGAGGTCTGGGACTTCTACCGCAACAATGCCCAGGCGCTGGCCCAGCTTCGTGCACCCATCTACGAGGACAAGGTCGTCGACTTCATCCTGGAGCTCGCCAACGTGACCGAGAAGAAGGTCTCGCGTGAGGACCTCTACAAGGACGACGACGCGGAAAAGACCGCAGCCTGAGGGTTTGAGATAGCCCGCCATTAAGGATGATCAGCGAAGGGGCCCAGCTGGCCAGATGGCCGGCTGGGCCTCTTTGTGCGAATCAGCTTCAACTGCCCTGTCGGATTAAGCCTTAATGCGCTCCGCACTTGTCAGGCGCGAATTGGGCTATATCTGTCGGTACGCCTTCTACCTCTACCAAGTTCCTGCATCACAGGACGTCCATCCGCCCTTCCGGCAGAACCAGCACAACTGGCAGCCAGTCCCGGCGATGTCCGTCTCCGAAACCCTAGGTGACTCATGCGCGATCCGGTTGAAACCTACATGAACCTCGTGCCCATGGTGGTCGAGCAGACCAACCGTGGCGAGCGCGCCTACGACATTTTCTCGCGCCTGCTGAAAGAGCGCATCATCTTCGTGACCGGCCCCGTCGAGGACGGCATGTCGACGCTGATCGTCGCGCAGCTCTTGTTCCTTGAGGCGGAAAATCCGAAGAAGGAAATCTCGATGTACATCAACTCGCCGGGCGGCGTGGTGACGTCGGGCCTTGCGATCTACGACACCATGCAGTTCATCCGCCCACCGGTCTCGACGCTCTGCACCGGCCAAGCGGCTTCGATGGGCTCGCTGCTGCTCGCCGCCGGCGAGAAGGACATGCGCTTCTCCCTGCCGAATGCGCGGATCATGGTGCATCAGCCCTCGGGCGGGTTCCAAGGCCAGGCCACGGACATCATGCTGCACGCCCAGGAAATTCTGAATCTGAAGAAGCGGCTCAACGAGATCTACGTGAAGCACACCGGTCAAACCTACAAGTCGATCGAGGATGCGCTGGAACGAGACAAGTTCCTGACCGCGAACGATGCCAAGGAGTTCGGCTTGGTCGACAGGGTGATCGACAAGCGCGCCGAGGAGCCGGCGGCGACGAAATCCCCGTAGCACTACTGGGTCGTCACGACGATCTCTCAGGTTGCCGTGGACCCGTCAGGGCGGTGTTCACGTTAGGTCGCTTGCGCGCGTCGCAAAATGCGGTTTTGCGCCCCGCGGCAACGGAAAGTTCCGCTTTCGTGCTTGTTTTTCGTGGCAATCCAGCAACGCCGGGGTGATTTCGATCACTTCGCCCGTGCCAAGACCGGAAATCACGGTATTGTCACGGGTAGCCGGCGAACCCCGATTAGCGAATTCTTGATAGTCGGGTGACAGCATGGTTGGCTACGACTGATCGGCTATGATCGCGGGAGAATCGAGTGACCGTGATTCGCACGGTGTAGTAAGCGTAGGTCTTTTTTGGTACGGAATTTGCTCTACTTAAGCTTCATGCCGGCCATCGTGTCGGAATGGGGCGATCGAGCGGAACGGGATCGAACCGCGGACGGAGACATGAATGAGTAAGGTCGGCACGAGCGACTCCAAGAACACGCTGTATTGCTCGTTCTGCGGCAAGAGCCAGCACGAAGTCCGCAAACTGATCGCGGGTCCCACGGTCTTCATCTGCGACGAGTGCGTCGAGCTCTGCATGGACATCATCCGCGAGGAGAACAAGTCCTCGCTGGTCAAGTCGCGCGACGGCATCCCGACGCCGAAGGAAATCTGCAAGGTGCTGGACGACTACGTGATCGGCCAGAGCCATGCGAAGAAGGTCCTGTCGGTCGCGGTGCACAACCACTACAAGCGCCTCAACCATCAGACCAAGCACAACGACGTCGAGCTCGCGAAGTCGAACATCCTGCTGATAGGTCCGACCGGTTCGGGCAAGACGCTGCTTGCCCAGACGCTCGCGCGCATCCTGGACGTGCCGTTCACCATGGCGGACGCGACGACGCTGACCGAAGCGGGCTACGTCGGCGAGGACGTCGAGAACATCATCCTGAAGCTGCTCCAGGCCGCCGACTACAATGTCGAGCGCGCCCAGCGCGGCATCGTCTACATCGACGAGATCGACAAGATCAGCCGCAAGTCCGACAATCCCTCGATCACGCGCGACGTGTCGGGTGAGGGCGTGCAGCAGGCGTTGCTCAAGATCATGGAAGGCACGGTGGCTTCGGTCCCGCCGCAGGGCGGTCGCAAGCATCCGCAGCAGGAGTTCCTGCAGGTGGATACCACCAACATCCTGTTTATCTGCGGTGGCGCCTTCGCCGGCCTCGAGAAGATCATCTCGGCGCGCGGTCGGTCGACCTCGATCGGTTTCGGCGCCCAAGTGCTCGCGCCGGAGGACCGCCGTACCGGCGAGATCTTCCGTCACGTCGAGCCCGAGGACCTCCTGAAGTACGGCCTCATCCCCGAGTTCGTCGGCCGTCTGCCCGTCGTGGCGACGCTCGAAGATCTCGATGAGACCTCGCTGAAGAAGATTCTCACAGAGCCGAAGAACGCGCTGGTGAAACAGTACCAGCGCCTGTTCGAGATGGAGAACATCGAGCTGACCTTCGCCGACGAGGCGCTTGGCGCGGTCGCCCGTAAGGCGATCGAGCGCAAGACCGGCGCGCGCGGGCTACGCTCGATCCTCGAAGCGATCCTCCTCGAGACCATGTTCGACCTGCCGGGCCTGGAAGGTGTGGAAGAAGTCGTGATTTCCCGCGAAGTCGTGGAAGGAACGGCGCGTCCGCTCTACATCTACGCCGATCGGTCCGATCGCGCGGTCGAGAACGCCAGCGCCTGATCTGGCGGCGCTGGAATGCGCCAATTGCCTTGCCAAAATGGGCTGCGGAACTGAATCTCCGCAGCCGGTGTTGCGTCGCTTGTCGCGTTGCGTAAGCGCCTGATGGCGCGCGTTTTTCAATGACTTGACACCCCCCGGGTCGATAGCCACCTAATGTCGGCGGCGAGCGAAAATTCTCTTCAAGATTCGCCTCAGTTCCGTTCCGGCAAGCCGGTCCAACCCGCAAACGGACCGACCGGTTCTGCGGATCACCTCGGCACCTTGTGGCGGTTGCGCATGATCAGCGGGCTGCGTGCGAGGGGGCAAAGCAAAAGGAAAAGGCCATGACCAATCCCAAACCCCGGCCAACCATCGTCCATGGCGAAACGCACGCTTATCCCGTGTTGCCGCTGCGCGACATCGTCGTCTTCCCGCACATGATCGTTCCGCTCTTCGTCGGCCGCGAGAAGTCGATCCGCGCGCTGGAAGAGGTGATGAAGAACGACGCGCTGATCATGCTCGCGACGCAGAAGAACGCGTCTGACGATGATCCGGCGCCCGACGCCATCTACGAGACCGGGACGCTCGCCAGCGTGCTCCAGCTCTTGAAGCTTCCGGACGGCACCGTGAAGGTGCTGGTCGAAGGGCTCGAGCGTGCGCGCGTGGCGAAATATACCGATCGCGCCGACTATTACGAGGCGACTGCCGTCGCGCTCGCCGATACCGATGCGAAGTCGGTCGAGGCGGAAGCGCTGGCGCGTTCGGTCGTGTCCGACTTCGAGAGCTACGTGAAGCTCAACAAGAAGATCTCGGCCGAGGTCGTCGGCGTCGTGCAGGCGATCACCGATTTCGCCAAGCTCGCCGACACCGTGGCTTCGCATCTCGCCGTCAAGATTGCCGATCGTCAGGGCATCCTGGAGACGCTGTCCGTGACCACGCGCCTGGAGAAGGTGCTGGGGCTGATGGAGAGCGAGATTTCGGTGCTGCAGGTCGAGAAGCGCATCCGCTCGCGCGTCAAGCGCCAGATGGAGAAGACCCAGCGCGAGTACTATCTCAACGAGCAGATGAAGGCGATCCAGAAGGAACTCGGCGACGACGACGGTCGCGACGAGCTCGCCGATCTCGAAGAGAAGATCTCCAAGACCAAGCTTTCCAAGGAAGCGCGCGAGAAGGCGCAGCATGAATTGAAGAAGCTGCGCCAGATGTCGCCGATGTCCGCGGAAGCGACTGTCGTGCGCAATTATCTGGATTGGTTGCTGTCGATCCCGTGGAACAAGAAGTCCAAGGTGAAGAAGGATCTGGAGCAGGCGCAAGCCATACTGGATTCCGATCACTACGGGCTGGAGAAGGTCAAGGAACGTATCGTCGAGTATCTTGCGGTGCAGTCGCGCGCCAACAAGCTGACGGGTCCGATCCTGTGCCTCGTCGGCCCTCCCGGCGTCGGCAAGACCTCGCTCGGCAAGTCGATCGCGAAGGCGACCGGGCGCGAATTCGTGCGCGTCTCGCTCGGCGGCGTGCGCGACGAAGCCGAGATCCGCGGCCATCGCCGCACCTATATCGGCTCGATGCCCGGCAAGATCATCCAGTCGATGCGGAAGGCGAAGTCGTCCAATCCGCTGTTCCTGCTGGACGAGATCGACAAGATGGGCGCCGATTTCCGCGGCGATCCGTCCTCGGCGCTGCTCGAGGTTCTCGATCCCGAGCAGAACGGGACGTTCAACGACCACTATCTCGAGGTCGACTACGATCTGTCCAACGTGATGTTCATCACGACCGCGAATACGCTCAATATTCCCGGGCCGCTGATGGACCGCATGGAGATCATCCGGATCGCGGGCTACACCGAGAATGAGAAGGTCGAGATCTCGCGCAAGCATCTGATCCCGAACGCGGTGTCCAAGCATGGCCTGGACTCCAAGGAGTTCTCGATCGACGACGACGCGCTGCTGCTGCTGATCCGCCGCTACACCCGCGAAGCGGGCGTGCGCAACCTGGAGCGTGAGCTCTCCACACTCGCCCGCAAGGCGGTGAAGGAGCTGATGATCTCCAAGAAGAAGTCGGTCAAGGTCACCGAGAAAACTCTGGAAGAGTTCCTCGGCGTGCCGAAGTACCGCTTCGGCGAGATCGAGAGCGAGCCCCAGGTCGGCATCGTCACCGGCCTTGCCTGGACCGATGTCGGCGGCGAGCTGCTGACCATCGAAGGCGTCATGATGCCCGGCAAGGGCAAGATGACGGTCACGGGCAATCTGCGCGACGTGATGAAGGAGTCGATCTCCGCGGCGGCTTCCTATGTCCGCTCGCGCGCGATCAACTATGGCGTCGAGCCGCCGCTGTTCGACAAGCGCGACATCCACGTGCACGTGCCTGAGGGCGCGACGCCGAAGGACGGCCCGTCCGCCGGCGTTGCCATGGCCACCGCGATCATCTCGGTCATGACCGGCATCCCGGTCCGCCACGATGTCGCGATGACCGGCGAGATCACGCTGCGCGGGCGCGTGCTGCCGATCGGCGGCCTCAAGGAGAAGCTGCTGGCTGCGGCCCGCGGCGGCATCAAGACGGTGCTGATCCCCGAGGACAACGCCAAGGATCTCACGGAGATTTCCGATGCGATCAAGGGCGGCATGGAGATAGTCCCGGTCTCTCGCCTCGACGACGTCGTCGCCAAGGCTCTGGTGAAGAAGCCCACACCGATCGTCTGGGAAGAGGACACCAAGGTGACGGTGAAGCCGGACGGGGATGAAGCCGCCGGCGGCCTGACCGCTCACTGAGATCGAAGCTCGAAATGATGATAAGACGGCGCCTTCGGGCGCCGTTTTTGTTTGGGGGAAGGGAGGAGGCAATGCACATCGACGGCCAATGCCATTGCGGGAAGATCACGTATGAGGCCGAGATCGATCCGGAGCAGGTCTCGGTGTGCCATTGCACCGATTGCCAGGCGTTGACCGGCTCGCCGTTCCGCGTGACCGCGATCTGTGCCAAGGCCGACGTGAAGCTGACCGCCGGCACGCCCAAGGTCTACGGCAAGCGCGGCGACAACGGCCGGATGCGCTTCCAGCATTTTTGCGGCGAGTGCGGTTCCCCGCTGTTCACCAGCGGCGAGGGCGACCAGGTCGACGATTGGGGCATCCGCTGGGGCAGCATCCGTCAGCGTGACCAGTTGCGGCCGGTGCGGCAGATCTGGTGCCAGTCGGCTGCGGTGTGGATCGACGCCGTGCCGTTGCTGCCGGGCAGGCCGCAGGATTGAGGCGCTTGTGAAAAGCCCACCTTCGCCAAACGGCTGGGGCATGGCAGTCTTCGCCAGCTTTGCACCAATGAGCGTCCCGGCTGGCATGCCCAGCCGTAGCAGGCGAAGGCTGGTGGGCGGTCACGGATTCGAACCGCGGACCCTCTCGGTGTAAACGAGATGCTCTAACCAGCTGAGCTAACCGCCCCAAGCGCCCTCTTTAGCTCTCCGGCGGGGGGAGGAGCAAGGGGCGGCAACGCGCAGATCCGGCTCATTTGACCGCTTTGCTGGCCTCCAACGTGATATCACCGCCGGGAAAGTGATTGAGGAAGCCGATGCAACAGCCCAGCGGACACGAGCAGAACGCCGACCAGATCGCCTATTGGAACGGCCCGAGCGGACAGCGCTGGGCCGATCGCCATACAGCGCAGGAGAGCCTGCTTGGCCCCATTGCCGACGTGCTGATCGAGCGCGCGAGGCCGAAGCCGGGTGAGCGCGTCCTCGATGTCGGTTGCGGCTCCGGCGCGACGACCTTCGCCTTCGCGAAGGCGGTGGCACCCGACGGATTCGCGCTCGGCCTCGATGTGTCCGAACCGATGCTGGCGCAGGCGCGCGCGCTTACGCCAAAGAGCCTGCCGCTCGACTTCGTGCTGGCGGATGCGACGGTGTATCCGTTCGAGTCGGCGAGCTTCGATCTGCTCGCCTCGCGCTTCGGCGTGATGTTCTTCGCCGATCCCATCGCGTCCTTCACCAATCTGCGTCGCGCACTGAAGCCGTCCGGGCGCCTCGCGTTTGCCTGCTGGCGCGAGCCGAAGGAGAACCCGTGGATGATGGCGCCGCTGATGGCGGTCTACAAGCATGTGCCGAAAATGCCGCCGGTTGGTCCCGAAGAGCCGGGCCCGTTCGCCTTCGCATCGGAGGAGCGCGTGATGCGCATCCTTAAAGGCGCGGGCTTCGTGGATGTGGCAATGGAGCCGCGCAATCTTCCGATGGATATCGCGATCGGCGGCGGCCTCGATGCCGCCGTGGACGGCTCGCTGCAGATCGGCCCCGCCAGCCGCGCGCTTCAGGGCCATCCGCCGGAGACCTACGAGGCCGCCAAGGCCTCGATCCGCGAGACGCTCGCGCCGTTCCTGAAGGACCGGTCGGTTGAGTTGCAGGGTGCGATCTGGATCGTGACGGCGAAGGCCGCGTAGGACACGGCGCTCTCTCCGCGTCATTGCGTGGAGCACTTGCGACGAAGCAATCCAGACTGTCTCTGCGGAGGCAGTCTGAATTGCTTCGCGGAGCCTGTCATCGGGCCGGGCTTCGCCCGGACCCGTTGGCTCGCGATGACAGCGTGGAGGCGCCAGCGCGCCCCTCACACCACATCATCCGGCGCCAGCGCGCAGCCATTTTCGGGGTGCGTCTCGACCTGAAGCGTGGTGTGGCCGATGCGATAGGTCGTCTTCAGGATCTGCGCCGTCTCCACCAGGAATGCGTCGCCGCTGCCTGCGGGCATGACGAGATGGCAGGTCAGCGCCGTCTCGGTGGTCGAGATCGGCCAGACGTGGAGATCGTGGATCCCTGAGACGCCGGGACGCGCGAGCAAAAACGCCCTGATCGCGGCGAGGTCGGTGCCCCTGGGTGCGGCTGCCATCGACATGTCGATGGAGCCCCGCAAGAGGCTCGTCGTGCTCCAGAGGATGGTGGCGCAGATGACGAGGCTGGTGACGGGGTCGAGCCACAGCCAGCCGGTCCAGATGATCAGCGCCGCCGAGACCACGACGCCGAGCGAGACCGCGGCGTCCGCGGCCATGTGCAGGTACGCGCCCTCGATGTTGATGTCGTCCTTGCGGCCGCGCGCGAACAGCAGGGCGGTAAAACCGTTGATGAGGATGCCGATGCCCGCGACCACCATCACCGTGATGCCCGCAACCGGCTCGGGGTGTTGCAGGCGCAGGATCGCCTCCCAGCCGATTGCGCCGGTCGCGACCAGCAGGAAGACCGCGTTCGCCAGCGCCGCGAGGATGGTGGAGGCGCGCAGGCCATAGGTGAAGCGGCCGCTCGGCGCGCGCTTCGCCGCGATCGAGGCGCCCCAGGCCACGACCAGGCCAAGCACGTCGGACAGATTATGGCCGGCGTCCGCCAGCAAAGCGGTGGAGTTGCCGATATAGCCGTAAGTCGCCTCGGCCACCACCAGCGCGATGTTGAGCGTAATGCCGATCGCGAACGCCTTGCCGAAGCTCGCGGGCGTATGGACGTGCCCATGAGCTTGGCCATGACCATGCGAATGGCTTGCATGATTATGTTGGTGATGCCCGTGATGGTCGTGATCGGCCACCTCTAGCGCTCCGCGGATGCTGCCAAATCAGGCGCCATTGTAGGCGTTTCGCCTGCGACGTCACGGCGGAACAGCACGTAGAGCGCCGGAAGCACCAGGAGCGTCAGCACAGTCGATGAGATGATGCCGCCGATCACCACGGTCGCGAGCGGCCGCTGCACCTCGGCGCCGGCGCCGGTGGCGAGCGCCATCGGCACGAAGCCGAGGGAGGCCACGAGAGCGGTCATCAGCACCGGCCGCAACCGCGTCAGCGCGCCCTCACGCACGGCATCCACGACGGACCGCCCCTCGCCGCGCAGCCGCTCGATGAAGACGATGATGACGAGGCCGTTGAGCACGGCGACACCCGACAGTGCGATGAAGCCGACCCCGGCGCTGATGGACAAGGGAATGTCGCGCAGCAGGAGTGCGGCGACACCACCCGTCAGTGCCAGCGGTACGCCGGAGAACACCAGCGCCGCATCCGCCGCCGACCCCATGCCCATGAATAACAGCAGGAACACCAGCAACAAGGCCACCGGCACGACGATCGCCAGCCGCTTGGTCGCGGAGACAAGCTGCTCGAACTGTCCGCCCCAGCCGATGAAGTAGCCCGGCGGCAGCTTGACCTTCTCGGCCACGGCCGCCTCGGCCTCGGCGACGAAGGAGCCGAGATCGCGGGCACGGACATTGGCGGTCACGACGATGCGCCGTTTGCCGTTCTCTCGGCTGATCTGGTTGGGCCCCGGCGTCGCATCGACTGTTGCGACCGACGAGAGCGGCACATAGCGCATCTGCGTGAGGGGCGAAGCGGCCAGCGCGGTACGAATGGCCGTGCCGGAGCCGGCGTCCTCACCGGGCGGCAGCGGAATCGGGATGGCCCTTATCGCCTCGAGATTGCCGCGCAGGTGCTCGGGCAGGCGGACCACGATCTCGAAGCGGCGATCGCCCTCGAACAGCTTGCCGGCCGACTTGCCGCCCACCGCGATCTCGACGATGCCCTGCACTTCGGCGACACTGAGGCCGTAGCGGGCGAGCGCCTGACGGTCGAGGCGGACGGTGAGGATCGGCAGGCCCGCGACCTGCTCGATCTTGACGTCGCTGGCGCCGCGGATGCCGCGGATCGCGCCCTCCACCTGTTTTGCGGCGCCTTGCAGGATGTCGAGATCGTCGCCGAATATCTTGACGCCGACGTCGGTGCGCACGCCCGAGATCAGCTCGTTGACGCGGAACTGGATCGGCTGGGAGAGTTCATAGGCACTGCCGGGAATCTCGTCCGCGGCATGGTCGATCGCCTCGATCACCGCCGATTTCGACTTGTGCGGATCGGGCCATTCGGCGCGCGGTTTCAGCATCACGTATCCGTCGGTCTGCGCCGGCGACATCGGGTCCGTCGCGATCTCCGCGGTGCCTATGCGGGTGAAGAATTCCTTCACTTCGGGAATCTGCATGACGCGCTTCTCCAGCGCCTTTTGCAGGTCCAGCGATTGGGTGAGGCTGGTACCGGGAATCCGGATCGAGGCCAGCGCCACGTCGCCTTCGTCCAGGCTCGGAATGAACTCGCCGCCCATGCGCGAAGCGGCGATGCCGCTCGCGAGCACGATGGCCACGGCCATGACGGCGACCGCGGCGCGATTGTCGATGGCAAAGCGGAGCAGGGGCAGATAGGCGCGCTTCGCCGCGCGCATGAACAGGTTCTCGTGCTCGGAGACCTTGCCGGTCACGAAAATCGCAACGGCCGCCGGCACGAAGGTGATGGAGAACAGCACCGCAGCGCCGAGTGCCATCAGCACGGTCAGTGCCATCGGGGTGAACATCTTGCCTTCGACACCGGTCAGCGTCAGCACCGGCAGATAGACCACCGCGATGATCAGCGTTCCGAACAGGCTCGGCTTGATGACCTCGCTCGACCCGCGCAGGATGGCCCGCAACCGTTCGGCGGTCGTGAGCAGCCCCCCTTTCTCGCGCTGAGCTACGGCCAGCATGCGCAGGCAGTTTTCGACGATGATCACCGCGCCGTCGACGATGATGCCGAAGTCGATCGCGCCCAGGCTCATCAGGTTGGCGCTGACCTTGGCCTCGACCATGCCGGTGATGGTCATGGCCATGGACAGGGGAATGACGCAGGCCGTCACCAGCGCGGCGCGGATATTGCCGAGGATCAGGAACAGCACGGCGACCACGAGCGCCGCGCCTTCAAGCAGGTTGTTCCGGACGGTGCGGATTGTGGCCTCGACCAGATCGGTGCGGTCGTAGACGGTCCGCGTCACGACGCCCTCGGGCAGCGATTTGGCGATGTCTTCGAGCCGGGCTGCGACGCGGCCTGCCACGGTGCGACTATTCTCGCCGATCAGCAGCATGGCGGTGCCGAGCACGGTCTCCTCGCCATTGCGCGTCGCGGCGCCCGTGCGCAGATCGCGGCCTTCCCTGACAGTCGCGACGTCCCTGATCCTGACGGGATTGCCGCCGCGCGAGCCGATGACGATGTCCTGGATCTCGGCGATATTGCCGACCTGGCCGGGAGAGCGAACCAGGTATTGCTCCCCGTTGCGCTCGATATAGCCGGCGCCCACATTGGCGTTGTTGGCTGCGAGCGCCGTCATGACGTCGCGAAAGCCGAGCCGGTAGGCCATCAGCTTGCCCGGATCCGGCAGCACGTGGAACTGCCGCTCGAAGCCGCCGATGGTGTTGACCTCGATCACCCCAGGCACGTTGCGAAGCTGCGGCCGGATGATCCAGTCCTGCACGGTGCGCAGATCGGTCAACGAATAATCGTGGCCGGCTTGCGTCTTGGCGCCCGGCTTGGCCTCGACGGTGTACATGAAGATCTCGCCGAGCCCGGTGGAGATCGGCCCGATCGCAACCTCGACGCTCGCCGGCAGCTGGTCCTTCACCTGCTGGATCCGTTCCCCGACGAGCTGACGCGCGAAGTAAATGTCGGTACCGTCCTTGAAGACCACCGTCACCTGGCTGAGGCCGTAGCGCGACAGCGAGCGGGTGTAGTCGAGCTTGGGCAGGCCGCCCATCGCGGTCTCGACCGGGAAGGTGATGCGCTGCTCGGTCTCGAGCGGCGAATAGCCGGGCGCGCGGGTGTTGATCTGGACCTGGACGTTGGTGATGTCAGGCACGGCGTCGATCGGAAGGCGCTGGAAATTCCATGCGCCGAAGGCGAGGGCGCCCAGCGCGAGCAGGAGGACCAGCCAGCGCTGATGCAGCGAGAGGGCGATCAGACGCTCAATCATGCTCGGCCTCGCCCTTGCCCATCTCCGCCTTCACGACGAAGCTGTTCTCCGCAACGTAGTGCTCGCCGGCCGCGAGGCCGGCCTTGATCTCAACGTGTCGCGGATCTGAATCCCCTGTTTCGACGGGGCGTGCCTCGATCTTGTCGCCGTCCTCGCGGACGAACACGATGGTCTTGTTGTCCAGCGTCTGGATCGCGCTGCGGCGCACGGCAACCGCGACGTTGCGTTCGGCGAGGATCAGCCGCGCCGTGACGAACAGGCCGGGCCGCAAGCGTCCGTCAGGATTTTGCAGCACGACGCGCGCCAGCGCCGTCTGGGTCTCGCTGCTGCCGATCGGCGCCATGTAGGAGATCGTGCCCTTGATCTCGCCGCGGCCGTCATCGGGATCGATCAGCACCTCGTCATTGAGGCGGACGCGCCTCAAGTCCTGCCGGTAGATCGACAGATCGACCCAGATGGTGGAGAGGTCCGCGACGACGAAGGCCGGCTTCTGCTCGGAGGCATACTCGCCGAGCGAGATCTGCCGTTCGATGATCGTGCCGGCGATCGGCGCCTTCAGCTCGTAGACGGTGAGGCTCTGGTTGCTCTCGATCGCGGCGAGCAGATCGTCCTTGGCGACCCTGTCGCCGATGCGCTTCAGGATGGATTTGACCACGCCCGGAAAGCGCGGGGTCACCTGCACCACGGCTTCCTGGTTGGCGCGCAGGATGCCATTGAAAGCGAGGGTGTCGGTCAGCGTGGCGCCGGCGGCTTCGGCCAGCGTGACGCCTGCGGCTGCAAGCTTGACGTCGGAGATGCGGATGCGGTCGGCGCCGTGCTCGTCCTGCTCGACACGGTCGTTCGGTTGCTTGTGTTCGGAATGTTCGGCCGGTTCGGTGTGAGCGAGCTTGCCCGGTGCGAGCAGGGAATAGCCGTAAGCGCCGAGTGCGGCCGCAACGATGGCAACGACGATGGTCGAGAACGTCCTCATCGTGCGCTCTCCCGCGCCAGCGTGAATGGATTGCCGACGAGGCCCTCGATGATCGCAACGCCGGCATGGAAATTCTGCAGCGCCTCCTGCTCGCGCAGCCGGGCCTGGGTGACGCTGGCCTGGGCGTCGAGCACCTCGAGCAGGGTGAAGCGGCCCTGGCCGTAGCCTTGCGAGATCGCCTCGGAGGCTTCGACCGCCTTGGGAATGGCGGTCTCGCGCAGCACCGCGAGCTCGCGCAGCGAGCCGTGAAGCGAGTCATAGGCGCGGCCGGCGATCACGATCAGCGTGTTGCGATTGGCCTCGCGCTCGGCCCTGGTCTTGGCGAGGCTTTCCTGTGCCGAAAGGATGTTGCCCTGGTTCTGGTCGAACACGGGGATCGGCACCGAGAGTGTCAGCCGCGCTGCATCGTCGCCCGTTTCGTGGAAGTGGCGCCAGCCGGCCCCGATGCGCACGTCCGGATAGGGCCTGAGGCGCGCCAGCAGCAGCTCGGCATTGCGCTGTGCGTAAACCGCGGTCCAGCGCACCAGCTGCGGGTTGGCGTCGATGGCGGCGATCACCGCCTGGAACGCGGGCGGCCGTCCGGTGGTGTCGAGTCGGCCGGAGACCTCGCCGAACTTGGCGGCGGGATCGCCCATCAGCACCGCAAGCTCGCGCCGGGCGCTGGCCAGACTCGCCTTGAAGCGCTCGCGATCGGCCTTCACGAGGGCGGAGGCGACCTCGGCGCGCCCGGTCTCGGCCGGCGAGGAGGCGCCGGCCTCGACGCGGCGGCGCAGCAGCGGCGTCAGCCGGTCGATTGCGGCAATCTGCTCATCGAGGATCTGGATGCGCCGCTGTGCGCCAAGCACGCTGAGGAAGGCGATCGCGGTCTCCGACAGCACCTCCAGCCGGATCGCCTTGCGCTGTATCGCGGCGACCTCGACGCCAGCTACTCCGGCCGCAATCCGCGCTTCGCGCTTGCCGAACAGCTCGAAAGCCTGGCTGATCTGCAGTGTGGTCTCCGCCGACCGCGTTCCGCGATACCTGCCGGAGCCGAATGAATCGTCCTGTTCATAGGACAGTTCCGGATTGAGCAGGGCACCGGCCTGGATGCGCTGGCCGGTGGCAATGCCGATGTCGCGCTCAGCCGCGGTCAGCCGCGGGCTCGCGGCCAGCGCGCGCGACAGCGCGCTGCGCATCGTCAAAGTCTGGGCGTGAGACGGTGCAAGTGCCGATCCAACGATCAGACACGCCGCCGCGAGCGCCACGCGCGCGGCCATTCCCCTGCGAAACATGAAACCGACCTGTGAAGGATGAACCTAATGGGCGCGGAACGCCCGACCAATCCGTTCAGGCAATCTGCTTGGGAGGGGGAGAGTCGGTATCGGGGATGATGCCGGCCAGCCGGGATGCATGTTGCGGGCGAGTTGCCGACACAAGCAGCGTCGATGTGGTCGGTGGCACCGGCTGTGTTACCGCCAGGGAGAAGCAGCCATGGCAATGATGTCCGCCGATGGCCTTGTGATCGCTGCCGCCCGTGGCGTCATCTAGGACCGCCGCGATCTCCGAACCGCCCCCCGGCGTGGTGACGTCGATGTCGTGTGCGCCATGCAGCGCCCCTGCGAGCAGATAGACAACCGCGATCAGCACGGAGAGCAATCCGCGCCAGGTGCGCGGACGGCAAGTTCCTGAGGGCTGGCGGTTCGCGCGCACGACGTCACTCTGGTTGCGGTCTTGGCACGACGTAGCATAACGGCGGGAACAGTGTCGACCCGCAACATTGTTACGTCCCAGGGACAATTGCCGCAGCGCATATTGGCGCCCTGTCTCTCACTGGCGGGCAATGACGCGCCGCTGTGAGGGCATGGCATCCGTGACTTCGGTGGCGACCGGCTCGGCTACGGCGCCGCCATCGTCTGCCGGCACGGTAATGACGGCGCGACAGCTCGCCTCCATGGCCCGTTCGAGCCATTTGATCGCTTCGTCGATCCATTGATCGTGGTGCTCGGGATCGGCAATGGCCTTCTCCCGGAATGCATTCGCCTGGTGCAGGCACGCCGTTCTGCGATCCACGCGCCTCTCCTGATCTGAGGTTCCACCCCGATCGCATCTTTGATGATCACGGCCCCGCCGTCGTTAACATAGGACAGGTCGAGGCGGACGCAGCACGGAAAGGCCCCAGCCGGTCTGACCGGCTGAGGCCTTCGTGCTCACAATCTCTATCCTCGGGACTCGAGCAGGTAACCCTCATCCCGCCACTTCGTTCCCGCCGATATGTCCAATTTGGAACGTTCCTCTTACCTCGCGATTAGCGACCAGAAGAAACTGAGGAGGATGGACTATGGACGGACTGATTTATCTGATCGGCTTGATCGTCGTCATCATGGCGATCCTGTCATTCTTCGGCCTGCGCTGAGAGCGCCGCGATGACGGTTGAAACTCTCATGCGCGAAGAGATCATGGAAGGCGGCCTGGTGAGTGAGACGCCTCGTGCAATCCAGTGGAGTTCGGTCTTCGCTGGTGCTCTCGCGGCTGGCGCTATGTCCTTCATCCTGATCGGCTTCGGAGTGGCCGTCGGCCTGGGTGTCAGTTCGGCCTCGCCGACATGGCGCGACGCCTCGGCCGCGCTCGCGTTGCTCTCCGGACTGTATCTGATCATTCAGGCGATCGTCAGCTTCGGCTTCGGCGGTTACATCGCTGGCCGGACGACCCGTCCGGCGCCCGCGCTCGCAACGATCGAAGACGATGGCGAGCGGCGAGACGGCCTGCACGGGCTGACCGCCTGGGCCCTGGCGGTGCTGGCTGGCGCCGCTCTGCTCGCTCTTCTCGGGGCCGCCGCGATCGACCGTTCGCCGATGCGCAGCTCAGCGAGCAACGCTTCCGCGGCCGAGCCTTTGTTGAGCTATGAGCTCGACAAGCTGTTCCGCGCCCCGCGTCGCGCCCCAAACCTCGATCTCAGGGACGCGCGGGCGGAAGCGGGACGCATTCTGATGACGTCGTCAAGCCACAGCGGCGTGAGCGCCGATGACCGCACCTACCTTGTGCAACAGGTCGCAGCTGCGACGGGACTGGCGGCCCCGGACGCCGAGCGGCGGGTCGATGCGGTGATCGCAGACTCCAGGACCGCCATCAACCGTGCACGGCGCAATTCGATCATCGTGGCGTTCTCGATCGCAGCCGCGACCCTTATCGGTGCCGCGGTCGCCTGGGCTGCAGCCGTCGCCGGCGGACGGCATCGTGATGGAGACCCGCTGCCGAACTGGATGGCGAGCTCCAATCGCTTCCACCGCAATCCGCGGGCGATGCCGGTGCCGTAAGCTCCAACACAAATGGCCGGGCCCAGCCCGGCCATAAGGTTGCGGGGAAGCTTCAGGCCCGCTCCTCCCAGATCATCGCCAGATGCACGATGGTCTGCACCGCCTTTTCCATGTCCTGCCGGCTGACCCATTCGAGCCGCGAATGAAACGCATGCTCGCCGGCGAAAATGTTGGGGCAGGGCAGGCCCATGAAGGACAGCCGCGAGCCGTCGGTACCGCCGCGGATCGCTGTGCGCATCGGGCGCAGGCCGGCGCGGCGGATGGCTTCGATGGCGTATTCGAGAACGTGCGGGTGACGGTCGATCACCTGCTTCATGTTGCGGTACTGCTCCTTGACCTCGAACTTGTAGGTCGAGCGCGGATAATCCTTCATCACGTCCTTGACGATGGTCTCGAGCAGGACCTCCTTCTCCTTGAGACCTTCCTCGGTGAAGTCGCGCACGATGAAGGAGAGCGTCGCCTGTTCGAGCGCGCCCTCGATGCCGATGGGGTGCAGAAAGCCCTGCTTGCCCGAGGTCGTCTCCGGCGAGCAGCCTTCCTTCGGCAGGCGTTCGATGATGGCCGCCGCGATCTTGATTGCGTGCTCCATCTTGCCTTTGGCGTAGCCGGGATGGGCGCTGACGCCATTGATGGTGATGGTGGCGCCGTCGGCCGAGAAGGTCTCGTCCTCGACGCAGCCCGCACTCTCGCCGTCCATGGTGTAACCGAAATCGGCGCCCAGCTTCTTCAGGTCGACATTGTCGACGCCGCGGCCGATCTCCTCGTCCGGCGTGAACAGGATCTTGATGGTGCCGTGCTTCACGTCGGGATTGTTGATGAAGAAATGCGCGGCATCCATGATCTCGGCGACGCCGGCCTTGTTGTCGGCCCCCAAAAGCGTCGTGCCGTCGGTGGTGATGATGTCGTTGCCGATCTGGTTCTTCAGTGCGGGGTGCTCGGCGAAGCGGATCACCTGGCTGCTGTCCCCCGGCAGCGTGATGTCGCCGCCGCGATAATTCTTCACGACCTGCGGCTTGACGTCCTTGCCGGTGACATCCGGCGAAGTGTCCATGTGCGAGCAGAAGCAGATCACCGGCACCTTCTTGTCGGTGTTCGCCGGGATCGTTGCGTAGACATAGCCGTATTCGTCGAGATGCGCGTCCTCAACGCCCATGGCCTTCAGCTCGGCAGCGAGCACGCGGCCGAGATCCTTCTGTTTCTCGGTGGATGGCGAGGTGGGGGATTCCGGATCGGACTGGGTATCGATGGTGACGTAGCGCAGGAAGCGCTCGGTCACGGTGTGCGTAAAGGAGAGGGAGGACATTTCTGGTCAACCGCCGGGTCTTTGGGGAAGCTGGCGGTATATCAGAAAAGCGAGCCGGATGCGGCCGGACGGAGGTTTGATCAGCCTTAACGAAGTGTAAGCGGTCAGATCGCCTCTTTCAGCTCCTTGACCGGACGAAAGGCGACCTTCCTGGTTGCCTTGATGTGGATCGCTTCGCCGGTGGCAGGATTGCGGCCGGTGCGGGCGGCGCGCTTGCGGACCTGGAAGATGCCGAGGCCGACGATGCGGACCCGGTCGCCCTTCTTGAGGTGCTTCACGATCAGCTCGACCATGTCCGTCAGCACGGCCTCGGCGTGCTTTTTCGACAGGTCCCGGCGCTCCGCGATGTCAGCGGCGAGCTGCTTGAGCGTGACGGTGGCAGGCGCGGCTGTCTTCTTTGCCGAATCCTTCTTGGCCATGACTGCCTCCTCAATCCAATGGCAGGGAAGCCCCGGAAAAGCCGGAACGCGTGGGGAGACCCATTAAGTCCTGGAAGGGGTAGACGATTCCAGCGCGAGCTGACTATGCCGAGAGTTCCCGCTTGGCACCGCAATGACGCGCGAAGATGCATGCGCGCCGAAGAAATCAGGCTAAGACTATGATGGGATTGCCAAAATGGCGCGAGAGACGGGGCTCGAACCCGCGACCTCCGGCGTGACAGGCCGGCGCTCTAACCAACTGAGCTACTCCCGCGTGGTTCGCTGGACGCGCGCGGAACGAGGGGGGACTTAAAGGGGGGACATGGTGAAGTCAAGGACGTTGCGCTTCGCCAGCCCGTCCCGGCCAACACTTGCTCTGGAAAACGAAAAGGCCGCCCGGGAGGCGGCCAATGGTCAGCCCGGAACAGGGTGCTTCAGCGAATTTCCGAGGTCGCCGCGCTGGTCACCACCACCGGCTTTCCGGCCTTGATTACCTGGGTGGACTGGGCCGTCTGGCTGTAGTCGGCATGGGTGCGGGCTGCGATACCGAAGCCGGCCACGAGGGTACCCGCCACCAGCGCCACCACCACGATCTTCAGGTGGGTCGCACGATCAGCAGAGTGAATTGAGTGGTTCATCTGAGCCTCCCGACGGGCTTCGCCGCCGTCTATGGCTCCTCTTCTACGGACGATCTGTTTCCGGATGGTTTCGCCGGTTCCGCAAAATGGTTTCATCTCCTGCTTGGCGGATGTCGTGCGACCGAAACCCGCTGCTTCAGGCGCTGGTCCGATATCAGCCGCATCTTGCGGACGGTTCGGGCGAACAGCGTGACGCGGCGGCCCAGGCGGAGACGAATGCGCATGCTGATCTCGCAGCCTCGCGCGGATGCATTGGATCGGTTCTAAGAGTATTTCTAAGAAGCTTTCAATTAGGGAATTCGCGCGCGCTCACATAAGCGTCATCGCAAGCGCATGCCGTTTCGGGACAGACGGCATGACGATAGATGCAGCTTTGGGGTGGCGCGTTGAACAGTCTTGGAATGCTGCGGTCGGCCGTGCTGGCGACCGCATCCGCTTGGGTCTTGATGCCGGAGGCATCGCTCGCACAATCATCGGCGCAGAGTGGCGCGCAGAACCTGCCGTCGGTGACCGTCACTGCTCCTGAAGGGCGGAGGCGTGCTGCTGCGACTCCGCAGCGCCGCGCGACGCGGTCGTCCGTGCAGACCGCCGAGCGAAACAGACCGCGGCAGCAGCGCGATGTCGGCTTCGTCGAGACGCCGCGGGGCCCGGTGAACGGCTATGTCGCAGGTCGCAGTTCGTCCGGCACCAAGACCAACACACCGATCATGCAGACGCCGCAATCGGTCTCGGTGATCGGTGCCGAGCAGATCCGCGACCAGAAGCCCACCAAGCTCGACGAAGTGCTGCGCTACACAGCCGGCGTGCGCGCCGGAACTTTCGGTGCGGACACGCGCAACGATTGGTGGCTGATCCGCGGCTTCAAGTCCGACGATATCGGGCTGTTCCTCGACGGCATGCAGCTGTTCTATACTTCCTATGCGAGCTGGCGGTTGCCGCCGTCCAACATGGAACGCGTCGAGGTGCTGCGCGGTCCGTCCGCCGTACTCTATGGCGGGTCGAGCCCGAGCGGCATCGTCAACGTCATCAGCAAGATGCCGCCCGCCGAGCCGATCCGCTACATCGAGACCGGCGTCAACAATTTCGGCAACGCCTATATCGGCTTCGACTTCGGCGGGCCGATCGCAACGAAGCCGCAGGATGGAAAGCTGTTCTACCGCGTCGTCGGCGAGGTCAGGAACGGCGGCACGCAAGTCGACTTCACGCCTGACAACAACTACTTCATCGCGCCGTCGTTTACCTGGAAGCCGGATGCCGACACGAGTTTCACGGTGCTGGCGTCGGCCTCAAGGACGGACACGCGGGGCATCAACTTCCTGCCCTATCAGGGAACAGTGACCAACGCGCCGTTCGGCAAGATTCCGACCAGCTTCTTCGTCGGCGATCCCGCCGTCGACAAGTTCACGCGCGAACAGGAGATGCTCGGCTACCAGTTCGAGCGCAATCTCACCGACGACCTCACGTTCCGACAGAATGCGCGGTTTGCGCACATCGACTTGACGTACCGCGGCTACATCGGAAACGGCTGGGACAACGTCAATACGGCGACGATGGGCCGATACAATTGGTATGCGAAGAACACCGCGAACCAGGCCAATCTCGACAACCAGCTGGAGTATCGCTTCAACACGGGGCCGGTGCGGCACACGATGCTGTTCGGGGTCGATCTCAAAGGTTATCAGATCGACGATTACCAGAGCTTCAATTTCGGAACCGTCCCTTCGATCAATGTCTTCAATCCGGTTTACGGCATCAATGTCCCGCTCACGGGCGCTCCGTTCCGGAACTTCCTGATCACGCAGAAACAGGCGGGCACCTACCTCCAGGACCAGATGAAGCTCGGCAATTTCACGCTGGTGCTGAGCGGGCGCAATGACTGGGTCGAGACCACGCAGGAAGCCCGGGACACGGGGGCAGCGCTGGCCAATAACAATGATAGCCGGTTCAGCGGCCGGGCAGGCTTGATCTACAATTTCGACAACGGCATCGCGCCCTATGTCTCCTATGCAACCAGCTACAATCCAATCATCGGCCTCAACGCCCAAAACCAGCTGTTCCGGCCGGAGACCGGCCAGCAGGCCGAGATTGGTGTCAAGGTCGCTCCCAGGGGATTTGACGGCTACTTCACAGCTTCGGTGTTCGACTTGAAGCGCCAGAACGTGCCGACCACCGACCCGGTGATCACCACCCTGCAGAACCAGACCGGCGAAGTGACCTCGCGCGGCGTCGAACTTGAAGCCGTGGCCAATGCGACGAGGGAGCTAAAGTTTATTGGCGCCTTCACGGCCTATCATCTCTTCACCAGCAAGGATCTCAATCCGGCGCTGGTCGGCAAGACGCCGACCAACACGCCTCAGCTCCTTGTCTCAGGCTGGGCCGACTACACCTTCAAGGACGGACCGCTCGCAGGGTTCGGCTTCGGCGGTGGCGTCCGCTACGTCGGCTCGTCCTGGGCCGACACCGCGAACACGCTCGAGGTTCCTGCTGTCGTGCTCGGCGATCTCGCGCTTCATTACGAATGGCAGAACTGGCGCACGGCGCTGAATGTGATCAACCTGACCGACAAGGTCTATGTCGCGAGCTGCGCGTCGGCTTCGTCCTGTTTCTACGGCGACCGCCGGCGCGTCACCGCCAGCGTTTCCTACAAGTGGTGAGGGCAGGCAAGGGTGCGGCGGCAAGACTCTGAGAGCTCGACCAACTGATCGGGCACCTTGGTTCCCGTCTCTGGCCGGCACCGCCGGACTTCCGTCGGGAGATCGATGAGCTCATGGGCAATGCCCCCCGGCCCGAAGCTCATCCGAGCGCGGCGCGAGCGACTGACCAAGTCGCCGCCGCGCTCGCGGCCCGGCCGGGGGCGCCTGTCGGCGCATTCGCCGGACGAGCCCGGCCCGTCGCACGGCTCTGCTGGTCGCTCACAGCTGTGGATAGCTGTTTCTCTTGCGGCGATATCATTGGCCGCTTTGGTCCGCGCTGGTCCACAAGTCCCGGCAGATGTGTCGCCAAGGCAGCATCGGACCTCGCGGCGGTCACTGCCGGCTGAAGGCGCTGCCGCATCAAAGAACCCCCGGCGTTTGGCCGGCCAGCGCGTGGCCGGTAGCCGCCGCGGCCCGGTGTGCCGCAATCGCAGAACTGCTGGCCTGCCAAACCGTGACTGCCCTTGCTGGGCTCAGCGATCTGCTTCATACCAGCCGCGGGGTGATTCCGGGATTTTCGCCGTGCCGGGGGCGGCAAAGGGCCTAAAAAGAGCGTGTCTTGCACCCATTGGTGCACTGCGCTAAGGCTCAGAATAATTCCAAATCGGACGAATCCGTGGCTGTCCCGAGGCTGCGGGAAAAAGGGCTCGTCAATGAGCGGCATTCTTCAGAACTATCTTCCACTCGTCGTCTTTATAGGAGTAGCGGGCCTGATTGGTCTGGTGCTGCTGATCGCGCCCTTCATCGTTGCGTTCCAGCAGCCGGACCCGGAAAAACTGTCGGCGTATGAGTGCGGTTTCAACGCCTTCGACGATGCCCGTATGAAGTTCGACGTCCGTTTTTATCTGGTCGCCATCCTCTTCATCATCTTCGATCTCGAAGTGGCGTTCCTGTTCCCGTGGGCGGTGGCCTTCGGCAAGCTCGGCGCGACCGGCTTCTGGTCCATGGTCGTGTTCCTCGCCGTGCTGACGGTCGGGTTCGCCTATGAATGGAAGAAGGGAGCA
This sequence comes from Bradyrhizobium sp. Leaf396, assembly GCF_001424605.1. Classification (NCBI taxonomy): domain Bacteria; kingdom Pseudomonadati; phylum Pseudomonadota; class Alphaproteobacteria; order Hyphomicrobiales; family Nitrobacteraceae; genus Bradyrhizobium; species Bradyrhizobium sp. Leaf396. The sequence continues at coordinate 190,074 of NZ_LMQJ01000064.1, forward strand.
CTCGAATGGGATTGAACCCCGTCGCATCCACAGGTCCGGTCGTCGCGCCGGCCCCAAAGGGCATCCTGGACCCGTCGACCGGCAAGCCGGTCGGGGCCAATGACCCGTTCTTCCTCGAGGTCAATTCCGAGCTGTCCGACAAGGGCTTCTTCGTGGCAGCGACCGACGACCTCATCACCTGGGCGCGCACCGGCTCCTTGATGTGGATGACCTTCGGTCTCGCCTGCTGCGCCGTCGAGATGATGCAGGTGTCCATGCCGCGTTACGACGTCGAGCGCTTCGGCTTTGCCCCGCGCGCCTCGCCGCGCCAGTCCGACGTGATGATCGTCGCGGGAACCCTGACCAACAAGATGGCGCCGGCGCTGCGCAAGGTCTATGACCAGATGCCCGAGCCGCGCTACGTGATCTCGATGGGCTCCTGCGCCAACGGCGGCGGCTACTATCACTATTCCTACTCGGTCGTGCGCGGCTGCGACCGCATCGTGCCGATCGACATCTACGTGCCGGGCTGTCCCCCCACGGCGGAAGCGCTGCTCTACGGCGTGCTGCTGCTGCAGAAGAAGATCCGCCGCACCGGCACCATCGAACGCTAAGGTCTTACGTCATGGACGACGCCAAGCTCGACGCCCTGGGGCAGACGATCGTTAGCGCGCTTCCGGGCGCCGCCACCGGTCACTCGGTGGCCTTTAACCAGCTGACCGTGGATATCGAGACCAGCAAGATCGTCGAGGTGGTCAAATACCTTCGCGATGATCCGAACTGCCGTTTCGTCAACATCACCGACATCACGGCGGTGGATTACCCCGATCGCGAGAAGCGTTTCGACGTGATCTACCACTTCCTGTCGCCGACCCTGAATGCGCGGATCCGGCTCAAGGCGCAAGCCGACGAGACCACGCAGGTGCCCTCGCTGATCGACGTGTTCCCCGGCGCGGATTGGTTCGAGCGTGAGGCCTACGACCTCTACGGCGTATTCTTCGTCGGTCATCCCGATATGCGCCGCATCCTCACCGATTACGGTTTCGAGGGGCATCCGCTGCGCAAGGACTTCCCGCTCACCGGCTTCGTCGAGGTTCGCTACGACGACCAGGAGAAGCGCGTGGTGTACGAGCCCGTCCGCCTCAATCAGGAATTCCGCAAGTTCGATTTCCTCTCGCCGTGGGAAGGAGCGGACTACCCGCTGCCCGGGGATGAAAAAGCGGGGCCGAAGAGCTGATCATGAACGAGCAACCGCAGAACCTGCGCAACTTCACCATCAACTTCGGCCCGCAGCATCCGGCGGCACACGGTGTGCTGCGGCTCGTGCTGGAGCTCGACGGTGAGGTGGTCGAGCGCGTCGACCCGCATATCGGCCTGCTTCACCGCGGCACCGAGAAGCTGATCGAGCAGAAGACCTATCTTCAGGCGATCCCGTACTTCGACCGGCTCGACTACGTCGCGCCGATGAACCAGGAGCATGCCTTCTGCCTCGCGGCCGAGAGGCTGCTCGGCATCGAGGTACCGCGCCGTGGCCAGCTGATCCGCATGCTGTATTGCGAGATCGGCCGCATCCTCTCGCACCTGCTCAACGTCACCACGCAGGCGATGGACGTCGGCGCGCTGACCCCGCCGCTGTGGGGCTTCGAAGAGCGCGAGAAGCTGATGGTATTCTACGAGCGCGCCTCGGGCAGCCGCATGCACGCAGCTTTCTTCCGCGTCGGCGGCGTGCATCAGGACCTGCCGCAGAAGCTGGTCGACGACATCGAGGCTTGGTGCGATCCCTTCCTCAAGGTGGTCGACGATCTCGACCGGCTGCTCACCGCCAACCGCATCTTCAAGCAGCGCAACGTCGATATCGGTGTGGTCTCGCTCAAGGAAGCCTGGGAGTGGGGCTTCTCGGGCGTCATGGTGCGCGGCTCGGGCGCGGCCTGGGACCTGCGCAAGTCGCAGCCCTACGAATGCTATGCCGAGATGGATTTCGACATTCCGATCGGCAAGAACGGCGACTGCTACGACCGCTATCTGATCCGCATGGAAGAGATGCGCCAGTCCGTGCGCATCATGAAGCAGTGCATCCAGAAGCTGAATGAGCCCGACGGGAAAGGCCCGGTCGTCGTCGCCGACAACAAGGTCGCGCCGCCGCGTCGTGGCGAGATGAAGCGCTCGATGGAAGCGCTGATCCATCATTTCAAGCTCTACACCGAAGGCGTCCACGTGCCGGCCGGCGAAGTCTATGCCGCGGTCGAGGCGCCCAAGGGCGAGTTCGGCGTCTATCTCGTCGCCGACGGCACCAACAAGCCCTACAAGTGCAAGATCCGCGCGCCGGGCTTTGCGCATCTCCAGGCCATGCATCACATCTGCCGCGGCCATCTGCTCGCCGACGTCTCGGCGATCCTCGGCTCGCTCGACATCGTGTTCGGAGAGGTCGATCGGTGATGGCGCAGGCGCCAATCCAGTTTGACCGCGCCTCGGGGGCCCTGGAAGGGGCCAACCTGTGGGAGCGGACGGCTGCCTTGGCGCTGGTGACGGGATCGAAGATCTCCTCTCACTTCTCGCACATGGGCTACATCGCTTGTGCGAATTTGCTGCGCAGGACGCTGCCCGAGCGCAACATCGCGATCAGGCTCAATCCCGACGCGGTGTTTGAATTTCCCTACGGTGACGGATATTGGAGCAAGCTGCTCAACCGCTCCTATCACTACGAGGACGAACTAGAGCTGCTGTTCGCCGACTCCGTCGACGTCGATTACACGCTGCTCGATTGCGGTGCCAATTACGGCTACTGGTCGGTGCTGGTATCGAGCAAGCCGTTCGGCGCGCACAAGGCGATCGCGATCGAACCGTCGGGGCAGAATTATCCGAAGCTCGCCAACAATGCGCGGGTCAATAATGACCGCTTCGAGACGATGAAGTGCGCCATCGGCTCGGCCCGCGGCACCGCGCGCCTGTCGGGCACCAAGCACGAGGCCTTCAGCATCGCTGGCGATCCGTCCGCTGGCGGCGAGGAGGTGCCGGTCATCGCGCTCGACGACCTCATCGATGACGGGAAGATTGCGACCAGTGGCAAGTACCTGATCAAGCTCGACGTCGAGGGCGTCGAGATCGAGGCGATCAAGGGCGGCGTCCGGCTGCTGCAGGCCGACAGCGTCATCATGTGCGAGGAGCACGGCAGCGACCGCTCACATGCGGTGTCGCGCTACATCCTGGAACAGACCCCGCTGAAGCTGATCGTGTTCGATCCGCGCAGCAGGCGGATGGAAACCGTGACCGAGCTGTCGATCCTCGACCGCATCAAGGTCTCGACCCACGTCGGCTACAACGTTTTCGGCACCGCAAGCGCGTTCTGGCAGGACAGGATCGATGCCCTGAACGCGAAAACCGCGCGCCGCATGCAGTGAGAGATTAGAGATGTCCGTTCGCCGATTAGCACCGAAGGAAGTCCAGCCCGCGAGCTTCGCGTTCACGGAGGAGAACCTTGCATTCGCCAAGCAGCAGATCGCGAAATATCCGGCCGGCCGCCAGGCTTCCGCCGTCATCGCGATCCTCTGGCGGGCGCAGGAGCAGAACGAGGGCTGGGTGTCGGAAGCCGCCATCCGCGTCATCGCCGACATGCTCGACATGCCCTATATCCGCGTGCTGGAAGTTGCGACCTTCTACACGATGTTCCAGCTTGCTCCCGTCGGCAAGAAGGCCCATGTCCAGGTCTGCGGCACCACGCCGTGCCGCCTGCGCGGCGCCGAGGATCTGATCCACGTCTGCGAGAACCGTATCCATCACGAGCCCTTCCATCTGTCCAAGGACGGCAATTTCAGCTGGGAAGAGGTGGAGTGCCTGGGTGCCTGCGTGAACGCGCCGATGGTGCTGATCGGCAAGGATACCTACGAGGATCTGACCAAGGAAAGCTTCGGCAAGGTGCTCGACGGTTTTGCTTCGGGCAATCCGCCGAAGCCCGGTCCGCAGAATGGCCGCCAGTTCTCGGCACCGATCACCGGACCGACCACGCTGAAGGAGACCACCTGATGCGTGCTCTCTCGTCGCCTTCAATGCAGGGGAGCGGTGCCATGAAGAAGTGGGGATTTGTCGCGATGCACGCCGTCGTGGCGGCCACGTTCATGTTCCTGCTGCAGCGCTTCTTCATGAACGCATCGCAGGAGACCAGTCTGCTCTGGGCGCTGTTCTTCGCCGTCTGCGCCGCCGGACTTGCCTACAAGCAGTCCATTCGTTGATCGGAAAGCACTGATATGCTCGAGGACAAGGACCGCATCTTCAAGAACCTCTACGGCCTCCACGATTGGGGGCTCGAGGGCGCGCGGCGCCGCGGCGCCTGGGACGGCACCAAGAACATCATCGACAAGGGCCGCGACTGGATCATCAACGAGATGAAGGCCTCAGGGCTCCGCGGCCGCGGCGGCGCCGGCTTCCCGACTGGTCTGAAATGGTCCTTCATGCCGAAGGAGTCCACCGACGGTCGTCCCAGCTATCTCGTCGTCAACGCCGACGAGTCCGAGCCCGGCACCTGCAAGGACCGCGAGATCTTGCGGCACGATCCGCATCTGCTGGTCGAGGGCTGCCTGATCGCCAGCTTCGCGATGAATGCGCATGCCTGCTACATCTATGTTCGCGGCGAGTTCATCCGCGAGCGCGAGCGCCTTCAGGCCGCGATTGACCAGGCCTATGAGGCCAAGCTGATCGGCAAGGACAACGTCAACGGCTGGCCGTTCGACCTCTACGTCGCCCACGGCGCCGGCGCCTATATCTGCGGCGAGGAGACCGCACTGCTCGAAAGCCTCGAAGGCAAGAAGGGCCAGCCGCGCCTCAAGCCGCCGTTCCCGGCCAATGTCGGCCTGTTCGGCTGCCCGACCACGGTCAACAACGTCGAGTCGATTGCGGTTGCCCCTGACATCCTGCGTCGTGGCGCGGCTTGGTTCGCCGGCATCGGCCGTCCGAACAATGTCGGCACCAAGCTGTTCTGCATCTCCGGCCATGTCGAGCGTCCGTGCAACGTCGAAGAAGCCATGGGCATTCCGTTCCGCGAGCTGGTCGAGAAGCATTGCGGCGGCATCCGCGGCGGCTGGGACAACCTCAAGGCGGTGATCCCCGGCGGCTCGTCGGTGCGCATGGTGCCGGCCGAGCAGATCATCGACACGCCGATGGATTTCGACTCCTTGAGCAAGCTGCGCTCGGGCCTCGGCACCGCGGCCGTGATCGTGATGGACAAGTCCACCGACCTGATCCGCGCCATCGCCCGCATCTCCTATTTCTACAAGCACGAGAGCTGCGGCCAGTGCACGCCTTGCCGCGAAGGCACCGGCTGGATGTGGCGCGTCCTCACCCGCATGGCCGAAGGCCGCGCCCACAAGCGCGAGATCGACATGCTGCTCGAGGTGACCAAGCAGATCGAAGGCCACACGATCTGTGCGCTGGGCGATGCGGCGGCCTGGCCGATCCAGGGCCTGATCACGCATTTCCGCCACGAGATCGAAGCGCGCATCGACCAGTATTCGCACAGGGCCGATGTCGACGATATCGGCGTCCGCGATCCCGTGAACATGGTCGCGGCGGAGTAAGAGACATGACCAAGCTCATCATCGACGGCAAAGAAATCGATGTCCCTGCCGAATACACGTTGCTCCAGGCGTGCGAGGCGGCCGGCGCCGAGATTCCGCGCTTCTGCTATCACGAGCGGCTGTCGATCGCCGGTAATTGCCGGATGTGCCTCGTCGAGGTGAAGGGCGGCCCGAAGCCGGTCGCGAGCTGCGCCTGGGGCGTGCGCGACTGCCGTCCGGGGCCAAAGGGCGAGCCGCCGGAGATCTCCACGCGTTCGCCGATGGTGAAGAAGGCACGCGAAGGCGTGATGGAATTCCTTCTCATCAACCATCCGCTGGACTGTCCGATCTGCGACCAGGGCGGCGAGTGCGACCTGCAGGACCAGGCGATGGGCTATGGTGTCGACACCAGCCGCTTCGCGGAGAACAAGCGCGCGGTCGAGGACAAATATCTCGGCGCGCTGGTCAAGACCTCCATGAACCGCTGCATCCAGTGCACGCGCTGCGTCCGCTTCTCGGCGGAAGTCGCCGGCGCCCCCGAGATGGGTGCGATCGGCCGCGGCGAGGACATGGAGATCACCACCTATCTCGAGCACGCGCTGTCCTCGGAGTTGCAGGGCAACCTCGTCGACATCTGCCCGGTCGGCGCGCTGACCTCGAAGCCTTATGCATTTGCGGCGCGCCCGTGGGAGCTCGGCAAGACCCAGTCGATCGACGTCATGGACGGCCTGGGATCAGCGATCCGCGTCGACACCCGTGGCCGCGAGGTGATGCGCATCCTGCCGCGTATCAACGAGGCCGTGAACGAGGAGTGGATCTCCGACAAGACCCGTCACGTCGTCGACGGCCTGCGCACCCAGCGCCTCGACAGGCCCTATATCCGCGAGGCCGGCAAGCTGCGCGCGGCGACCTGGCCCGAAGCTTTCGCCGCAATCGCCGCCAAGGCGGCGCGCACCGACGGCAAGCGCATCGGTGCCATCGCCGGCGACCTCGCCGGCGTCGAGGAGATGTTCGCGCTGAAGGATCTGCTCGCCAAATACGGCTCGGGCAATTTGGCGGTGCAGGGCGGCGATGCCTTCGATCCCGCGCTCGGCCGCGGCTCCTACATCTTCAATCCGACACTAGCAGGCGTCGAGCAGGCCGATGCGCTGCTCATCATCGGCGCCAATCCGCGGAAAGAGGCGGCGGTGTTCAACGCCCGCATCCGCAAGCGTTGGCGCACCGGCGGCTTCAAGGTCGGCGTGATCGGCGCCAGGCCCAACCTGACCTACGATTACGATCACCTGGGCGCGGGCACCGATACGCTGGGTGAGCTCGCGGCCGGCAAGCACTCTTTCATGGACGTGCTGAAGAACGCCAAGAATCCGATCATCATGGTCGGCGCGGGCGCGGCTGCCCGCCACGATGGCGCCGCCATTCTCGCCGCCGCTGCCAAGCTCGCGCTCGACGTCGGCGCGGTCAAGGACGGCTGGAACGGCTTTGGCGTGCTGCATGAGACCGCCTCACGCGTCGGCGCGCTCGACATCGGCTTTGCTGCGACCGGCGGCGGGTTGAACGCCGCGCAGATGACGACGTTCGGCACGCTGGATCTCTTGTTCCTGCTCGGGGCCGATGAGATCAAGGCGCCGGACGGCACCTTCGTCGTCTATATCGGCACCCACGGCGATCGCGGCGCGCATCGCGCCGACGTGATCCTGCCGGCCGCGGCCTACACCGAGAAGTCCGCTATCTACGTCAATACGGAGGGCCGCGTGCAGATGACCGGCCGCGCCGCGTTCCCGCCGGGCGAAGCCCGCGAGGACTGGGCGATCATCCGCGCGCTGTCCGAGGCGCTCGGCAGGAAGCTCGGCTACGACTCGCTCGCTCAGCTGCGCCAGGCGCTCTTCAAGGCGGTGCCGCATCTGATCCGTCTCGACCAGATCGAGGCCGGCTCCGCCGACCAGATCAAGAAGCTGGCGGGGAAGGGCGGCACGCCGGAGAAGGCGCCGTTCAAGCCCCTGATCGAGGACTTCTACCTGACCAATCCAGTCGCGCGTGCATCCGCCGTCATGGCGGAGTGCTCGCGCCTCGCCTCCGGGCACATGCTGACCGCAGCGGAGTGAGCGTGATCTGATGGAATTTTTCGAAAGCGCATTCTGGACCGGGTTCCTCTGGCCGCTGATCATCATGGTCGCGCAGAGCGTCCTGGTGCTCGTCGTCCTTTTGGTCGCGATCGCCTACATCCTGCTTGCCGACCGCAAGATCTGGGCGGCGGTGCAGATCCGCCGCGGCCCGAACGTGGTCGGTCCCTGGGGCCTGCTGCAGTCCTTCGCGGACCTGCTCAAATTCGTGCTGAAGGAGCCGATCATCCCGGCGGGGGCCAACAAGGGCGTGTTCCTGCTGGCGCCGCTGGTGTCGTGCGTGCTCGCGCTGGCCGCCTGGGCGGTGATCCCGACCAATCTCGGCTGGGTGATCGCCGACATCAATGTCGGCATCCTCTTCATCTTCGCGATCTCGTCGCTGTCGATCTACGGCATCATCATGGCCGGCTGGTCGTCGAACTCGAAATACCCGTTCCTGGCCGCGCTGCGCTCGGCGGCGCAGATGGTGTCCTACGAGGTCTCGATCGGCTTCGTCATCATCACCGTGCTGCTCTGCGCCGGCACGCTGAACCTCACCGCCGTGGTCGAGGCCCAGCACACCCGTGGCCTTGCCAGCCTGATCGGGCTGCCGCAGTTGACGATCCTGAACTGGTACGTCTGGCCGCTGTTTCCGATGTTCGTGGTGTTCTACGTCTCGGCGCTGGCGGAAACCAACCGTCCGCCCTTCGACCTCGTCGAAGCGGAATCCGAACTCGTCGCCGGCTTCATGGTCGAATACGGCTCGACTCCCTACCTGCTGTTCATGCTCGGCGAGTATGTCGCGATCGTCACGATGTGCGCGATGGCCACCATCTTGTTCCTCGGCGGCTGGCTGCCGCCGGTGGACCTGCCGCCCTTCAACTGGGTGCCGGGGATTATCTGGTTCTCGCTGAAGCTGTTCTTCATGTTCTTCCTGTTCGCGATGGCGAAGGCGATCGTGCCCCGCTACCGCTACGATCAACTGATGCGCCTCGGCTGGAAGGTGTTCCTGCCGCTGTCGCTCGCGATGGTGATCGTGGTGGCCGGCGTGCTGCAATTCGCCGGCATCGCGCCGAAGTGAGGGCCGTCATGGGTATCAATATCAACGCCACTGCACGCTCGCTCCTGCTGTCGGAATTCGTCTCGGCGTTTTTCCTCGCCATGCGCTACTTCTTCCAGCCGAAGCCGACGCTGAACTATCCGTTCGAGAAGGGCCCGATCTCGCCGCGCTTCCGCGGCGAGCACGCGCTGCGCCGCTATCCGAACGGCGAAGAGCGCTGCATCGCCTGCAAGCTGTGCGAAGCAGTGTGCCCGGCGCAGGCCATTACCATCGAGGCCGGCCCGCGCCGCAACGACGGCACCCGCCGCACCGTGCGCTACGACATCGACATGGTGAAGTGCATCTATTGCGGCCTCTGCCAGGAGGCCTGCCCGGTCGATGCCATCGTCGAGGGCCCGAATTTCGAGTTCGCGACCGAGACCCGCGAGGAGCTCTATTATGACAAGGCCAAGCTGCTCGCCAACGGCGACCGCTGGGAACGCGAGATCGCGAAAGCGATCGAGCTCGACGCGCCGTACCGGTGAGGTGGGGGCATGATCCTTCCCGCGCTGTTCTTCTATCTCTTCGCCGGCGTCTGCGTCGCCTCGGCGGTGATGGTGATTGTCTCGCGCAATCCCGTGCACTCCGTGCTGTACCTGATCCTGGCCTTCGTCAACGCCTCCGGCCTGTTCGTGCTGATGGGCGCCGAGTTCCTCGGCATGATGCTGATCGTCGTCTATGTCGGCGCGGTCGCCGTGTTGTTCCTGTTCGTGATCATGATGCTCGACGTCGACTTCCTCCAGCTGCGCGAAGGATTCATCGAGTACCTGCCGGTCGGCCTCGTGATCGGCGGCATCTTCCTGTTCGAACTGCTGCTCACTGTCGGATTCTGGGTCATCAATCCCGGCGTCTCCAAGACCATCACGGCGGCGATCCCGGCCGATGTCAGCAACACCGAGGCGCTCGGCCTCGTGCTCTATACGAAGTACATCCACTACTTCCAGCTCTCGGGCATGGTGCTGCTGGTTGCCATGATCGGCGCCATCGTGCTGACGCTGCGCCACAAGGCCAGCGTGAAGCGGCAGGACATCAACGTTCAGAACGCGCGCACGCCCGAAATGGCGATGGCGATGCGCAAGGTGGCGCCGGGGCAGGGGCTCTCGGACGCCGATGCGGCGGAGTGGGTGAAATGACGATCGGGCTCGGACACTACCTGGCGGTCGGCGCGATCCTGTTCACGCTCGGCATTCTCGGCATCTTCCTGAACCGCAAGAACATCATCGTCATCTTGATGTCGATCGAGCTGATCCTGCTCGCGGTCAACATCAACCTCGTGGCGTTCTCGACCTTCCTCGGCGACATTGTCGGCCAGGTCTTCGCGCTGTTGGTGCTCACCGTCGCGGCGGCGGAAGCCGCGATCGGTCTCGCCATCCTGGTGGTCTATTTCCGCAACCGCGGTTCGATCGCGGTTGAGGACGTCAATCTGATGAAGGGCTGAGCTCTCAAATGGTTCAGGCAATCGTTTTCCTGCCTCTGCTGGGCGCCATTCTGGCCGGCCTGATCGCGCTGTTCGGGGCGCATGCCCGCAACCCCTCGGGCGACGAGGTCGAGCATCACGGCGACCACGGGCATGCGCCTGCCCATGCATCCGATACGATCAATCAGGACGCCTCGGTCATCCACGAGACCCATCACGAGCCCGGCGACGGGCATGACGATCACGGTCATGGCCCGGCCGAGCCGCCCGCGGCGGGCTCGCGCGGCGCCGAGCTGATCACAACGACCCTGCTGTTCGTCTCGGCCGCGCTATCCTGGATGACGCTGGTCGATGTGGGCTTCATGCACCACGACTACAGGATCCAGCTGCTGCCCTGGATCTTCTCCGGCGACCTCCAGGTCTGGTGGACGCTCCGCGTCGACACGCTCACCGCCGTGATGCTGGTGGTGGTCACGACCGTGTCCTCGCTCGTGCACCTCTATTCCATTGGCTACATGGACGAGGACCCGAACCGGCCTCGCTTCTTCGGCTATCTCTCGCTGTTCACCTTCGCCATGCTGATGCTGGTGACGGCGGACAACCTCGTGCAGCTGTTCTTCGGCTGGGAAGGCGTGGGTCTGGCCAGCTACCTGCTGATCGGCTTCTGGTACCAGAAGCCGTCGGCGAACGCCGCCGCGATCAAGGCCTTCGTGGTCAACCGCGTCGGCGATTTCGGCTTCGCGCTCGGCATCTTCGCGGTCTTTATGCTTGTCGGCTCGACCGATTTCGAGACGATCTTCAATGCCGCCCCCGGCCTCACCGGCAAGACCATCAACTTCCTGGGCTGGCATGCCGATGCGCTGACCCTGACCTGCCTGCTGCTGTTCATGGGCGCGATGGGCAAGTCCGCGCAGTTCCTGCTGCACACCTGGTTGCCGGACGCGATGGAGGGTCCGACCCCGGTGTCGGCGCTGATCCACGCCGCGACCATGGTCACCGCCGGCGTCTTCATGGTGGCGCGCCTGTCGCCGCTGTTCGAGCTCGCGCCGAACGCGCAGGCCGTCGTGATGTTCTTCGGCGCCACCACGGCGTTCTTCGCGGCGACCATCGGCCTCGTCCAGAACGACATCAAGCGCATCGTCGCCTACTCGACCTGCTCGCAACTCGGCTACATGTTCGTGGCGATGGGGGCAGGGGCCTATTCGGTCGGCATGTTCCACCTGTTCACGCACGCCTTCTTCAAGGCGCTGCTGTTCCTGGGCTCCGGCTCGGTGATCTACGCGATGCACCACGAGCAGGACATCCGCAACATGGGCGGCCTCTGGAAGAAGATCCCCTACACCTATGCGGTGATGGTGGTCGGCACCCTGGCGCTGACCGGCTTCCCGCTCACAGCCGGCTATTTCTCCAAGGACGCGATCATCGAGGCGGCCTATGCCTCGCACAATCCGTTCGCGGTGTACGGCTTCCTCATGACGATCGTCGCCGCCGGCCTGACCTCGTTCTACTCCTGGCGCCTGATCTTCAAGACCTTCCACGGCGAGCCGCATGACGAGCATCACTACGAGGCCGCGCACGAGGCTCCGCTCTGGATGCTGATCCCGCTCGGCGTGCTCGCGGTCGGCTCGTTCGTCGCAGGGCTGCCGTTCAAGGAGCTGTTCGCCGGTCACGGCATCGAGGAGTTCTTCCGCGAGTCCTTGAAGATGAACCCGCACATCATCGAGGAGATGCACCACATCCCGCAGACCATCGCCTTCCTGCCGACGGTCATGATGGTGCTGGGCTTCCTCGTCTCGTACCTGTTCTACATCCGCCGTCCCTACCTGCCGGTCGAGCTCGCGAACACGCAGCCGATGCTGTACCAGTTCCTGCTCAACAAATGGTACTTCGACGAGCTCTACGACATCATCTTCGTCCGTCCGGCGAAGTGGCTCGGATACCAGCTCTGGAAGAAGGGCGACGGCTTCATCATCGACGGCCTCGGCCCCGACGGCGTCTCGGCGCGCGTGCTTGATGTCACCCGCAACGTCGTCAAGATCCAGACCGGCTATCTCTATCACTACGCATTCGCCATGCTGATCGGCGCCGCCGGGCTGATCACCTGGTTCATGTTCGGCTTTGGAGGCCAGTAAATGACAACCTGGCCCATCCTTTCGGTCACGACGTTCCTGCCGCTGGTCGGCGCGCTGATCGTCTATCTCAGCCGCGGCGATGACGAGGCAGCCAAGCGCAATTCGCGCTGGATCGCGCTCTGGACCACGCTGATCACCTTCGCGGTGTCGGTGATCCTGGTCATGCGCTTCGATCCCGCCAACCCGGACTTCCAGTTCGTCGAGAAGGCGAACTGGCTCGCCACCGGCATCACCTACCACATGGGCGTCGACGGCATCTCGCTGCCGCTGGTGATCCTGACCACCGCAGTGATGCCGTTCTGCATCATCGCGAGCTGGAAGGCGATCACCAACCGCGTCCGCGAATACATGATGGCGTTCCTGATCCTGGAAACGCTGATGATCGGCACCTTCTCGGCGCTCGACCTCGTGCTGTTCTACCTGTTCTTCGAGGGCGGCCTGATCCCGATGTTCCTCATCATCGGCGTCTGGGGCGGTCCGCGCCGGGTCTACGCGTCGTTCAAGTTCTTCCTCTACACGCTGCTCGGATCGGTCCTGATGCTGCTCGCCATCATGGCGCTGTACTGGAACGGCGGCACCACCGATATCCCGACCCTGATGCACACCGCCGTGCCGCGCGGTTTGCAAACCTGGGCGTGGCTCGCGTTCTTCGCCTCGTTTGCGGTGAAGATGCCGATGTGGCCGGTGCACACCTGGCTGCCCGACGCGCACGTCGAAGCGCCGACCGCGGGCTCCGTGGTCCTGGCCGCGATCCTCCTGAAGATGGGCGGCTACGGCTTCCTGCGCTTCTCGCTGCCGATGTTCCCCCTGGCCTCGCACGACTTCGCGCCGCTGGTGTTCACGCTGTCGGCCATCGCCATCATCTACACCTCGCTGGTGGCCCTGATGCAGGAGGACATGAAGAAGCTGATCGCTTACTCGTCCGTGGCGCATATGGGCTTCGTCACCATGGGCATCTTCGCCGGCACCATGCAGGGTGTCGCCGGCGGCGTCTTCCAGATGATCTCGCACGGCATCGTCTCCGGCGCGCTGTTCCTCTGCGTCGGCGTTGTCTACGACCGCCTGCATACCCGCGAGATCGCGGCCTATGGCGGCCTCGTCAACCGGATGCCGCTCTATGCCCTGACCTTCATGGTTTTCACCATGGCCAATGTCGGTCTGCCCGGCACGAGCGGATTCGTCGGCGAGTTCATGACGCTGCTCGGCACCTTCAAGGTCTCGATCCCGACCGCGTTCTTCGCCAGCTTCGGCGTGATCCTGTCGGCGGCCTATGCGCTGTGGCTCTACCGCAAGGTCGTGTTCGGCGCGTTGGTCAAGCCGTCGTTGGCGAACATGAAGGATCTCACCTTCCGGGAGTGCCTGACGCTGTTCCCGATGATCGCGCTGACGATCCTGTTTGGCGTCTACCCGAAGCCGGTGCTCGACATGTCGGCCGCCTCGGTCCAGCAACTCGTCAACAACTACAACTCCGCCGTGACGGCCGTGAAGGCCGCCGCACTGCTCCAGTAAACGGGCAGGTCAGGATATCGCCATGAACTTTGTGATTGCAGGTTATCAACTGGCGCCGGTGCTGCCCGAGCTCGTGCTCGCGGTCGGCGCGATGGCGCTTCTGATGCTCGGAGCCTTTCGCGGGCAGGGGTCGACCAGCACCGTCACCTCTCTGGCGGTGGTGCTCCTGATCGTGGTCGGCGCGCTCGTCTACATGCAGCCCGCGGGCAAGCAGGTCACATTCGGCGGCAGCTTCATCGTCGACGACTTCGCCCGCTTCATGAAGATCCTGGCCCTGATCGGCTCGGCGGTGACGCTGGTGCTGTCGACCGAGTTCCTGTCCGACCCCTCGCGCCGCATCTTCGAATATGCCATCCTGGTGCTGCTCTCGACGCTCGGCATGATGGTGCTGATCTCGGCCGGCGACCTGATCTCGCTCTATCTCGGCCTCGAACTGATGTCGCTCGCGCTCTACGTCGTGGCGGCCTCGAACCGTGACAATGCCAAGTCGACCGAAGCCGGCCTGAAGTATTTCGTGCTCGGCGCGCTGTCTTCGGGCATGCTGCTCTACGGAGCCTCGCTGGTCTATGGCTTCACCGGCACGGTCAGCTTCACCGGGATTGCCGCGGCCGCGACGGTCTCGAATGTCGGCCTGGTGTTCGGCCTCGTCTTCCTGCTCGTCGGCCTCTGCTTCAAGGTCTCGGCCGTGCCGTTCCACATGTGGACGCCGGACGTCTATGAGGGCGCGCCGACCCCGGTCACCGCCTTTTTCGCGTCCGCGCCGAAGGTGGCCGCGCTCGCCGTCTTCACCCGCGTCACGCTGACCGCATTCCCAGGCATCGTCTCGCAATGGCAGCAGATCCTGGTGTTCGTCTCGATCGCCTCGATGGCGCTCGGCTCCTTCGCCGCGATCGGCCAGACCAACATCAAGCGCCTGATGGCGTACTCCTCGATCGGCCACATGGGCTTTGCCCTCGTCGGCCTCGCCTCCGGCACGGTCGAGGGCGCGCAGGGCGTGCTGATGTACATCGTGATCTATGTCGCGATGACGCTCGGCTCGTTCGCCATCATCCTCGCCATGAAGCGCAACGGCCAAGCCGTGGAGCAGATCACCGATTTCGCCGGCCTGTCGCGGACCAATCCGCTGCTCGCCTTCATGTTCGCGATGCTGCTGTTCTCGCTCGCCGGCATTCCGCCGCTCGCCGGCTTCTTCGCCAAATGGTACGTCTTCGTCGCGGCCATCAAGGCGAACCTGTTCACGCTCGCCGTCATCGGCGTGCTGACCAGCGTGGTGGGTGCTTACTACTACCTCGCCATCGTCAAGACGATGTACTTCGACGAGCCGGCCGGCCAGGTCGATCCGGTGCGCATCGAGGTGCGGACGGTGCTGGCGGTCGCGGGCCTGTTCAACCTGCTGTTCGCGTTGTTTGCGGGTCCCGTGGTGAGCGTCGCCTCGGCCGCGGCAAAGTCGCTGTTCTAGGATGGCTTTCGCGCTCGGTCCTCGCGCATTGTCCGCGGGCTACAAGCTCGCGGCGTTCGATCGGACCGGCTCGACCAATACCGAGGCGATCGAGCGCGCCCGCGCCGGCGAACGCGGCCCGATGTGGTTCGTGACATCTGAGCAGACCGCCGGCCGCGGCCGCCGCCAGCGCGCCTGGATCGCGCCGAGGGGCAATCTCGCAGCCAGCGTCCTCGAAGTCCTGGACATTGCGCCTGCGGTCGCCGCCACGATCGGTTTTGCGGCGGGTCTGGCGCAAGAGGCGGCGCTGGAAAAGGTGAGCCTCGAGGCCGCATTGCGGTTCGGTCCTGACAGGCCCCGCTACGTCCTGAAATGGCCGAATGATGTGCTCGCCGGCGGCAAGAAGCTGGTCGGCATTGGCCTCGAGGCCGAGGCGGTCGGGAGCGGCCTCGCTGTCGTCGTCGGCATCGGTACCAACGTGGTTGCCGCTCCCGAGGGCACGCCGACCCCGGCGGTGTCGCTGGCCGCGCTCGGCGTGCAGATCAGCGCCGAGGAGCTGTTTTCGGCCCTCTCGGATGCCTGGGTCGAGTTCCGCGGCATCTGGGACAATGGCCGCGGCTTCGCCGAGATCCGCAAGCTCTGGCTGGAGCGCGCTGCCGGCCTCGGTGAGAAGGTCTCGATCCACACGGGAACCATGACGCTGGAAGGCGTTTTTGACACTATCGACGACACCGGCTGCCTGATCGTTCGCACCCCCGAAGGCCGCCTTGTGCCGGTGGCTGCGGGCGAGGTGTTCTTCGGTCCCGTTGCCTCCGTGGGAGCTGCGTGATGGCAAGGCCGGAAGAATTGGTGTTTGCGCCGCTCGGCGGCGTCGGCGAGATCGGCATGAACCTGTCGATCTACGGCCTGGGCAACCGTCACCAGCGCGCCTGGCTCGCGGTCGATCTCGGCGTGTCCTTCGGCGACGAGGAGCATCTGCCGGGCATCGATCTGATCATGCCGGACATCGCCTTCCTGGAGAAGGAGCGCAAGAACTTGATGGGTCTGGTGTTGACCCATGCCCATGAGGACCATTTCGGCGCCATCATCGACCTCTGGCCCAAGCTGAAATGCCCGATCTACGCCACCAAGTTCAGCGCTGCGCTGTTCGAGGCCAAATGCGCTGCCGAGCGCAACGCGCCCGAGATCCCGGTCACCGTGGTGCCATCAGGCGGTCGCGTCGATGTCGGCCCGTTCAACGTCGAGTTCATTCCCGTCGCGCATTCGATTCCCGAAGCGCATGCACTGGCGATCCACACCGATGCCGGCATCGTGTTGCACACCGGCGACTGGAAGATCGACCCCACCCCGACCCTGGGGCCCCCGACGGACGAGAAGCGGCTGCGCGAACTGGGCGAGCAGGGTGTGCTCGCCCTGATCGGCGATTCCACCAATGCCGTGCGCGACGGCCGCTCGCCATCGGAAGCCGACGTCGCCCGGACCATCATCGAGCTCGTGAAGACGGCCAAGGGGCGGGTCGCGGTGACGACCTTCGCCTCCAACGTCGCCCGCATCAAGGCCGTGGCCGACGCTGCGAAAGCTGCCGACCGCGAGGTCGTCGTGGTCGGGCGCGCCATGGAGCGTGTGGTGCAGGTCGCGCGCGAGACCGGCTATCTCGAGAACGTGCAGAATTTCCGCTCGCCCGAGGTCTACGGCCATCTTCCGCAGGACAAGGTGCTGGCGCTGTGCACCGGCAGCCAGGGCGAGCCGCGCGCGGCGCTGGCCCGCATCGCCAACGACGACCATCCCGAGATCACGCTCAACCGCGGCGACAGCGTCATCTTTTCCTCGCGCACCATTCCGGGCAACGAGAAGGCCGTCAGCTCGATCGTCAACAATCTGGTGCTCCAGGGCGTCGAGATCATCACCGACCGCGACGCCCTGGTCCACGTCTCCGGCCATCCCCGCCGCGAGGAATTGCGCGACCTGATTTCCTGGGTGAAGCCGCAGCTCCTGATTCCGGTCCATGGCGAGGCCCTGCACCTGCACGAGCACGCAAAGCTGGCGCGCGCCGCCGGCGTGCCGCGCGTGCTGGTGTGCCGCAACGGCGACCTCGTCAAGCTCGGTCCCGGTGATCCCGGCATCGTCGGCGAGGTGCCTTCCGGCCGTCTCTACAAGGATGGCACGATTTTGGAGGACTCCAAGTCCCGCGCCGTGGTCGAGCGGCGCCGCATGGCTTTTTCCGGCTGCGCCTTCGTCGCCATCGCCATGACCGGGCAGGGCGAGCTGGCCGACGAGCCCGAAGTCGATCTGGTCGGCATCCCCGAGAAGAACAGGTCGGGCGAGACTTTCGACGACCTCGTCTTTGACGCCGTGATGTCCACGATCGAGGGGCTGCCAAGGGCGCGACGGCGGGATCCGGATGCTCTGGCCGAGTCGGTGCGACGTGCGGTCCGGGCCGTGATCAACGAACATTGGGGCAAGAAGCCCCCCTGTCTGGTACATGTACTGACAGTGTAAGGGGAGGGAGACAAGATGCTGGGCCGGCTCAACCATGTCGCGATCGCAACCAGGGATGCCGTCAAGGCTGCGAAGATCTATGGCGCGGCGTTCGGGGCCGAGATTTCGGAGGCCGTCCCGCTGCCCGAGCACGGCGTCACCACCGTGTTCGCGACCTTGCCCAACACCAAGATCGAGTTCATCGAGCCGCTTGGTGAGTCCTCGCCGATCGCGAAGTTCCTCGAGCGCAATGCGGACGGTGGCATCCACCATGTCTGCTACGAGGTCGTGGACATCATCGCATCGCGTGACACCTTGGTGAAGGAGGGCGCGCGGGTGCTCGGCGACGGCGTGCCGAAGATCGGCGCCCACGGCAAGCCGGTGCTGTTCCTGCACCCGAAGGACTTTTCCGGCGCGCTGGTCGAGATCGAGCAGGCGTAAGGCCGCCCCATGGCCATCCAGATCTCCACCGCGCTCGCGATCTACTTCGTCATCTGGTGGGTCGCGCTGTTCGTAACGCTGCCGTTCGGCGTGCGCAGCCAGCACGAAGATGGCGTCGGCGCACCCGGGACCGATCCTGGCGCGCCGATCCTGACGCGGATGGGCCGCAAGCTGATTTGGACCACGATCATCTCGGCGATCATCTACGGGGTCGGCGTCGCGGCCTATCATGCCGGCTACCTCTCGATCGAGCGCCTGTCGAAATTGATGGGAATGCCGTTCTAGTGTCACCTCTCCCCGTCGGGGAGAGGTGGAGTAGCTCGGCGATAGACTTTGCTTGATCGCGTTACTCGCCTAGAATTTTGCGATTAGTTTGTTCGGGGAAACCAATGACTTTTCAGCGTATCGTGGTCGCGCTTCTGGTCCTGATCGTCGCCGGACTTGGTGCCGTCGGCTATTTCGAATGGAAAATGGCCGTGCAGGTTCGCACCCTGAAGGCCTTCGTCGAGGGCTACGTCTTCAACGAGGCCGTGATGGCCTGCGAGCAGGCGAAGAGTTCGACGCCGTTCAAATGGAACGGCGGCAAGAGCACCTCGGTGATCGGCCTGAATTCGGTCAAGACCGACAAATACAGCGTCTACGCCAGCTACACGCTGGTGGCGGACAGCGTGTATTGTGATTACGATCCCATCAAGAGAAAGGCCGACATCGGTTCCAGCTTCCTGGAGCGGGAAACCTTCTAGCTTCGGCCGAAGCGCTGGAGCTCCTGGATGGCATCGGAAGCCGCAGCGGATATCATCGATCTCTACCAGCGCAAGGCCTTGGACTGGATCGAGAGTCGCGCCCAAAGCAGTCTGTTCGAACGAGCTTGGCTTGACCGTTTTCGTGCGCTGCTGCCGCCTGCCGGCTCAGTTCTCGATCTCGGCTGCGGCTCGGCGGAGCCGCTGGCGGAGTATCTGATCGGGCTTGATCATCCCGTCACGGGAGTCCTCTTCGGCCATGATTGATGCGTCCCGACGGCGTTTCCCCGAGCAGGAATGGATCGTCGCAGACATGCGCCAGCTTGCGATGGGCCGGAATTTTTGCGGCATCCTTGCCTGGGATAGCTTCTTTCACCTCTGTTTCGACGACCAGCGCCGCATGTTTCCGATCTTCCGCGACCATGCAAGGCCTGAGGCGGCGCTGATGTTCACGAGCGGTCCGGCCCGGGGCGAGGCGATCGGCGCGCTCGGCGGCGAGCCGCTCTATCATGCCAGCTTGGATCCCGCCGAGTATCGATCGCTGCTCGACCGCAACGGATTCCGCACGGTGTCGTACGTGATAGAAGACCCCGATTGCGGCGGTCACACCATCTGGCTGGCGCAGCGCATTTGAGAGGCGCGGCAAGTTCGCGACAGCAGCGGCATCGCAGCGACGCGAGCTGTCCGGCAGGCATTCCGCTGAGAGCGGGCCTGCCAGCAGCTCGCGCCAGTCCTAGATCGCTCGACGTTGCCGCCCGGCGAAGAGACCGTAGACAAACAGCACGATGATGGCGCCGACCACCGCACCGATCAGACCGGCCCCTTCGCCTGGACGATACCAGCCCAGCGCTTGCCCGAGGTAGGAGGCAACGAACGCGCCGACGATGCCGAGGATGGTCGTCAGGATGAAGCCGGAAGGTTCATTGTCGCCCGGCATGATGAACTTGGCGATCACACCGGCGAGAAAGCCAATGATGATGGTCCAAAGAATACTCATGTGTAGACCTCTTCTGAGTTGAGCCGCTGCTTCTATGCCTCGGGCAGACGCCCGTCAGGCGTGTATTTGTCGATTGCGGAAGGAAGCTCGCGGGACAGCCGTGCGACGATATCGTCCTGAGAAAGCCCGGTCTGTTGTGCAAGCTTCTCCAGGACGTCGCTGCCGACGGCTTCTTTGAGCTGCTGGGAGGAAATGTCCTTGTTAGGCCCGGGCTTCACCCATGAATCGGCGACCTCGCCCTGCCCATTTTGGTTGAACCGCTCCAGGAGCTCGCCAATCCCGCCGTTGAGGAGGCCGCCGATTCCGCCCGCTCCGAGCATGCCGCCGAGATTGCCGAGCATTCCTCCGAGCGGCTGCTGACCGCCTGCGGACGAGCCGCCACCCCCTGCGCCCTTCATCAGCTCAGCCAGTTTGTCGCGGTTCTGATATCCTGCAATGGCCAGCATGGCCAAAAGGGCAGTCATGGAGGGCATTCCGCGGCGCATCTGGCAACTCCTTCGAAAGGTCAGACACGCAAAACTGTCTCGGCCCGCTTGTGTTCCTTTAGATCGGCCCGCTCGCGACCAAGCGTCCCAGCGCGTCTAGCTCGCTGACCCCACGATGGTCGCTGCATGGAGCCGTTGCTGGGCCGATCCGCGGACGGTGTGGTGTGGTGGCTGCTCTTGGAGTGCGCCCAGCGACAGGCGGGTGGCAGACCGCGTCGATTGCGATTACGATCCGGTCAAAAGAATGGCCGGGATCGGCTCGAGCTTCCCAGCGTCGGGAGTAACGATCCGGTCCATAGGTGGGATGGGATCGTCATGACCGGGGACCGGGCAGGGGATTATCGGATTCTACATGAAGCCGACCTGCGGGATTATCTCGCGGGGATTTTGGAGCTCAAGGCGCTGCTCGGCGGCGATCCGTCCTCCTGGGAGATCACGGAGGTCGGCGACGGCAATCTCAACCTCGTCTTTATCGTCAAGGGGGCGCGCGCCGGTATCGCCGTGAAGCAGGCACTGCCTTATGTCCGGCTGGTCGGCGAAAGCTGGCCCTTGCCGCTGTCGCGGGCCCATTACGAATATCTCGCTCTGTCCCGGCAGGCCGAGCTCGCGCCCGGTCTCGTGCCGTCGCTGCTGCATCACAACGAACCCTTGGCCCTGACCGTGATGGAGTTGCTCGAGCCGCACATCATCATGCGCAAGGGGCTGGTTGCGGCGACGCAATATCCGCGGTTCGTGGACGACATCACCACCTTCATGGCGCAGACCTTGTTCTTCACGTCCGACCTCGCGCTGTCCGCAGCCGAGAAGAAGCAGGGCATTGCTGCCTTTGCCGGCAACCACGCGCTGTGCAAGATCACAGAGGACCTGATCTTCACCGATCCTTACCGCATCGCCGAGCAGAACCGCTGGACTACGCCCTATCTCGACGGCTTGGCCGCTGAGCTGCGCGAAGACATGGACCTGCATATTGCGGTCTCCCGCCTGAAGCTGAAGTTCATGGCAAGCCCTGAAGCGCTGCTTCATGGCGACCTCCACACCGGCTCCATCATGGTGACGGAGAACGAGACGAGGGTGATCGACCCTGAATTTGCGTTCTACGGTCCGATGGGATTCGATGTCGGCGCCGTGCTGGCGAACCTGCTGATGGCCTACTTTGCATCAAGCGGCCATGAGCGCGCACCGGGCGATCGCCGTGCGTTCGAGACGTGGCTGCTGGAGACCGTCGAGCAGGTCTGGAATGAGTTCGCCCGCAAGTTCCTCGATCTCTGGCGCGCCGGCGCGGAAGGCGATGGCTATCCTGTCTCGCTCTTCGCGGGCGAGAAGGGGGCGGCACGGCTGGAAGCCGAACGGCAGGCCTACATGCAGCGCCTGTTTGCCGACACGGTCGGCTTCGCCGCGGCCAAGGTCATCCGCCGCATCTTCGGTCTCGCCCACAACATCGACTTCGAGCTGATCGAAGACCCGCAGGCGCGCGCGACCTGCGAGGCGCGGGCGGTGCGGCTGGCGCGGGCAATGATGATGGAGACGAAGGCGTTTCCGGCGATCGCTGACGTCGCCGGCGCTGCGCGAAAACTGAGCGACTGGATGCCGGAGCTGTCCTGACGCCCTGGCGCATCATTGCAGTCCGTCGTTGCGAGCGTAGTGAAGCAATCCAGGCTTTCCGCGGGGAAGACTCCGGATCGTTTGGCTGGAACCGCAACGGGCCAACGATCGCCCCGCTCTGCCTCTTGCCTTATTCGAGAGGCACATTAGCCGCCTTGACAACGGCCGCCCATTTGTTGATCTCGGCGTGTACGAACCGGCTGAAATTCGTGCCCGCCAATGTGCCGGGAGTGACTCCCTGCGTTGCGAATTTCTCAGCGATGGTCGGACTGGCCAAAAGATCGCCCATGACCTCGACCATCCGAGAGTAGGCAGTGCTACCGTCCGCGGCGGGCATGTACATGCCGAACCATGCCGTCGCCTCGAAATTCTTGACGCCAGCTTCATCGAGAGTGGGCACGTCCGGAAGCGACGCCGCGCGCGTCATGCTGGTAACGGCGAGCACGCGAATGTTGCCAGCCGAGGCGGCCGGGAGCACGGTCGGCAGGGTGTCGAACATGATCGGGATATGGCCGCCAAGCAGGTCGTTCATAGCCGGCGCCGCTCCCTTGTAGGGGATGTGTACGATGTCGATGCCTGCCATTTGCTTGAAGAGTTCTCCGGACAAATGATTGGCGCCGCCGATGCCGGAGGAGCCAAACGACAGTTTGCCGGGATCTTTCTTCGCCATTGCGATCAGTTCGGCGACATTCTTGGCGGGGAAATCCTTGGAGACCACGAGCGCATTGGGAGCCCTCGCGACCAGCGCCACCGGCGAGAATGCGCTTTGCGTGTCATACGGCAGCTTGCGAAACAGACTCGGATTAATGACGTGGTGGGTGGCGGCGATGAGCAGCACGCTGCCGTCAGCCGGTGATTTTGCAACCATCTCGGAGCCGATGGTACCGGACGCGCCAGCACGATTTTCCACGATGGTCGGTACCCCAAGCTTCTCACCAAGCTGTTGTGCGATGAAACGCGCGAGAATGTCCGTGGTGCCGCCGGCCGGGAAGGGCACGACGATTTTGATCTGGCTCGGCGGGAACTGCTGGGCAGATGCCTCGCCAAGCGAATTCGAGAGCGATAGCAGCGTCAGCACCAGAGCGAGCCAGCTCCTTGCAACCCAGTTCATGTTTTCCTCCCGTCTAGCGTTCGAACGACGCTCATCGTTTTTTGTTGTGCCAAGGCTTGGCAGGGCCGGACGACCGGCTACGAAACGTGCCGATGCGGTGAGCGCAGCGGCATTCGCCGCCCGCGCGCCTCGTCAGGCCGCGATCGAATCAGACAGCGGAAACTCGACCATGGCTTCGCCCGCCGCGACGTGTTCGGCTCTTTGATTGCGGACCAGTACGTCGATCAGCACCCAGCGGGATTTCTGCGTCGTCTGCTTCGCCTTCACCACCCCCACCGGTTGAATGGTGTCGCCCGGCTTGACCGGCTTGAGCCAGCGCGTCTCCAAGCGTCGCTGAATGGCGCCGGCTGGGTAGGCCCAATCGGTCAGCATGCGGGTGATCAGCCCGAAATTGTTCATGCCGTGCATGATGATGCCGCCGAAATTAGTCTTGCCGAAGTTGTTCCTCATGTAGTCGTCGTCGAGATGCAGAGGGTTGTAGTCGAGCGAGCCATCGCAGAACAGGCGGATCGATTCACGTGACACGTCGAATTTCGGACCGTCGATCGTGTCGCCAACGGAAAGAGTGTCGAAGCTGGTGGTCATGCCGAGTTTCCTTGTCTATCGCTGCAATCAGGCGGGACGAATGGTCTGTCCGCGGCCAGAACAGATGACTTCGCCATGCTGATTGAAGAACACGTTGTCGTGGACGACGAAGAGGCGCTCGCGCTTGATGAACTTGTCCAATGCGCGCGCATGCAGGGTGATCATATCGCCAGGCCGAGCCGGCTTGTTGTAGCTCCAGGACTGGCCGGCATTGATGGTGCCCGGCGTTCGCATCCAATCGTCGTTCGGCGTGCAGGCGAACATCAGCAGAATGTGAATCGACGGCGGGGCGATTAAGCCGCCATACGGGGTTTTCCTGGCGTAAGCCTCGTCGAAGTAAAGCGGGTGATCTTCCCCGACCGAGCGGCAGTAGAGCTGGATGGCTTCCAACGTCAGCTTGTACGGAATCGTCTTGCGAGGTTCGCCAGGCACGATCTCGTCCCACACCTTTCGCAAGTTGGCGTCTTTCCAGAAATCGGTCTCGAACGTGGGCGCTTGCGTCATCGCATCTCCTTCCGTATGTTCGCCTAGCGAACGAATTTATCTGTTTATGAACTACTATGCGCGAAGCCCGTCTGCTTCCGCAAGAGGAGGCTGCGAAAAATGCCGAAGGAGAGTGACGGCTATGTCCGCGCGATCGAACGAGGTTTTGCCTTGATTGAGGCGCTCGGTCGATCACCGGGCCGTCACACGCTTTCGGAAGCTGCAGCTCATGCAGGACTCAACCGCGCGACGGCGCGACGCATGCTCAGTACCCTCGTCACGTTGAAATATTGCGAAGCCGACGGCCGTTACTTCCGCCTGCGGCCTCGTGCGTTGGGTCTCGGATTGTCCTATCTCAACGCATTGCCGTTCTGGGGCTTTGCTCAGCGGGCGCTCGAAGATCTGCGCAACGACATCGGCGAGTCCTGCGCGCTTGCCGTGCTCGATGAAAGCGACATCGTCTACGCTCTCAGGCTTCCGGCGCGGCGCATTCTGTCCGCCAATCTGGGCATCGGCAGCCGTCTTCCCGCGCATCTCGTGTCGCTCGGGCGTGTCCTTCTGGCGAACCTTCCCTTGGACGAGCGAGACCGCTATCTCGCAAGCACGCCCCTTAAGTCAGTCACACCGCGCACGATCACGGATGCCAAGCGTCTTGCGCATGAACTGCAATTGACGCGAGAGCGAGGCTACGCTTGGGTCGATGGCGAACTCGATCCGGCCATTTGCGGCATTGCCGTTCCAATCCGCGATCAAGCCGGCAGCGTCGTTGCCGCGGTCAGCATCAACTTGATTTCCGGCACGCTCACGGAGGCAGCCGCAAAGAAGCGCTATCTCGTGCGGCTTCAGAAGACCGCCCAGGATATTCGAACCCAATCGCTCTCGCCGTCGTGACGTTTGAATGCGTGGGACCGGCGATCTCGCCGAACGCTTCGATCCTGCAGCTTAGCTACCCCCGCCAGGATGCATCCTTGTCCCTGTTTTGCCCGCGCGTCAAATGTCGGCGCGACGGTAGCTCAAAGTCATTTCGGTCCGAAATCCTCAATGAATTCAGTTTTGCTCACAACAACGATGACCCCCAGGCGCGCGCGATTGCGAGGCGCGGGCAGTGCGCCTGGCGCGGGCGATGATTGCGTTTCCAACGATCGCTGACGTCGCCGGAGCTGCGCGAAACTGAGGGACTGGATGCCGGAGCTGTCCGGCTGAGAGTTCAACGTCTGCCGACGTCGACCAGACGAGGACGAAGCTGGCTTGGGCGCGGGATGTCGGCCGGCAGAGAGCGCAGCCATTCGCGGAAGCTGACGATCTCAGGGCAATCAGCGGCACCTTCGGGCGCAACCAGCCAATCACCGAGGCCCGATCTCCCATCGATCCGGTCGCAGCGATAACCGGGATGGTGGCTGAGACCGCGGCCAATCAACAGATCGACCTTGCCCTCGACGAGTTCATGCAGGCCGGCGGGCTGCAGCACCCGCAGGCCGATGTCCGGATGCGCGCTGCGAAACTCCGCCAACCCCAGGCGGCGCAGCTCGACGGCGCCGTGAACTCCCAGATGAAGCTGCACTGCACCTGCCGGCTTCAATTGCGAGGTCGCCTCCGCGATGTGGCGAAAGCCCTCGGATATTCCGGGCAGGTAAGCCTGGCCTGCGGCGGTGAGGATGAGCTGCTTGTGCAGCCGCTCGAACAACTGGACGCCGAGGCGAGCCTCCAGCGCCTTCACCTGCTGGCCCACGGCGGCCGGGGTCACGTGCAGCTCGTGCGCGGCGAGCTTGAAGCTGAGATGCCGGGCGGCAGCCTCGAAGGCGCGAAGCGCGTTGAGCGGGGGAAGGGCGTAGGTCATCGCAACGCAGTTTGACACCGATGAACTGTGCCCTTGCAATAGATTTTCTTGCGCTGAATCGCAGGAATGATGCTTTGCGCCGCGGCGCTTCCGCCGGCTACGGTCGACCCGTAATCCGGAGAAACCCTATGCCCGCCGCTCACATTGTCAGCCACAATCCCGCAACGGTCCATGCTCCCGCCGGTGGTTACAGCATGGGGTTTGAAATCAGTCAGCATCGACGGCTGTTGTTTGTCAGCGGTCAAGTGCCGGAGACGTCCGACGGCAGCGTGCCCGAAGGTTTCGAAGCGCAATGCGAGCAGGCCTGGCGCAACGTCATCGAGGTGCTCGCCGCTGCCGGCCTCGGCGTCAGGCATCTGGTCAAGGTCACCACCTTCCTGACGGATCTCGGTCAGGTCGTGCCCAATCGCGTTGTTCGCCGCAGGATGCTGGCGGGACACGAACCCGCGCTCACGGTCATGATTGCGCAAACCGTCGACAGCAAATGGCTGCTGGAGATCGAGGCGATCGCCGCAGAGTGAAAGTCGGCACGGCCGATTGTCGCAACGAGCCATCATGTCAGGTGTTCAATGGCCGAGATCCATCCCTTCTACCAGAAGCATCGGGAAGCAATGGAGGCGACCATGCGTGGTCGCCTCGACATTGCCGAGCCGATGTTGCGCGAGCGCACGCATCTCTCCGATGTCCATGAGATCAGGCGGGAGGTGATGGACGAATTTGGGATCGTCCTCACCCAGATGCCCTATGTCGGCGGTGCAGCCAGCCGCATGAGCGATTTCTTCATGCGCCTGACCGGTTTCATGGCCATCAGCCGGGTGCTCCGGCGCCACGGCGTGCCGGTGCCGGTGATCGGTGAGATCGAGCGGGAAACCTGCGCGGCACAATTGCTCACCGAGCCGGAAGCAGAGCGCCTTGCCTTGGGACGTCAGTTCATGTCGCCCGAAAACCAGGTGTTGCTGCGCGAGCAGGCCGCGAGGAGCACCACGGAGAGCCATGAGAAGGAGTTTCCGGACGACTTCGTCTACGATTTCGTAGAGCCGGGGCCAGGTGACGAGTTTGAATTCGGCATCGACTACAAGGCTTGCGGCTTCTGCAAGCTCGCAACGCGCCATGGCGACACGGAGATTCTGCCGAACATCTGTGGCCTCGACTTCGATGCCTACGCCACGCGAGGCATTCGCCTGGAAAGGACACGGACGCTGGCGGGCGGCGCCAGCCACTGCAATTTCCGCTTCTCGCGACTGGCATCGATACGAGAAGCCGAGGATACGAAAGGCTGAGAGTGGCTCCGCGTCTCCCCACGCGACGGTAAGGATGCCGGATCGCTCTCCTGCCGCCACACGGGGTAAGCCACGACTGATCGGAGCAACCGCCATGATGGCAACATAACCCTGTTTTGCCCGACGAGTCAAAGTTCACTTCGCTAAATCCGCAGTTCTCGCGAGGCGCCGGGCAAGCCATTGATTCCATGAGCCCGGCTACTGTGCATGGGGTTGTTTTCGCACTTTTGCTTTGGCGTCCGTCTATTCCGCGGCTTTCTCCCTCAAGCGCTGCGCGTAGACATTGATGATCAGCGCGGCCAGCAGGATCAGGCCGCGGATCAGGATCTTCAAGAAGCTGTCGATGTTGACGTGGTCGAGGCCGTTGTTGAGAACACCGAGAACGAAAAGCCCGACGATGGTGTTGCCGATGCCGCCGCGGCCGCCGAACAGGCTGGTGCCGCCGACGACGACCGCGGCGATGGAGTCGAGCAGGTAGGTGTCGAACTCGTTCTGCTGCGCGCTGCCGAAATGGGCGACGCCGAGCATGCCGCCGATGCCCGAGCAGACCGCCGAGATCACCATCACCGCGCCGAGGATCAGCTTGACGTTGAGGCCGGAATATTCGGCGGCCTCGCGGTTGCCCCCGACCATGTAGACGTAGCGGCCGAAGCGCGTGTAGGTCAGCACCAGATGGCCGCCGAGCAGCATCAGCGCGGCGATGATAACCAGCCAAGGAATGCCGCCGATCGAGCCCGAGCCGAGAGTCGTGATCAGGCTTGGCACCTTGTACGCGATCTGGCCGCGCACCAACAGCGCGGAGATGCCGGCGGCGATCTGCATCATCGCCAAGGTCATGATGAAGGAGGGAATTCCGATCACGGTCAGCCCCAGCGCGTTGACAAGGCCGAGCAGGGCGCAGAGCAGGATCGACAGCAGGATCGCAACCGCGCCGGGCAGCGGCACGTTGGCGATGTTGACGTAGGATTCCTGCAGCGTGAAGTAGGCCACCGCGATGCCGGTGACGTTGGCGATGGCGGCGATCGAAAGATCGATCTCGGCGCAGAGGATCACGAAGGTGAGGCCCACGGCGATGATGCCGGTGATCGATACCTGCGTCAGGATGTTGCCGAGATTGTCGAGCGTGGCGAAGGAGGGACTGGCGAAGGCGAAGAAGGTGAAGAGGCAGATCAGCGTCAGGAACGGGGCGATGTTGCGCATCTGCGAGCGCAAGAAGGGCGCGAGGCCCCGCGCCCGTGGTCCTGTCGCCAAAGCCGTCTCGCTGCTCATGTGCTTCTCCGTCACGCCGCCTCTAGCAGGCGGTCCTTGCTGACCGGCTCGTTCCTGAACTCCCGCACCAATGCGCCGCGCTTGAGCACGAGGATGCGGTCGGCCAGCGACAGCACCGTTTCCGGCTCGGTCGACAGCACGATGATCGCCAGCCCTTTTGTGCGGAGGTCGCGGACGATGTTGATGACGTCGTTCTTGGCGCCGACATCCATGCCGCGGGTCGGCTCGCACAGCACCAGGAGTTTCGGCGGATAGGTCAGCCATTTCGCCAGGGCGACCTTCTGCTGGTTTCCGCCAGAGAGCATGCCAAGATCGAGACCGACCACCGGCGGCCTGATCTGCAACTGCTCGACCTGGCGTTTGGCGATGTCGCGCTCCTGCCCTGGCTTGAGCAGCAGGGACGAAATGCGGTCGAGAATGCTGATCGAGATGTTCTTGTAGACCGGCTCCTGGTGAAACAGCATGTCGCGCCGACTCTCGGGCACCAGTGCTACGCCAGCACGCCGCGCCGCCGCCGTGCTGGCGAAGGTCTTCGGCGTACCCTCGACGGCGAGTGTGCCGCCGTCCGGCTTCAGCTTGCCGAACAGGATGCGCGACAGCTCCTGCTGGCCGCAGCCCATGAAACCGTAGATGCCGAGCACCTCGCCGGCGCGGGCCTCGAAGGAGACATCGTTGAGGCTGCGGCCGAGCGACAATTGCTCGGCCTTCAGGATCACTGCGCTCTCGCTCGGCCGCGGTAGCATCAGGTCGTCGGCGTAACTGTGCTCGAGCGCTTCGCCGCCGCGGCCGATCATGGCCTCGATCAGCGCGCTCTTGCTGGTCGCGGCGCTCGCAGTCTCCGCGACCTTCCGTCCGTTGCGGAACACGGTCACGGTGTCCGACACGCGCAGGATGTCCTCTATGAAGTGCGAGATGAAGACGATGGAGGTGCCTTCCTCGCGCAGCCGCTTGAGCGTCGCGAACAGCCGCTCGACCTCGGGCGGAGAGAGGGCGGAGGTCGGCTCGTCCAGGATCACTATCCGGGCTCCGGAGAACAGCACGCGCGCGATCTCGATCAGCTGCTGCAGCCCGATCGGAAGGTCGCCGAGCCTGGACATCGGATCGACGTCGATGCCGAAGCGGGCGAGCTGCTCGCCTGCCTCACGCGCCATCCGCCGCCATTGCACGAGGCCGAGGCGGTTGGTCGGCTGGTTGCCCAGGAAGACGTTCTCCGCAACCGTCAGGTCGGGGGCAACGCTGAGTTCCTGGTGCACCATGGCAATGCCGGCCGCGTGCGCATCGCGCGCGGAGCGGAAATGTGTCTCCCGGCCGTCCACCAGGAAGCGGCCGGAGAACTCGGTATGCACGCCGGCGATGATCTTCATCAGCGTGCTTTTCCCTGCGCCGTTTTCGCCGACGAGACCCTGGATCTCGCCGGGACAGAGCGCGAAGTCCACACCACGAAGCGCTTCGACCCCGCCGAAGCTCTTCGTGATGCCTTGCAGTTCCAGGATGGGCTGTTGTCCCTCAGGCATGAAGGTTCAGATCTTGGAGGCTTAGATCAGGAAGTGATCCTGCATCCACTGCATCCCGGCGGCGTTGGCCTTGGTGACGACCGGGCCATCGGTGACGACGTTCTTCGGGATGCCCTGTCCGCTCTTCTCTCCGCCGACCACGGCCGACACGCCCGCAATGATCGCGCCGCCATGGATGCGGCAGGACGGATTGCGCACGGTCGCGAACATGCGGCCCTCGCTCACCGCCTGGATCGCCGGCGGCATGGCATCGACGCCGCCGATCAGGATATTGGTGCGGCCCCGCGCCTTCATGATGTTGGCGGCCGCGAGCGCCATGTCGTCATTGTGGAAGAACGCCGCGTCGATCTGCGGGTATTTGGTCAGGTACGTTTCCCAGAGGCGGGCGGTCTTGGAGACGTCCCAGTCGGCCGGCTGGGTGTCGAGCACCTCGATGCCCGGAAATTGCTTGACCACCGTGTTGAAGCCCTTGGCGCGGCCTTGCGCGCCGGTGTGGCCGAGCGCGCCCTGCGTCATGATGATCTTGCCCTTGCCGCCCATGGCGTTGCACAGCGCCTGCGTGACCGAGGCTCCCATGAACTCGTTATCGGGGGCGAGGAAGGAGTGGACGTTGATCTGGTCGAGCGGCGCGATCAGCGTGTCCATGTCGATCACCGGCGTCCCGGCGTCGATCATCTTCTGCACCGGCTGGGTGAGGGTCCCGATGCCGAAGGCCTGGATTGCGACGAAGTCCCATTTCTGCGAGGCCATGTTGTCGATCGCCGCGCGCTGCTTCACTGCGTCGAGCTGGCCGTCGAACCATGTGACTTCAACGTTGAAGAGCTTACCCCAGAACTCCGCGGCCTGCTTGCCTTGCGCGCACCAGGTGGCCTGAAGGCCCGCATTGGAGAACGCTGCCTTCAGCGGCTTCTCGCTTCGTCCGACTGCGGCTGCAAGTGCGGGGGTTATGCCCATGCTGCCGAGCAAGGCAGTTGCGGCGCCGGCGGTCGCTGCCGCCTGAAGAAGATCGCGCCTCGTCGTCGAGAAATCTTTCGTCCCGGACATCGCTCGCTCCCATGTATTATCTCGTCGGCGCGTCATTGCCTGCGCGACCGATCACCGAAAGTCTCGCACAAGAGTTGTTGGCACTCAATCTGCAATCAGCCGCGACATCGCCGCAGCTTGTGCTGGTTGCAGCGCAAAGCGCCAGGCGGGAGCAGCGGCGAAGTCGTCGATGTCGGCGAGCAATGTGTCCCAGCCTTGTGCGATCTCGCTCGATCATTCATCGCCGGGAAGCTCGCGCAGCGTATCCCGAGCAAGCCAGCGAAATCGAAGATGTCCTCGATGCTCAGCGCGAGCATCGCTCCCTTTCACCGGGATCGCTGCCCTCCGTGCCGAAACGTCGGCTGCGCCTCCGGGTGCTCGTCGAGCGGGCGTTGATTGATAGACCAGGAGCGGGAGATCGGCGTTCGAAGCTGAGTTCGATCGGATTGGAATTGGAGGAGGCATTCATCGTCACTTCAGCCTCGCGGACAAAAAAAGAGCGGGGCCCTGGCCCCGCTCGAAAATTGTGTCGACCCTATTATCCCCGATCTTAAGATTTGCTCTTGATTGACGGGGCGACGCTGCGTTTTGCGCGCCAGGGGCTCCTCCCGAGACTTGGACCACCAGACTTCGACCTCGCGGCCAGCCTGAGCAAGAGGGATGCTAGATCAACTTTTCTCACTTGTCATCATTTTCGGCAACGAATGTTCAAAATAAGAGCAGTTGACGAAATGATCGGGCTTCGAGTCGACTAAGTATATGACAGATATAAGAAATCTGTGGATGGCGCGGGGCGTTTGGCTGCCTCATGCCGGATCCTCGGCCCGCAGCTGGGGACCCCGACCGCAGCTCTCGCGACATTTGTCCTGGGCCAAGTGGGCTGCGGAACTGGTCTCGACTCGCGTGCCATCGCGGTGTTTAGTCAGGCCACGAACAAATGGTTCGGCGGATGCGCGCACGGCTGCAAAAGTTCCTACCTCTGGTCCTGCTGGCCCTGGTGATGCAGGTGCTGGCGCCGATTGCCGCTTGCCTGGTGGCGGGTCAGGCTGTTGCCGATCCGCTCTCTGCCGCCGTCATCTGCCACAGCGCGAGCGAGCAGGGCGGCCCGAACGATCGGACCAGTGCGCCCACTGCGCATGCCGGCGCGTGCGCCCTGTGCTGCCTGGCCCAGGCCAACGCGACGCTCGATTCGCCTACGCATGAAGCACTCGCGGTTCCTGTCCGCCATGCCGAGCGTGTGGTGTGGCATCCGGCGCATGCGTCCGCCATCACTGCCTACGAGGGTTCGAGCGCCCAAGCTCGCGCACCGCCTCAGTCTTCCTGACGTAGCGACCAACCGAACCATTGGCGCGCGCCGTTGCCGCGCCGGTGGCGTGTTCAATGGACCGGCCGATGTGCCGGATGTCAGGAATTCAAGACATGTTACGCATTCGTGCGATCAGCCGCGCGGGCTTGCCCGTGCTTTGCGGGCTGGTGTCTTCGATCGGTGCAGACGCGCTTGCCCAAGGCGCCTCGGAACCGCTTCCCACGGTCACCGTTGAGGCGCCGCAGGCTTCGCGCCCCAAGCCGGCGCCCCGGCCATCGCGGCTGCGCTCAGCTGCGGCCGGGCGCGCCGCGAGACCCGTCGCGCAGAACCCGACCGCCAGCGCGCCGGCCCAAAATCCGGCCATGTCTGCCGGCGCGGCGCGGGAGGGCCTCAATCAATCGCCCGCCGGCCAGACTGCGACGACGATCGATCGGAGCCAGTTCGACAATCGCCCCGCGTTCTCGGTCAGCGATGTCTTGCGGGACAGCCCGGGCATTTCGATCAAGCAGGGGAACGGTCCTCGCGATTTCGGCATCTCAATTCGGGGGTCCAACGCGCGGAACGGCTTCGCCATCCGCAATCTCGTGATCTTCGAAGACGGCTTCCCCGTCACGCAGCCGGATGGACTGTCGCGGAGCGACCTGATCGATCCCCACGCCTATGCTGCGATCGACGTGATCCGCGGCCCTTCCTCGGCGCTCTATGGCAACTACGCAACAGGCGGTGCGCTGAATTTTCGGACACGGCCCGGCGGCACGATCGACGGTGTCGAATATGGCGTCGACGGCGGCAGCTACGGCTATCTCAACAACTACCTGGCAGCCGGCAAGAAGGTCGGGAATTTCGAGGGTTCGCTGTTTGCAAGCGATGTGCGTGGTGACGGCTATATCGGCAACAGCTGGTTCAATACGCAGACCGTCAACTTCCTCGGCACGCTCAAGGCAACGCTGGACGATCGCTTCACGGTCAAGATCATCAACAACGATCTCAGTGCGCGGCTGCCGATCCGGCAGTCGCTGAACCAGTACTACCTAAACCCCTTCCAGCAGGGGTGCGCGACCGGCGCCACCGCCGCGCCCGGATGCGGTACGGTCAGGCTGTTCAACAATGGTTTCAACTCAACCGCCGGAACCGACACGGAAACGGCCGTCCAGGCCGGGCTAGGCCGCAACGATCGCCGCACCATCGTCGGCGGTCGATGGGAGCACGATTTTGACAACACGCTGACTTGGCGCAATCAGTTCGTCTTCGACGACCGGAACATCACTCAGCCAACCGGGACGACGGCAGCGATCGGAGATTTTCCATCGTACAACTACATGAGTGATCTCACCAAGCGTGGAGAGATTTTCGGCCTGGAGTCGACCGCGTTCTTCGGCGCGTTCTTCAACACCCTGACGGCGTCGAGCGACACGCGGAACGTAATGCCTGGGGGCAATGCTACGCTCGGCAGGCTCTCGAGCAATCTCCTCAGCGAAACGACCAATTATGGTGTGCGTGCCAGGGAAGAGCTCAGGCTGACGACCTCGCTGACGGCGGTCGCTGCCGTTGGTTGGGAGACGACGCTGCTGAAGGGAACAAACACGGCCTATGCATACTCAGGTCCCACCGGCATCACCACCACAACTCTCACGTCGGCGGACAGGCAGTTTCAAAATGCCGCGCCGGAGTTGGCGCTCCTCTACAATCTCGAAAACGAGTGGCTGTTCCGCGGACGGGTTGCTACGGGGTACGGCACCCCGCAGGTTTCGAATCTCTTCGTTCTTCCGAACGGCCTGTCGGGCAACAACACCCAGCTTCAGGCGCAGAAGAATCTCGGCTACGATCTCGGCTTCGATTGGACGCCGAACAATACGCTCAAGCTCAGCGCGACCGGCTTCTACGAGTTCTTCCGCAACGAGATCGTCAGTCAGGCGACGCCTGCCGGCTCGCCCAACGCGACTTACACGTTCAACGCGCCGCGATCGGAGCATCGCGGCGTTGAGCTTGCCGCCGACTGGAAGTTCCATCCGGGGTGGCGGTTCATGGCGGCGTACACCCATCTCGACGAGGTCTACACCGAGTATGTCGAGAGCATCACCAATGGCGCCGTGTTCAGCTTCAACCGTGCAGGCAACAAGATTCCCGGGATATCGCCCAACGAACTAACGGCTCGAATTGGCTACGACGAGTTCGTCGGACCGCTGACCGGCCTCGGAGGCTTCGTCGAGGTTCAATGGAAGGATTCCTTCTACATGGACAACGCCAATCTGCTGAAGGCACCGGGCTATGAACTGGTCAACGTCAACGTCCACTACAAAGCCGATCTGGTGTCCGACACCGTCAGATCGCTCAATCTGTTTCTCGAGGTCAGAAACGTGCTCGACCGTACCTACGTCGCTTCGGCGAACAACATCGCGAACACAGTCACGGCGACAGGCCTTCAAAACCCTGCGAGCGTTCTCGCAAACACGACGGGATCCATTTATGCGGGCTCGCCGCGCACATTCGTTGCGGGTATGAAGGTGGCCTTCAGATGATCCGCGCTCTGGAAGGGAGTGGGGCCATGATCCGAACCAGTTTGCTCGCGCTCGTGGCCCTCGGACTCGCGGTGGGCACGGCGCTCGCACAGATGCGTGCCCCGCCTGCATCCGGAGCGGCGTGCGAGGAGCCGACGCTGCGCTGTGCCACCAAGGTGACGTCGGCCTTCGGTCCAGACGGCACGTTGTGGCTGGTCTGGATGGCGGGAGGGCAGATCTCGGTCGCAAGCTCGCAGGATACGGGCCGCAGTTTTTCGCCGCCCACCCAAGTCACGACGAAGCGGCTGAACCTCGACTGGGGACCGGATGCGCGCCCGAAGATCGTGGTCGATCGCAAGGGCGGCATCGCGCTCACGTTCTCTATCTTCAGGGACGAGGCCTTCAATGGTCAGGTGCTCTACACGCGCTCGGCTGATGGCGGGAAGAGCTTTGCCGAGCTTAAGCCCATCACCGCCAACAACGAGAGCCAGCGGTTCGAGGCGCTGGCGCTCGATCAGGATGGAACGGTGCTCGCGGCCTGGCTCGACAAGCGCAATCGTGTCTCTGCGAAAGAGGCGGGGCGGAAGTACGAGGGCGCGGCGCTGTTCTTTGCCTCGTCACGCGATGGCGGTGCCACCTACGCGGAGGCCCGTCTCGCGCACGAGGGCACCTGCGAGTGCTGCCGATTAGGGCTGGCGTTCGCGGCGCCGGGGCGGCCGGCCGTGATCTTCAGGAACATCTTCGAAGGCGGCGTGCGAGATCATGCGGTCATGACCTTCACCGCAGTCTCGACACCAGGCGAAATCCGTCGGGTCAGCAACGACGATTGGCAGATCAATGCCTGCCCGCACCACGGGCCTAGCCTCACCATCGGGCCGAACGGAACCTATCATGTCGCCTGGTACACGAACGGGAAGACTCGTAAGGGATTATTCTACGCCCACTCGCGTGACGAGGGGCGCACATTCTCTGTGCCGATCGCGCTCGGGCGCCTGGATCGCAGTCCGACGCGCCCCTTCGTGCTTTCGGCCCCGGCGGGAACGGTGATGGTGTGGAAGGAGTTCGATGGCGAAAAGACCTCGGTCCAGATGACGATCTCCCGCAATGACGGCCAGACGTGGTCGCCGCCGAAGGCGATAGCGAGTACGAGCGACACGTCCGATCACCCCTTGCTGGTCTCCAATGACAAGCAGACCTATCTATCGTGGATGACGAAGGCGGACGGCTATCGGTTGACAGCTATCGAGGATCAGCCATGAGATTTCGATTTGCAGGCATTGCGAGTCTGAACGTTCTGATCGCATCCGCGGCTGCTTTCGGAGCTTCGCCCGCCTTGAAGCCATTCGAACGCGGCACCTGGCAAGGCGTCATCAGGGGGCATGCCGGCCGTCCGGTACTGGTGCATTTCTGGGGCGTGACCTGTGGCCCATGCAAAGTCGAACTGCCGCTGCTCGGGCAGTTCGCCAAGGATCATCCTGACATCGACGTCGTCACGGTCAGCGCCGATCTCGTGCCGAACCTGCCGGCGGCGACGCAATCGATGCTCGACAAGGCGGGTCTGTCGTCCACCGAAAATTTCATCTTCAACGACGGCTTCGTCGAGCGCTTGCGGTTCGAGATCGATCCGGCCTGGCAGGGCGACATCCCTCGGACCATGCTGATCTCGCGGGACGGGACCATCACGACGATCGAAGGCTCGGCTGAAATCGCCGATCTGGAAAAATGGTCGGCGCAGCAGTTCTCCAAACACTGAAATCTAGATCTGAAAAGGAAATACCGAAATGAAGACAATCTCGAAAAACGTGCTGCTCGCTGCGTTCGCTCTCGCGATCTCCGCCGCACCGGCGCTCGCCGACGACGTGAAGGCCGGCGATCTCGTCATCTCGCAGGCGTGGAGCCGTGCGACTCCGGGCGGCGCAAAGGTTGCCGGCGGCTATCTCGTTATCGAGAACAAGGGGACGGCGCCGGACAGGCTGGTCAGCGTCTCCGCCGATATTGCGGGCAAGTCCGAGATCCACGAGATGGCAATGGATAACGGCGTGATGAAGATGCGAGCGCTCGACAAGGGACTGGTGATCGACCCCGGCAAGACCGTGAAGCTTGCGCCCGGCGGCTATCACCTCATGCTCCAGGAGTTGAAGGGCCCGTTCAAGCAGGGCGACAAGGTGCCGGTGATGCTGCAATTCGAGAAGGCCGGCAATGTTGCCGTCTCCCTCGACGTCCAGGGCGTCGGCGCGCAGTCGCCGGGCGACGCCGGGCATTCAGGTCATATGGACATGAAGAAAATGCCGGATCATTCGGGAATGAAGATGAAGTGAGGCGGATCTGGCCGGCCGCTGCACGTGCGGATCGACGGGCGGGTAGCCGATTTGCAGTAGGCCGCGCTGGACGACGTTCTTGAACCGAAGCCGCCGTGAGGTTGCCCACGGCGGCTTCGAGCTGAACCTGAAGCCGACGGAAAAATGACAAGGAATTTCGCGGCGTTAGCGGCTTTTCCTCATTCCCGGCCTTGTGTTTTCGCTCCCAATCCGGTTTCACTGCAGGCGATCACTGATTCCCAGAGTATTACCATGCGGTTGTCGCGGTTCTTTCTGCCCATCCTGAAGGAAAACCCGAAAGAGGCGGAGATCGTCTCGCATCGACTGATGCTTCGCGCCGGCATGATTCGGCAGGAGGCGGCCGGCATCTATGCCTGGCTGCCGCTCGGCTTTCGCGTGCTCAAGAAGATCGAGCAGATCGTGCGTGAGGAGCAGGACCGCTCCGGGGCGATCGAGGTCTTGATGCCGACGCTGCAGCTCGCCGATCTCTGGCGCGAGAGCGGCCGTTATGACGCCTATGGGCCGGAGATGCTGCGCATTGCCGATCGCCACAAGCGCGAGCTGCTGTATGGACCGACCAACGAGGAAATGATCACCGAGATCTTCCGCGCCTACGTGAAGTCCTACAAGAACCTGCCGCTGAATCTCTATCATATCCAATGGAAATTTCGCGACGAGCAGCGTCCGCGTTTCGGCGTGATGCGCGGCCGCGAGTTCCTGATGAAAGACGCCTATTCGTTCGACCTTAACGAGGCCGCGGCGCGCGTCGCCTACAACAAGATGTTCGTCGCCTATTTGCGCACCTTCGCGCGGATGGGGCTGAAGGCGATTCCGATGCGGGCCGAGACCGGCCCGATCGGCGGCGATCTCAGCCACGAGTTCATCGTGCTGGCCGAGACCGGGGAATCCGGCGTATTCATCAACCGTGACGTGCTGGACCTGCCGGTGCCGGGCGAGGACGTCGATTATGAGAGCGATTTGACGCCGATCATCAAGCAATGGACCTCGGTCTATGCGGCGACCGAGGACGTCCACGACGCCGCTCGCTTCGAGCGGGAGGTGCCGGCGGACAAGCGCGTCAACACCCGCGGCATCGAGGTCGGCCAGATCTTCTATTTCGGCACGAAATATTCCGAGCCGATGAAGGCGCTGGTAGCGGGGCCCGACGGTGTTGATGTGCCGATCCATGGCGGCTCCTACGGCGTCGGCGTCTCGCGCCTGTTAGGTGCCATCATCGAGGCCTGCCATGACGATGCCGGCATCAAATGGCCCGAGGCCGTGGCGCCGTTCCGCGTCTCGATCCTCAACCTCAAGCAGGGCGACGCCGCGGTCGATGCGGCAAGCGAGAAGCTTTATGCCGAACTCACGGCCAAGGGGGTCGACGTGCTGTACGACGACACCGACCAGCGCGCCGGCGCCAAGTTCGCCGCCGCCGATCTGATCGGCATCCCCTGGCAAATCATGATCGGGCCGAAGGGCCTCGCCGACGGCAAGGTCGAGATCAAGCGGCGAAGTGACGGCTCCCGCGAGACCATGTCGCCTGCGGATGCGGTCGCCCGCCTGGTCGGCTGAATATTGTTCATCGCGCGATATCGAGGCCGCCAATCCGGCCACAATTGACCCCGAATCATGGGATTATCGAGCGATGGATGAGACCATGACCGAGACCGTGCAAACCGCGCCTTTTGCGCCATTCGAGTGGATGCTGTCGGCGCGCTATTTGCGGGCGCGCCGCAAGGAGGGATTCATCTCGGTTATCGCCGGGTTCTCCTTTCTCGGCATCATGCTGGGCGTGGCGACGCTGATCATCGTCATGGCGGTCATGAACGGCTTTCGCAAGGAACTGCTCGACAAGATCCTGGGGCTCAACGGCCACATCCTTGTCCAGCCGCTGGAATCGCCGCTGACGGACTGGAAGGACGTCGCCGACCGCCTCAGTCAAGTCGAGGGCATCCGGCTCGCTGCGCCCGTAGTGGATGGTCAGGCGCTGGCATCATCGCCCTGGAACGCATCCGGCGTCCTCGTGCGGGGCATCCGCTCCGACGATCTCAACAATCTCACCTCGATCGCCAAGAACATCAAGCAGGGCTCGCTCGAAGGCTTCGACGAAGGGCAGGGCGTTGCGATCGGCCGGCGGCTCGCCGACCAGCTGTCGCTGCATGCCGGCGACAGCGTGACGCTGGTGGCGCCAAAGGG
Source organism: Bradyrhizobium sp. Leaf396 (assembly GCF_001424605.1). Lineage (NCBI taxonomy): Bacteria > Pseudomonadati > Pseudomonadota > Alphaproteobacteria > Hyphomicrobiales > Nitrobacteraceae > Bradyrhizobium > Bradyrhizobium sp. Leaf396. The sequence goes on from NZ_LMQJ01000064.1 coordinate 229,456, forward strand.
CGCGGTCACGCCGATGGGCACCACGCCGCGGATCAAGCCGTACAAGATCGCGGCGGTGTTCGAGATCGGCATGTCCGAATACGATCTTGGCTTCGTGTTCATGCCGCTCGCCGAGGCGCAGGCCTATTTCAACCGCAGCAACGACGTCACCTCGATCGAGGTGTTCACCACCAATCCCGACCGGATCGATGCCTTCCGCAAGGCCGTGACGGAGGCGGCGGGCCGGCCGATATTCCTGGTCGACTGGCGCCAGCGCAACTCGACCTTCTTCAACGCGCTCCAGGTCGAGCGCAACGTCATGTTCCTGATCCTGACCATGATCGTGCTGGTCGCCGCGCTCAACATCGTCTCCGGCCTGATCATGCTGGTGAAGGATAAGGGCAGCGACATTGCGATCCTGCGCACGATGGGCGCCTCTCAGGGCTCGATCATGCGCATCTTCCTGATTACGGGTGCGTCGATCGGTGTGGTCGGCACGCTGGTCGGCTTCTGCGTTGGCCTCGTGATCTGTCTCAACATCGAATCGATCCGGCAATTTCTTTCGTGGCTGACCAGCACCGAACTGTTCTCGCCGGAGCTCTATTTCCTGTCGAAGCTGCCCGCCGAGATCGATGTCGGCGAAACCACGGCCGTCGTCATCATGGCGCTGACGCTGTCGTTCCTGGCGACGCTCTATCCGTCGTGGCGCGCCGCGCGCCTCGATCCCGTCGAAGCGCTGCGGTACGAGTGAGGGGCTGATGGAGCAGCAGCAGGGGGCGGAAGATGTACCGGTCATTTATCTCCACGAGATAAAGCGGCAGTACTTGCAGGGCGAGGTGCCGCTGACGATCCTCGATGGCGCCAAGCTGGCGCTGTGGGCCGGCCAGTCGGTCGCGCTGGTCGCGCCGTCGGGCTCGGGCAAGTCGACCCTGCTGCATATCGCCGGCCTTCTGGAGGCGCCCGATTCCGGCGAAGTCTACGTCTCGGGTGCGCCGACCTCGCAGTTGCCCGACATCGAACGCACGCAGCTGCGCCGCACCGACATCGGATTCGTCTACCAGTCGCACCGGCTGCTGCCTGAGTTCTCGGCGCTGGAGAACGTGATGCTGCCGCAGATGATCCGCGGCCTCAGGAAGTCCGAGAGCGTCAAGCGCGCCAAGGAGATCCTTGGCTATCTTGGCCTCGGCGACCGCATCACCCACCGCCCTGCCGAGCTGTCGGGCGGCGAGCAGCAGCGCGTCGCGATCGCGCGCGCGGTGGCCAACGCGCCGCGTGTGCTGTTTGCGGACGAGCCGACCGGAAATCTCGATCCCGGTACCGCCGAGCACGTGTTCCAGGCTCTGATGCAGCTGGTCAAGGCGACGCAGGTGTCGATGCTGATCGCGACCCACAACATGGAGCTTGCCGGCCGCATGGACCGGCGCGTCTCGTTGTCGAACGGTCAGGTGGTCGAGCTCGACTAAGGTCACGCGAAAACAACCCCATGCACAGTAGCCAAGTGCTTGGCGGAATTACCTAAAGAAAACCGCAACAGTGCTCTGCCGCCGACTGCGGGCTCAAGGCCTGATGACCGTCATTTGAACGGGCCGGGATTGGCCGCGGCGTGGGCGACCGCTTCATTGGCATTGACGAGATCGAGCTCCGGAATTCGTCAAATGGTGAGAGGCACGCGATATTCGGAGAGGCCGGTCTGGTTGCTGAGCCGCGCCTGACGCCGGGAACCTAAGCGCCGTCCTACGGTTACCGTGTCATCGGTGTGTTTGGTGGAGCGAGGGAAGTGTCCGGGGAAGACCGATGACGACAGCGACCGGGGTACCCTCGGCCGACCGTAACGCCGTCTTAGCCACCCTCGGCGACCATATTCGGGAGATCGGTAACCCCGACGATCTCGCCTATGCCGCGGCTGAGCTGCTTGGCCGCAGCCTCAACGTCAGCCGGGCAGGCTACGGTACCGTTGATACATCAGCCGAGACCATCACGATCGCGCGCGACTGGAACGCTCCCGGGATATTGAGCCTGGCCGGCGTGCTGCGCTTTCGCGACTATGGCAGCTATATCGAAGACTTGAAGCGGGGCGAGACGGTCATCTGCGCCGATGCAGAGAGGGACCCTCGCGTAGGCGACCGCGCCCGAGCTCTCGAGGCAATTTCGGCGCGCGCCTTCGTCAACATGCCTATCTCCGAGCCCGACGGGGTCGTGGCGCTGCTCTACCTCAACAATGCCAAGCCGCGCGAATGGAGCCCCGCCGAGCTGGCGCTAATCCGCGAGGTCGCCGAGCGGACCCGCACTGCCGTCGAACGCCGCCGTGCTGAGACGGCAGTGCGCGAGAACGAGGCACGGCTGCTCTTCCTCGACGCTCTCAACAAGGAAACAGCCAAAACCCGCGATGCGGATAGCGTCATGGCGGTGACGACGAGAATGGTCGGTGAGCATCTCGGGGTCTCAAACTGCGCCTATGCCGACATGGATCCTGATCAGGACGGCTTCACCATACGCGGGGATTGGGCAGCTCCGGGTGCGATGCACATCCTCGGGCACTACAGCCTTGCTGATTTCGGTAAGAAGGCGGTTCGAGAGCTGGGTGCGGGCAGACCGCTCATCATCAACGATAACCTGACGGAGATTGCGCCGGAGGAAGCCGCCGCTTTCCAGCGCATCGGGATAGGCTCGACCATCTGCATGCCCTTGGTGAAGGAAGGGCGACTGACCGCCTTGATGGCGATACATCACCGGGGCCCGTATCGCTGGAGACAGCACGAACTTGCCCTGCTTACCGAGGTGACGGAGCGGTCATGGGCGCACATCGAGCGGGTCAGATCGGAGCAGGCGGCCCGCGAAGCTGCCGAACGCCTGGTCCTTGCCAACAAGGCGGCCGGCATCGGGACGTGGGACTATGACCCGGTCAACGACGTCCTCCGATGGGATAACCGCTGCAAGGAGGTATTCGGTCTCTCACCGGACGCCGACGTGAGCTACGAAGGGTCGTTCCTGAGGGGCATTCATCCCGACGACAGGGAGCGCGCGCATCAAGCCGTATCAGCGGCCCTACAGCCTCGTTCTCCGGGAAGTTACAACATCGAATACCGAACCATCGGTATCGAGGATGGCATCGAGCGCTGGATCGCCGCAACTGGTCACGCAATTTTTTCCGACGACCAGGCCACTCGATTCATCGGGACCGTGCTGGATATCTCTGCGCAAAAGAAAACCGAACGTCATCTCAGGATACTCAACGACACAGGAGCATCGGTCGCTCGCGAACGTGATCTCGGCAGGATCGTGCAGATCGTAACGGACGCCGGCGTCGAGCTGACCGGCGCTCAGTTCGGAGCTTTCTTCTACAACGTCCTCGCTGCGGATGGCGGCAGCTACATGCTCTATTCGCTGTCCGGCGTACCCCGATCGGCTTTCGAGAGCTTCCCGATGCCGCGCGCCACCGGCGTGTTCGAGCCGACGTTCAAGGGGCTGGGCGTGGTCAGGTCCGATGATATCCTGAAGGATCCGCGTTATGGCAAGAACACGCCGCACTACGGAATGCCGGCGGGCCATCTTCCGGTTCGGTCCTACCTGGCGGTCCCCGTTATCTCGCGCAGCGGCGAGGTGCTCGGAGGACTTTTCTTCGGCCATGCGGATGTCAGAAAATTCCAGGCCGAGCACGAGGCCGCACTGCTCGGAATTGCCGGTCATGCCGCGACGGCTATCGATAACGCGAGGCTTTTGACCCGGCTCGAGGCCCTCAATGCCGAGTTGGAGCAACGGGTCGCCGATGAGATCGCCGAGCGTATGAAGGCCGAAGAGCAACTGCGGCAATCCCAGAAGATGGAAGCTGTCGGGCAATTGACCGGCGGCATTGCCCACGACTTCAACAACATGCTGGCCGTGATATTGGGCAGCTTGAACCTTGCCAAGCGGCGGCTCGGCAAGGGAGAGGTCAACATCGATCGTTTCATCGAGGGCGCCATCGATGGTGCAAACCGTGCGGCCACGTTGACGCAAAGGCTGCTCGCGTTCTCGCGTCAGCAACCTCTCGCGCCTGAGGTCGTGGACGTCAACAAGATGGTTGGCGGGATGAGTGAGCTGCTCGAGCGATCGCTCGGCGAGCTCGTCCGCCTCGAGACGGTGCTTGCGGTCGGCCTATGGCGCGTCAAGGCCGATCCGGCTCAGCTGGAAAGCGCTCTCATCAATCTTGCGGTCAATGCGCGGGATGCCATGCCGAAGGGCGGCAGACTGACCATAGAAACCGGCAACGCTTCGATCGATCGAAAATATGCCCGCGAATACGCCCTGGCACCCGGGCAGTACGTTCTCATTGCCGTGACGGACAACGGAACAGGAATTGCGGCCGACGTGCTGGGGAAGGTCTTCGATCCGTTCTTCACGACCAAGGTCGTGGGCAAGGGCACCGGCCTCGGCCTCAGCCAGGTCTATGGTTTCGTGCGGCAGTCCGGCGGCCATGTGAAGATCTACTCGGAAATCGATGTCGGCACGACGGTGAAGATCTATCTTCCGCGGTTCGCGGGCGAGGAGGCCATCCCAACTCCATCACAAGGCGTGACACATCCCGGTGCAAGTCTGCAGAGCGAGACCATTCTCGTCGTGGAAGACGATGAGCGCGTCCGCAGCATCTCGTCCGAAAGCCTGCGCGAGCTTGGCTACACCGTTGTCGAGGCCGCGAGCGCCAACGAGGCGATCAGGAAAATCGAAAGCGGTTTCATCCCCGATCTGCTGTTCACCGATGTCGTCATGCCCGACATGACCGGAGCGGAACTTGCGACCGAACTGTCGAAGCGACTTCCGGAACTGAAAGTGCTGTTCACCACGGGTTACACGCGCAACGCGATCGTTCACAACGGCATGCTCGACGCCGGCAAGCATCTGCTGTCCAAGCCCTTTGCAATCGAAGACTTGGCCGCCAAGGTTCGTCAACTGCTCGACGAGGGCTAGCTAATAAGCTTCGAGTCGAGCGCTGCCGTCCGCATCTTACGGCGACGGTGCGGAAGAAGGCTTCGTGCTGGCGGTCGGCTGGGGAGCGGTCCAGGGGCTCGCGGGCGAATGAGCCGCCTGTTAGGGAGCCGTATGCCGAAGCATCGCCGGCAAGAGACTTGCTGGGCCTGCCGCCGGCGATGCGCAGGATGCCCTCAGCCGGTCCCACACTGACGGTAGGCCCGTCAGGTCTATCTCGAATTTCGTGTTGCTCGTCTTGTCGTCCGGCATCTGCGTGGTTTCGCGGACCTGGAGGGAGCGCGAAGCCAATATCGTGTTGACCATGTCGGCGTCGATGTTGCCGCGCCACACCGCGTACTTGCCGAAGCGAAGCGGAGATCCTCCGGTCACCTTCTCGGTGTCGGCCGCGATCAGGATCGTGCTTTTGCCGCGAGCCGTCTCGTCGACCTCGGACGCGAACGTCAGCGGCACGCCCTTGCTGTTCTCGCAGGACAGGCGCAACTCCATCGTTCTGAACTTGGAGGCGCTCTCCTTCTTCGTCGTCGCCATCTTGCGAACGAACGGCCGCGCCTCTTTCTCCAGCGTCCAGTTCGTCTCGGCAAGCGGTCGCGTATCGATGCCGAAACCGTAGAGCTCGGATCGCGTCAGCACGTGCAGGCTTTCGAACTTCACTGTCCGGATCAGAGCATCGAGCTCGCGGTTGATTCCCATCGCGGTGATGAAGGCGGCCCGGTCACGATCGGCCGCCAATAGCCGCCGCCGTCTGTATTCCGCGACTGCCGCCGGGTCGGGCCGCCCGTCAAAGGCCAGCACCAGCCTGGAACTATGGACCGCCACTACCGCGTCGGGGGCGACCTCGCGCGATGTCGCCCCGAGAAACAGGTAGCCGCAGGCTGAATTGCACATGGCACGCTGAGTGGTGAGTTCGGCCTCCACCTCGCCGCGCGCATTCTTGATCTTCAGGCACGCGGCATCCGCCTGCTTGCCCGCGGCGCAGGCGGTCGGGATCGTCCGGCCGATCCTGGCAATTGCTCTGCGGCTGCGCAGCAGTCGCCCGATCGCGTAGGATTGCTCGACGTTGCCACCGGGCGAATGAAGATAGATCGGACGCTGCAGGTCCTTGACGGCGGCGAGGAAGCGGCGAATGCGCGCTGCAGCCTCCCGATCGATCTCGCCCTCGATGGCGATCCAGCGATCGCAGCCCGGGCCGCATGCGTTGGGCGAACCCTTGGCGAGATAGATCGTCAACCTCGACGCAAGGCCGGCTTGTTCCGCCGGGGCCGCCTGTGCACCCAAGGTGCTGGGAAGCAGCAGCGAGACCACGAGGAGCAGGATACGGGCGAACATGGAGGGATCGACTACGCGTAAGGAAGCTCGGACCGAGGCTATACGAGGACTGGCGCGGTCACAACTTGCGGTCGCCCGTCGATCCGCGTTTTATTGCGTCCGGCCGGCAATCAAGCGCTTGGAGTACGCCCCCGGCGTGCGTTGCCGCATGTCGCTGATAGGCAGCTGTCGATCATCCGGCACCAGCGGCGCGTCCCGAGCGGCGAGGCGGTGTCGACTTCGACCTCGGAAAGTATGGATTCACGGTACAACTCGCCGAGCGTCCGACGGCGAGATGTCTGCACTGGGCAAGCGAATCGTAGCCGCAGTCGAAATAGCCGACCGGACCGTAGATCTGCATGCAGACAGGGTAACGCGGATCGTAGGTCTGAGCATGCGCATGTTGGCTGGCCACCAGCAGGGCGAGCGCGAAAGCGAGGCAGACGCGGTGCATCTCAGCGCGGCAGAACCTAGCCCGGCGTCTGCGCGCACGGACGATTCTGATACGCGTATGGGTCGTCGGTCTGTCCGACGAAATACGGGTTGGCGATGCAGGCGAGGGCGCGGCCGGACGCGCTCGCCTGACACTGAGCGTAGGTATCGAACCTGCAATTGCTGAGACCCGGTTATTCATCTCCGGTGAGGCAGAATGTATGGTTCTTGCCGAATGCGCGTGCGGGTGTGCTTGCAATCGATGCGAGTACAAATGTGACGAATGCGAGCAATAATGTGGCGACAATGGGGTGTGGAACTCGGCCGCGCATTTCATTTTCTCCAATCACGCGAATGTGCGCACAACGTCGTGCCGCGCGCATGAGGCCTGTGCCCTGTAGTCCACACTGGAACTCAGGAAGACTCTTGTTTCAAAGGGTTTCCGCGCATGCGCCGATAAACATTCGTTAATGTGCAGAGGCCTTTCGACCGGACTGTTGCGTCACGGTTACAGCAATTCTGTCGATCGCTGTTATGACGACGTCACGGCCCGGGGGCCTCTAAGAAACTGGAACGGGAATCAAATGAAGAAGAATTTGTTGCTTGCCGCTGTCAGCCTCGTCGCGCTCAGCGCGGCTGCGCCGGCGCTGGCTGCTGACCTCGCGGCGCGGCCTTACACCAAAGCTCCGCCGGCGGCGATCGCTGCCGTTTACGACTGGAGCGGCTTCTACATCGGCATCAACGGCGGCGGCGGTTCGGCTCGCACGACCTGGGATCTGGTTGGCGTCGGTCGTGAAGGTTCCCACGATGCGTCGGGCGGCACGGTTGGTGGCCAGATCGGCTATCGCATGCAGTCGGGTCAGTTCGTGTTCGGCGTTGAGGGCCAGGGCAACTGGGCCGATTTCTCGGGCGACAATGTCAGCCTGATCTTCCCCGCCAATCGTAACCGGACCCGGATGGATGCATTTGGTCTCATCACCGGTCAGGTCGGCTATGCCTGGAATAACGTGCTCCTGTACGTGAAGGGCGGCGCGGCCGTCGTCAGCAACAAGTACGAGCTGTCCGCCGTCGGCGGTCCGCTGCTCGCCTCGACCAGCGACACGCGCTGGGGTGGTACCGTCGGCGCAGGCCTCGAGTTCGGCTTTGCGCCGAACTGGTCGGTTGGTGTGGAGTACAATCACATCTTCCTGGCCGACAAGGACGTGACCTTTGCTGGTTTCGCCGGAACCGATCGCATCCGTCAGGACGTCGACATGGGCCTCGTCCGCCTGAACTACAAGTTCGGCGGCCCGATGATTGCCCGCTACTAAGGCGAACCGCTTCGCAGGGAGCGATCGTCGAAAGCCCCGGCCTTGTGCCGGGGCTTTTTTATTGTTGCAGATCAGCGAGTTAACCATTCTTTTCCAGAGCGGTTCAGACAGCTTGACTCCTAAGAACGAAAAGAGAACAATGTTCTTCATACGTTCTGGTAGGAGCGAGACATGTTCAGGGTTTTTGTCGAAGAAGCCGCCGCACTGGCGTCGATCACGCTATTCGTCGGGATGATCGCGATCTGGGCGCAGGTGATCCCGCAGCTCTGATTCTGCGAGTCTAACGCAGTGGTCCCTTACGCCGGTGCGCGTCTCTACCGGTGCCTTGGGGAAAAGCGGGACGACGCAGCCGATCGGCCGCTCCGGCGTGGACTCTGAAGCTGTGACACCTCACCATTGGGTGGCGAGTCGGCCGGGAGAGTGCTTGATGCCTTGACGAGCCGGCGACCGCGCCATCTCATCTGCAAGAGGCCGTCACGCGACCATGCCGAGCGCCGGATTTGTTCACCTTCACGTTCACTCGGCCTATTCGCTGCTCAAAGGCTCGATCAAGATCGCCAAGCTCGCCGAGCTGGCGAAGAAAGACCACCAGCCCGCGCTGGCGCTGACCGATACCGACAATCTGTTCGGTGCGCTGGAGTTCTCCGACAAGATGGCGGGCTCCGGCATCCAGCCGATCGTCGGTTGCGATCTGGCGATCGATTTCGCCGACCAGGATCCCAATGCGCGCAACGCGATGGGCCCCTCGCGCGTGGTGCTGCTGGCCGCGCAGGAGCGCGGCTATCGCAGCTTGATGCGGTTGAACTCACGCGCGTTCCTCGAATCGCCGGACAGCCATGCTCCGTTCATCAAGTTCGACTGGCTCGAGGGCGAGACCGAAGGCCTGATAGCGCTGACGGGCGGACCGGACGGGCCGATCTCGCTGGCGCTCGCCGGCGGGCTCAGCGAGCTTGCCGCCCTGCGCTGCGAGCGTCTGGCCGGTCTGTTCGGGGACCGCCTCTACGTCGAATTGCAGCGTCACAACACGGAGAAGGAGCGGCGGGTCGAAAGCGGCCTGATCGACATCGCCTACGCCAAAGGCCTGCCGCTGGTTGCGACCAACGAGCCGTATTTCGCCGCCACAGATGACTACGAAGCGCATGACGCGCTCCTCTGCATTGCCGGCGGCCGACTGATCGCCGAGACCGAGCGCGAGCAGCTCACGCCGGATCATCGCTTCAAGACTCGCGCCGAGATGGCGCTGCTGTTCGCCGACATTCCGGAGGCGCTGGCCTCGACGGTGGAGATCGCCGAGCGCTGCTCGTTCCGGCCGATGACGCGCAAGCCGATCCTGCCGTTCTTCACCGTCGGCGCCGCCTCGAGCTCGGATGCTGCCGCCGTCGAGGCCGCCGAATTGAAGCGCCAGGCGGAGGAGGGGCTTGCCAAGCGCCTGCGCGTGCACGGCCTGTCGCAGGGCACGACGGAGGAGACCTACGCCAAGCGGCTCGCCTTCGAGCTGGACGTCATCACCCGCATGAAATACGCGGGCTACTTCCTGATCGTGTCCGACTTCATCAAATGGGCAAAGAGCCAAGGCATTCCCGTCGGGCCGGGCCGCGGCTCCGGCGCCGGCTCGCTGGTCGCGTGGGCGCTGACCATCACCGACCTCGATCCGATCAAGTTCGGCCTGCTGTTCGAGCGCTTCCTCAATCCCGAACGCGTCTCGATGCCGGACTTCGACATCGATTTCTGCCAGGATCGCCGCGGCGAGGTGATCAGTTACGTGCAGCAGCGCTACGGCCGCGACCAGGTCGCGCAGATCATCACCTTCGGTACGCTGCAGGCGCGCGGGGTGCTGCGCGACGTCGGCCGCGTCCTCCAGATGCCCTATGGCCAGGTCGACAAGCTCACGAAGCTGGTGCCGCAGAATCCGGCTGCGCCGGTGACGCTGGCGGCAGCGATCGAGAGCGAGCCGAAGCTCCAGGCGTTCCGCGACGAAGATCCGGTGGTCGCGCGTGCCTTCGACATCGCCCAGCGCCTCGAAGGCCTGACACGCCACGCCTCGACGCACGCCGCCGGAATCGTGATCGGCGATCGCCCCTTGAGCGAGCTCGTGCCGCTCTACCGCGATCCGAAATCCGACATGCCGGTGACCCAGTTCAACATGAAATGGGTGGAGCCCGCGGGCCTCGTGAAGTTCGACTTCCTCGGCCTGAAGACACTGACCGTGCTCGACGTCGCCTGCAAGCTGCTCAAGCCGCGCGGCATCCATGTGGATCTTGCGACCCTGCCGATCGACGATGCCGAGAGCTACGCGATGCTGGCGCGCGGCGACGTGGTCGGCGTGTTCCAGGTTGAAAGCCAGGGCATGAGGCGGGCGCTGATCGACATGCGCCCTGACCGTTTCGAGGACATCATCGCGCTGGTGGCGCTCTATCGCCCGGGCCCGATGGCGAACATTCCGACCTATTGCGCGCGCAAGCACGGCGACGAGGAGCCAGAATACCTGCATCCCGTGCTGGAGCCGATCCTGAAAGAGACCTTCGGCGTCATCATCTACCAGGAACAGGTGATGCAGATCGCGCAGGTGATGTCGGGCTATTCGCTCGGCGACGCCGACCTTCTGCGCCGCGCCATGGGCAAGAAGATCCGCGCCGAGATGGACAAGCAGCGCGATATCTTCGTCGCGGGTGCGGTGAAGAACGGGGTGCCGAAGGGGCAGGCCGAGACCATCTTCGAATTGCTGGCCAAGTTCGCCGACTACGGCTTCAACAAGAGCCACGCGGCCGCCTATGCGCTGGTGTCCTATCACACCGCCTACATGAAGGCGCATTATCCGGTGGAGTTCATCGCGGCGTCGATGACGCTCGATCTGAACAACACCGACAAGCTCTCCGAATTCCGCTCCGAGGCGCAGCGCCTCGGCATCAAGGTCGAACCGCCAAACATCAACCGGTCCGGCGCCACGTTCGAGGTCGGCGAGAAGACGATCTACTACGCGCTCGCAGCGCTCAAGGGCGTCGGCATCCAGGCGATCGAGCAGATCATCGAGGAGCGGACCAAGCGGGGGCTGTTCACCTCGCTGGCCGACTTCGCCGCGCGGGTCAATCCGCGTGCGATCAACAAGCGCATCATCGAAAGCCTCGCGGCCGCAGGCGCCTTCGACACGCTGGAGCCGAACCGGGCTCGCGTCTTCGCCGGCGCGGATTCGATTCTCGCAGCTTGTCAGCGGGCGCACCAGGCCGAGACCATCGGCCAGAACGACATGTTCGGGATGTCGGCGGATGCACCGACCATCATGCTGCCGCAGGTCGAGCCGTGGCTGCCGGCGGAGCGGCTGCGACGCGAATACGACGCGATCGGCTTCTTCCTATCGGGCCATCCGCTCGACGATTACGCCACCGTGCTGAAGCGGCTGCGGGTGCAGAGCTGGGCCGAGTTCTCGCGCGCGGTGAAGACCGGCGCTACCGCCGGCAAGGTTGCGGCAACTGTGGTCTCGCGGATGGAGCGGCGCACCAAGACCGGCAACAAGATGGGCATCATGGGGCTCTCTGATCCAACCGGCCACTTCGAGGCCGTGCTGTTCTCGGAAGGGCTTGCGCAATATCGTGACGTGCTGGAGCCGGGCGCTGCCGTGCTGCTGCAACTGGGGGCCGAGCTGCAGGGCGAGGACGTCCGTGCCCGCGTGCTGCACGCCGAGCCGCTCGATGACGCGGCTGCCAAGACGCAGAAGGGCCTTCGCATCTTCCTGCGCGACACCAAGCCGCTGGACTCGATCGCCAAGCGCTTGGCCGGCCCCGACATGGCCGGCTCGAACGGCAGCGCACCAAAGCCCGGCAGTCCCGCCATGGCGCCGCGATCCAATGGCGACGGCGAGATCTCGCTGGTGATGATGCTCGACCTCGAGACCGAGGTCGAGATGAAGCTGCCTGGTCGCTTCAAGGTCTCGCCGCAGATTGCCGGAGCGATCAAGGCGGTCGCCGGCGTGGTGGACGTGCAGCAGCTCTGACGTTTGCCTGCAGCGCCCAAACCAAAGCTTAACTATTTGGCTCGCACGAGGTTTCGAACTTGCGCGAGCGCAGCTATCAGTTGCTGGCTCGACAATCTCGTTCGGCGGGAAGCCAGGAAGAAGAACAACCATGTGCGACAAATGCTCTGAAAATCTGCATCAAGCTGTTGCTCCCTCCCGGCGCGCGATGATGCTTTTCGCCGGTTCGGCACTTGCGGCGGCGGCGTTTGGCGGGTCCGCGCTGGCGAAGGAGGCGAAGGAGGCGAAGGCGCCGCCGAAGCCGCAGAACGTGCTGTCGCCCGATGCTGCGCTGAAGCGGCTGATGGAAGGCAATGCACGCTATGTGTCGGGCGTGTCGCGCCGCCACGACTTCAAGCACGAGCGCGAAGCTTTGGTCGGCGGCCAGAATCCATACGCAGCCGTGTTGAGCTGCGCCGATTCCCGCATCGCGCCTGAATACGCGTTCGACAGCGGACGCGGAGACCTGTTCGTGTGCCGCGTCGCCGGAAATTTCGCCGGCGATGAGACCGTTGCAAGCATGGAATATACCGTCGCCGTGCTCGGCACGCCCCTGATCCTGGTGCTCGGCCATGACAATTGCGGCGCCGTCGATGCGACGATCAAGTCGCTGAAGGACGACAAGCCGTTGCCGGGACACATTCCCTCCCTCGTCGCCGCGATCGCGCCGGCGGTGAAGACGGCAGCCCAGCAGAGCGGGAATGCGCTCGACAACGCCATTCGCCAGAACGTCATGGACAATGTCGCGAAGCTGAAATCGGCCGCCCCGATCCTCAACGCTGCGGTCGAGCAGGGCAAGCTCAAGGTGGTCGGCGGGATCTATCGGCTGAGCACCGGGGCCGTCGACTTGCTTACGCAGGGCTGAGCCAGATTCCGGAGCATGGGGCCAGTCGCGCCTCTTTTCAGCAGAGGCCGGCCCCCGGGCACAGGTCCCGCGCGATCCGCGCAGTGGTCGTCGGATGTAGTTGCAACCTGTCGCTGATTCCAGCTACCATGCATCCCGGGGAATGAAACGGGGTGTGCGATGCTGCGACGAGCCGCGTTGTTGCTGGCCGTCGGTGCGATGCTGGTGGGCTGTGTCAGCAATCAGGTCGGGACCGACTTTGCGTCTGTATCGCAGAAGGTGGGGCCTCCGCGCGTCGGGCACTCTCGCATCGTTCTGCTCCAGGACAAGAGGAACGGCCTCAGCATGCAGGTCTGCGCCTGCGAGGTGAAGCTCGATGGCGCGCCGCTCGGCAAGGTCGTGGCCGGAAAATATGCCTTTGCCGATCGGCCTGCGGGTCGGCACGAATTGCTGGTGACCGAACTGATGTTTCCGGGCGACACCAAGCGCGAGATCGTGATGGAAGCCGGCCGCACGCACTTTTATCTCATCAAGAGCAGCGCCAGGCACGATGCCGCAACGGGCGGCGCGATCCTCGGCGGCCTGGCCGGGCTTGCCGTTGTTTCCATTGCAACGGCGGGAGAGGCCAATCCCGGGCCGGCCGAACTCGTTGCGCTGGACGAGGCGACCGCGCGAACGAAGCTTGCCGAACTGCAAGCCGTGGAGTGAGGTGCGCTGCACGACCGATGTTCGATCGGATGCGCATAGTTTCGGTGCTTGAAGGAGCCTGCGCCTTTTCAAGCCGACGTGAGGCCGACTGGTGCTGGCGCCAGCAGCGGCGTGGCCACGCCGCCGCCTCAATCCGGGCTTTTCGTTCAAGCGCCGTTCAGCCGGCAGCGCGCCTCATGCGCGGTGGCACGTCAACTGCAATAACGGGCAAGCAAGCCATGCGTGGGACGCTCAGAACCTTCATCTGCCTTCTTCTGCCGATCGTGGCCCTTGCCGCCGGCGCGCCCGAGACGGCGCGCGCGCAGCAGCCGGAAAAGCGCATCGCGCTCGTGGTCGGCAACGGCGCTTATGCCAAGGCGCCGCTCGCGACCACCGCCAATGATGCCGGATTGATCGCACAGACGCTCCAGGCGGCCGGCTTCGACGTGATCGGCGCGCGCGATCTCGATGGCGACACGCTGCGCAAGAGCTTGCGCGATTTCATCCAGAAGGCGCAGGCTTCCGGCCCGGGCACCGTCGCGATGATCTATCTTGCCGGCTACGGCGTGCAGCTTGCCGGCGAGAACTATTTCATCCCGGTCGATTCCAGCATCGCCCGCGATACCGACGTACCGACCGAGGCCTTGCGGATCAGCGACTATGCGCGCCAGCTCGCGTCCATTCCGCTCAAGGCCAACATCGTCGTGCTCGACGCGGCCCGCGCGCAGCCTTTCATCGAGGGCGGTCAGCACATCGCGAGCGGCCTCGCGCTGGTTGAGCCGGAGGCGAACATGCTGATCGCCTTCAATGCGGCGCCCGGCACGGTGGCGCCGGAGGAGCCCGGGCCGTACGGCATCTACGCGCAGTCGCTCGCCGAGATGATCCGCACCGGCGGACTGCCGTTGCCCGAGGTGTTCGACCGCGTGCGCCTCCGCGTCAACGAAGCCAGCAAGGGCGCGCAGGTGCCCTGGAACGAGCAGAAGATATCGGCGCAGTTCTCGTTCTTCGAGCGCGGGCCCGACGCGCCGCCGGAGACGGCGCCCGACCAGGTCGCCGCGATCCGCAACAAGCCGATCCGCGATCTCGGCGTGCAGGATGCCTATGCCGCGGCGCTCGAACGCGACACGCTGGCGGCTTATGAGGAATTCCTCGCGGCCTATCCGAATGATCCGCTCGCAAAGCGGGTGAGGGCGATCGTGGCGGCACGCCGCGAGGCGCTTACCTGGCGGCGGACCTATCGCGCCGATACGCCGGACGCCTATTGGTCGTATCTGCGCCGGTACCCGCGCGGGCCGCATGCGGGAGATGCCCGGCGGAGGCTTGCGATCCTGACTGCGCCGCTCGAGCCGCCGCCGACCTTCACAATGCTGGATTACGACGTGCCGCCGCCGCCGCCGGAGGAGGTGTTCTATGTCGATCGTCCGGTGCTGTACTTCAGCGATCCCGATTTCGGCTTCGTGCCGCCACCGCCGCCGCCCGTGTACTATCTGC
This sequence comes from Bradyrhizobium sp. Leaf396, assembly GCF_001424605.1. NCBI lineage: Bacteria > Pseudomonadati > Pseudomonadota > Alphaproteobacteria > Hyphomicrobiales > Nitrobacteraceae > Bradyrhizobium > Bradyrhizobium sp. Leaf396. The sequence continues at coordinate 244,475 of NZ_LMQJ01000064.1, forward strand.
CGCCACCGCCGCCGGATTTCGTCGTGCTGCCGCCGCCGCTGCCGGTGGTCGGGCTGTTCGTGCTGCCGCAGCCGGTGTTCGTGCCGATCCCGGTGTTCGTCAGGGCGCCGGTCTATGTCGCGCCGCCGCCGAACAACATCATCTATCAGAACATCCACAACACGACGGTCATCAACACCGTGATCAATCGCCCGCCGCCGCCGCCGGCCGCGGGGCCGGCGCTTGGTCCGGGCAATCTGGCGCCGGCGGTTGCCGGCCGCGCCACGCCGGCAGGTCCCGCCGTGCCGCAGGCGGTCGCGCAACGCGCCGCCCTGATCCAGCAAGGCAAGGCGCCGATGCCGCCGAGCGCGACGATCCAGCCGACGGTGAGGCCCGCGATCGCGGCACCCGCTCCGGCCAATGTCGCTCCTGGCACGACAGCGCAGCCGCCGGCTGCGGCCACGCCGCAAGCCAATACATTGACGGCACCAGGGACTTCCGGAGTGCCGCCGGCCGGTCCGGGAGCAGCGCCCGGCAATGTCCCGCCGAACGGCAGGCCGGGTTCGACGGCGACCGCTCCAGCCGGCAACGTTCCTGCGACGCCGCAAGCAACGGCGCCTGCCAAGCTGCCGCAGGCCAATACGCTGCCGGTGCCCGGAACCCCGGGCGGGCCGCCGCCGCCGGCCCGGGCAGGGGGCGCGCCGGGCGCTGCCCCGCCTCATGGCAGGCCGGCTGCGACCGTCACGGCTCCCGCCGGCAATATCCCGGCGGCGCAGCCGAACGCCGCAACCGCTGCGGCGCCCAACCCTCCGCCGGCTCCCCGAGGTGCGGCGTCGCCCTCCGCAGGCCTGCCGAAGCCGCCGGCGACCATAAACCCGCCTGCGTCTGAGCTGCGCGGCAGGGCACCCGGGTCCCAGCCGGTCGCTGCGCCGCCTTCGAGCGCGGCCTCCGGTAAGCCGGCGGTCCCGCCCACCGCCAGGATCGCGCCGCCACCGCCGCCCGTGGCGGCGAGAGGGCCGTCCGGAGTTCAGGATCACCGGCCGGCACCGCCGCAGGCTGCAAGGCCTGCCGCACCCCCACCGCATCCTCAGGCCTTGGCGAAGCCGACGCCGCCGCCTCCGCCGCGGGTCGCGCCACCTCCGCCGCCGCGCGCAGCGCCTCCACCTGCGGCCGTGGCTCGACCGGCGCCACCGCCGCCGATTGCCCGACCGGCACCGCCTCCGCCTGCGATGGCGCGTCCGGCGCCATCTCCGCCTCCAATGGCCCGGCCCGCGCCACCTCCACCCCCCGTGGCCCGGCCGGCGCCACCTCCAATGGCGGCCGCGCCGCCGCGTGCGGCGCCGCCTCCACCTCCGCCGGCGCGGCCCGCAGGGCCGGCACCCAAAAGCTGCCCACCCGGTCAGCCGAGGTGCTAGGAAGCGAAGAGGCATCAAGAAGCGACTGAAGCTCTCCGGCGTCCCGGATGGCCCTTATTTCCTTGCTTCTGGCCGAAATGGCGCTATATAGCGCGCCATCTCACACGGAAACATGGCTCACAAGGCCGTCCGGTGGCAGCCGGGGCGAGAACGCTCCGTTTTGCTCACACGTTTCCGGAGGAACCAACCGGAGAACTAGAACGATGGCGCTACCCGACTTCACCATGCGTCAGCTGCTCGAAGCTGGCGTGCACTTTGGCCACCAGGCCCACCGCTGGAATCCGAAAATGGCTCCGTTCATTTTCGGCACCCGCAACAACATCCACATCGTCGACCTCGCTCAGACCGTGCCGATGCTGCACCAGGCCCTTCAGGCCGTCAGCGACACGGTGGCAAAGGGCGGCCGCATCCTGTTCGTCGGCACCAAGCGCCAGGCCCAGGACGGCGTTGCTGACGCGGCCAAGCGCTGCGCGCAGTACTTCGTCAATTCGCGCTGGCTCGGCGGCACGCTGACGAACTGGAAGACGATCTCGGCCTCGATCAAGCGCCTGCGTCACCTCGACGACGTGCTCTCGGGCGGAGAAGCCAATTCCTATACCAAGAAGGAGCGCCTGACGCTGCAGCGCGAGCGCGACAAGCTCGATCGTTCGCTCGGCGGCATCAAGGATATGGGCGGTCTGCCCGACCTGATCTTCGTGATCGACACCAACAAGGAAGACATCGCGATCCAGGAAGCCCAGCGGCTCAACATCCCGGTCGCCGCTATCGTCGACACCAATTCGGACCCTAAGGGCATCACCTATGTTGTCCCCGGCAATGACGACGCCGGCCGCGCGATCTCGCTGTACTGCGATCTGATCGCGCGTGCGGCGATCGACGGAATCTCGCGCGCCCAGGGCGATTCGGGCATCGACATCGGTGCCTCCGCTCAGCCTGTCGCCGAGGAGCTGCCGGCCGCGTCGTCCAGCGGCTTCCAGGGCCTTGCGGGTCCCCGCGGCACCGCCGACGACCTCAAGAAGCTCCCGGGCGTGTCGGGTGCGATCGAGAAGAAGTTCAACGACCTCGGCATCTTCCATTACTGGCAGCTCGCCGAGCTCGACCACGACACCGCGCACACGATCGGCGAAGAAGTCGGTCTGCCGAGCCGCGCGGATGCTTGGGTGGCCAAGGCCAAGGCGCTGACCGCGGAAGCGGAATAGTCAAAAAGAACGATGGGTTGGCCGGATAGGATCCGGCCACCATTTCAGTTGACGCGAATTCCTGAAATGGACCGTGGCGGGGCCAATTGGATGCCGCGCCGCGGCAAACCGGCAGGCACAAAGGATTTTCAACGATGGCAACGATCACAGCTGCGATGGTCAAGGATCTGCGCGAGTCGACCGGCGCAGGCATGATGGACTGCAAGGCCGCGCTGACCGAGAACGACGGCAACATGGAAGCGGCCCAGGACTGGCTGCGCAAGAAGGGTCTGTCCAAGGCCGCCAAGAAGTCGGGTCGCGTCGCGGCCGAGGGCCTGATCGGCGCGCTCACCAAGGGCACCAAGGGCGTCGTGGTCGAGGTCAACTCCGAGACCGACTTCGTCGCGCGCAACGGTCAGTTCCAGGGCCTCGTCAAGATGATCGCCCAGGTGGCGTTCGACGTCGGCGCCGATGTCGAGAAGATCAAGGCCGCCAAGGTCGGCGACGTCACGATCGACACCGCAATCAATGATGCGATCGCCACCATCGGCGAGAACATGACGCTGCGCCGCGCCGCCCAGCTCGAGGTGAGCCAGGGCGTGGTCTCGCACTACGTCCACGGCGCCGTCATCGAGGGCGCCGGCAAGATGGGCGTGCTCGTGGCGCTGGAATCGCCAGGCAAGGCCGACGAGCTCGCCGCGCTTGGCCGCCAGATCGCAATGCATGTCGCGGCCGCCAACCCGCTGGCGCTGGATCCGTCCGGCCTCGATCCGGCCGTGGTCAAGCGCGAGAAGGACGTGCTCGCGGACAAATACCGGCAGCAGGGCAAGCCCGAGAACGTGATCGAGAAGATCGTCGAGTCCGGCCTCAAGACCTACTACAAGGAAGTCTGCCTGCTGGAGCAGGCCTTCATCCACGACACCGGCAAGTCGGTGGCGCAGGCCGTGAAGGAGGCCGAAGGCAAGGTCGGCGGCGCTGTGAAGATCGCCGGCTTCGTGCGCTATGCTCTCGGCGAGGGAATCGAGAAGCAGGAAAGCGACTTCGCAGCCGAGGTCGCCGCGGCCAGCGGCAAGAAGTAAGCGCCGGAACGTTCCTTCCGGCGTGCCGCCGGAAGCGGCGCGCGGACAAGGAAAGTGCTCATGACTGATCCGGTCTATCGTCGCGTCGTGATCAAGCTGTCCGGCGAATATCTCGCGGGGCAGCAAGGCTTTGGCATCGATCAACCGACTGTCGACCGGGTTGCGGACGACCTGATCGCGGCCCGCCATCTCGGCACCGAGGTCGCAGTCGTGATCGGTGGCGGCAACATGGTTCGCGGCGTCGAGGTCTCCTCCCGCGGCGTCACGCGCACCACCGGCGACACCATGGGCATGCTCGCCACCATGATGAATTGCCTCGCGCTGGAAGCAGCGATCGAGCGCAAGGGCACGCCGGCACGGACGCTGTCAGCCTTCGTCATGCCCGAGATCTCCGAGCTGTTCACCCGCACTGCAGCACACAAATACCTGGCCGAGGGCCGGATCCTGTTGCTTGGCGGCGGGACCGGCAATCCGTTCTTCACCACCGACACGACCGCGGTGCTGCGCGCCGCCGAAATCGGCGCGCAGGCGGTGCTGAAGGCGACCAATGTCGACGGGGTCTACTCGGCCGACCCGAAGAAGGATCCGACCGCCACGCGATTCGACCGCCTGACGCATTCGCAGGCGATCGAAGGCGGTTACAAGGTGATGGATGCGACTGCCTTCGCGCTTGCCCGCGAGACTTCGCTGCCTATCATCGTATTCTCGATCGCGGAGCCGGGATCGATAGGCGCGATGCTGCGTGGCGTCGGCCACGGAACCATCGTCGCCGGCTGACGGCTCGTCTGGCGCGCCCGAAAGGGAAGGGCGCGGAGCGGTCGCCGGGATTTTGAAGGAGAAACGTGATGGCCACGGGTAATTTCGACCTCAACGAAGTGAAGCGCCGCATGCAGGGCGCCGTCCAATCGCTCAAGCACGAGCTTGGCGGCCTGCGGACGGGGCGCGCCTCCGCCTCGATGCTCGACCCGGTCCAGGTCGAGGCTTATGGCAGTCACATGCCGCTCAATCAGCTCGCCACCGTCAGCGTGCCGGAGCCGCGCCTGATCTCGGTGCAAGTCTGGGACAAGTCGATGGTCAAGGCGGTCGAGAAGGCGATCGTCGATTCCAATCTCGGCCTGTCGCCGGCGACCGAAGGCCAGGTGCTGCGCCTGCGCATCCCCGAGCTCAACGAGGAACGGCGGAAGGAACTGGTGAAGGTCGCGCACAAATACGCGGAAGCCGCCAAGGTCGCCGCGCGCCATGTCCGCCGCGACGGCCTCGACGTGCTCAAGAAGCTCGAGAAGAATCACGAGATGTCGGAGGACGATCAGAAGCGTCACGCCGACGAGGTGCAGAAGGCGACCGACGGGACCATCGCCGAGATCGACCAGTTGCTGGCCATCAAGGAAAAAGAAATCCTGACCGTTTAGGGCCACCTCCATGTCCAACGCCGCCGCGCCAGCAACGGAAGGGCCCGACCGGTCCGAGGCGCCTGCGCACGTCGCCATCATCATGGATGGCAATGGGCGCTGGGCGGCGGCGCGCGGCTTGCCGCGTGCGGAAGGGCACCGCCGCGGTGTGGACGCGCTGCGCCGGGTGGTGCGCGCCTCGCATGAGCTCGGAATTCGCTATCTCACCATCTTCTCGTTCTCTTCGGAGAATTGGTCGCGCCCGGCGAGCGAGATCGGCGACCTGTTCGGGCTGCTGCGACGCTTCATCCGCAACGATCTGGCGAGCCTGCATCGTGACGGCGTCAAGGTTCGCATCATCGGCGAGCGCGACGGCCTTGAGAGCGACATCTGTGCGCTCCTCAATGAGGCCGAAGAGCTGACGCGCGACAACACGCGTCTGACGCTCGTCGTGGCCTTCAACTACGGCTCACGGCAGGAGATCGCGAAGGCGGCCCAGAAGCTCGCCCGCGAGGTCGCGGAGGGCAAGCGCGATCCTGCCACCATCGACGCCGAGACGCTCGGGGCGTATCTCGACGCGCCCGACATTCCCGATCCCGATCTCATCATTCGCACCAGCGGCGAGCAGCGTCTGTCCAACTTCCTGATGTGGCAGGCCGCCTACAGCGAGCTCGTGTTCGTGCCGATCCACTGGCCCGATTTCGACAAGGCGGCGCTCGAAAGCGCGATCGCCGAATTTGCCAGGCGCGAGCGCCGTTTCGGCGGCCTGGTCGCGAAAACAGCCTCGTGAGCGAACCCGACGCCGCATCGGCAGGCGCCAAGCCTGCCCCAAGCAATCTGGTGGTGCGAGTCCTCGCGGCGCTGGTGCTGGCGCCGCTGACGATTGCGATCGCTTATGCCGGCGGTTGGCTGTGGGCCCTTCTCGTCACCCTGGTCTCGATCGGACTGTTCGCGGAATGGCTGATGGTGGTGGGCGCGGGATCGGCTGCGCTGACCGGGGCAGGGACGGTCGTGATCGCCATGATGGGGGCCGCTGTCGCGTTTGGCGCGCTGAAGACCGCCGTCATCACCGGTCTCATCGGCGGGGCGATTGTGACGCTGATCGCGCGCGGCAAGTTCTTGTGGGCGGCTACCGGCTTCGCCTACGCGGCGGCGGCGCTGCTGGCCGCGATCCTGGTGCGGAAGGATCTCGTCAACGGTTTCTCCGCGCTGATGTTCGTGCTGCTGGTGGTGTGGGCGACCGACATCGGCGGCTATTTCGCCGGCCGCAGCATTGGTGGACCGAAGCTGTGGCCGCGCGTGAGCCCGAAGAAGACATGGGCGGGTGCATTCGGCGGCTTTGGCGCGAGCCTGTTGGTCGCGGTGGGCTTTGCGGTCTTCGGCTTTGGGAAGATGGGACCATTGCTGCTCGTCAGCGCCGTCCTCTCGGTGGTATCGGCATTGGGCGACCTGTTCGAATCCGCGGTGAAGCGGCGCTTCGGTGTCAAGGATTCCAGTCACTTAATTCCCGGACATGGCGGGCTAATGGACCGCCTGGACGGTTTTGTCGCCGCCATCCTGGCGGCCTGGATTATCGGCTTTCTCCGCCATGGTGTGCATAGCGCCGGAAGCGGTCTTATGGTTTGGTGAGCACATGAGCGCGGTCCCATTGCGTAACAACAGGCTTGCGGCGTCCGACGTCCGCAGTGTCACGGTTCTCGGCGCTACCGGCTCGATCGGCGATAGCACCATGGACCTGCTGCGGGCCACGCCAGAGCGCTACCGTGTCGAGGCGCTGACGGCGAACGGCAATGTCGCAGCCCTGGCAAAGCTCGCCAAGGAATTCTCCGCCCGCTACGTCGCGATCGCCGACACCTCCAAGCTCGCCGAACTCAAGGCTGCACTCGCAGGCACCAGCACCGAATGCGGCGCCGGCGAAAGCGCGGTGATCGAGGCCGGCGCGCGCCCGGCCGACTGGGTGATGGCCGCCGTGAGCGGCGCTGCGGGCCTGAAGCCGGCGCTGGCCGCGGTCGACCGCGGCGCCCATGTCGCGCTCGCCAACAAGGAGTGCCTGGTCTGCGCCGGCGATTTCTTCATGCAGCGCGCGGCAAAGGCAGGCGCCTGCATCCTGCCGGCCGATTCCGAGCACAATGCGCTGTTCCAGGCGCTCAGCTCGGGCAATCGCGACGAGCTCGTCCGCGTCATCATCACGGCCTCCGGCGGCCCGTTCCGGACCTGGAAGCCGGCGGACATCGAGCAGGCGACCCTTGCGCAGGCCCTGAAGCATCCGAACTGGAGCATGGGCCAGAAGATCACGATCGATTCAGCCTCGATGATGAACAAGGGCCTCGAGGTGATCGAGGCGTCGTATCTGTTTGCGCTCTCGCCGGACGAGATCGACGTGCTCGTGCATCCGCAGTCGATCATCCACGGCATGGTCGAGTTTTCCGACTGCTCGGTGGTGGCCCAGCTCGGCGCGCCCGACATGAGGACGCCGATCGCGCATTGCCTCGGCTGGCCCGATCGGATCAAGGGGCCGGCAGCAAAGCTGGACCTCGCCAAGATCGGTCAGCTGACTTTCGAAGCGCCGGACTTCGAGCGTTTCCCAGGTCTCCGGCTGGCCTACGATTCGCTCCGGACAGGGAAGGGGGCGACCACCGTCTACAACGCCGCCAACGAGGTCGCTGTGGCCGCCTTCATCGCCGGCAAGATCCGCTTCGGGGCGATTGCCCGGCTGGTCGAGGCGACCCTCGAGGATTGGATCAAAGGCGGGAACCAGGCCCCTCTGACGTCCGCCGACGATGCAATCTCCGTTGACCATGTTGCGCGAAATAGGGCGGCCGCCCTATTGCCTCAAATTGCCTTAAAGGCATCCTAGTTGGTTCGGGCCAGGGCCTTGCGGCGCTGGGTGAGGGAAATCGATGATCGACTTTTTCGTCCATAGTTTCAACACGTTGAGCCATGGGCTCCTCGGTTACGCCGTTCCCTTCCTGTTCGTCCTGACCATCGTCGTGTTCTTCCACGAGCTCGGCCATTTCCTGGTCGCGCGCTGGGCTGGCGTGCGCGTGTTAACCTTTTCGCTCGGGTTCGGACCTGAGCTGGTCGGTTTCAACGACCGCCATGGCACCCGCTGGAAGATCTCGGCGATCCCCCTCGGCGGCTACGTCAAGTTCTTTGGCGACGAGAGCGAGGCCTCCACCCCGTCGGCCCAGACACTCTCGTCCATGACGGCCGAGGAGCGCGCCGGCAGCTTCCACCACAAGAAGGTCGGCCCGCGTGCTGCCATTGTCGCTGCCGGACCGATCGCCAATTTCATCCTGGGCGCGCTGATCTTCGCCGGCATGGCCCTCTACTACGGCAAGCCGAGCACCATCGCCCGCGTCGACGGCGTCGTCGCCACCGGCGCCGCGGCGGCGGCCGGCTTCAAGGTCGGGGACGTCGTCCTTCAGATCGACGGCAAGCCGATCGAGAGCTTTGCCGACATGCAGCGAATCGTTGCGATGAACGCCGGTTCGGCGCTTACTTTCCAGGTGAAACGCGATGACGCCATTGTCACGCTGACCGCCACCCCGGCGCTGCTCGAGCGCAAGGATCCGTTCGGCAACAGCCACCGTCTCGGCGTGCTCGGCATCGAGCACAAGTCGCAGGCCGGGGAGGCGTCGACCGCGCCGGTCGGCATCGGCGAAGCGCTCAAGATCGGGGTCGAGCAGGTCTGGTTCATCATCACCAGCACCTTCAAGTTCCTTGGTTCCCTCTTCGTCGGACAGGGCAATCCGAACGAGGTCAGCGGTGTTCTGGGAATCGCGAAGATGTCGGGGCAGGCGGCGAGCGCCGGGTTCCAGTTCGTGATCAATCTCTGTGCGGTGCTGTCGGTCTCGATTGGTCTGCTGAACCTCTTCCCGATCCCGCTGCTGGATGGCGGCCATCTCATGTTCTATGCGGCCGAGGTGCTCCGCGGTCGGCCCTTGTCCGAGCGAACCCAGGAAATGGGGTTCCGAATCGGTCTCGGCCTGGTGCTGATGCTGATGGTGTTTGCGACCTACAACGACATCCTGCGGATGGCCGCTTCCTGATAGGGGCTTTTTTGTGGCGTTGCTGTTGAGCAACGTCTTGCAATGAAATTGAAATTACGGCGCTTTCCGCCGTTTGCGGAGTCGGCGAAATTGGCTACAAGCAGCCTGAACTTGGGGAATCTCCGGACCGGCGTTGGGGTTGGGTCTGGCACGGAATGATAAGGGCGCGTTGCGCGATGAAGTTTGGACTGCGACTCCGGGGGGGCTTGCTCGCAACCCTGATCATGTTCGGCGCGCCGGTAATTGCCCCGGTCGGGGCTGTTTTCCTGTCTTCGTCTGCGCTCGCTCAGAGCGTCCAGTCGATTTCCGTCGAGGGAAATCGCCGCGTCGAAGTGGAGACGATCCGTTCCTATTTTAGGCCGGGTCCGGGCGGCCGCCTGGATCAGGGCGCCATTGACGACGGTCTCAAGGCGTTGATCGAGACCGGCCTGTTCCAGGATGTGAGGATCAACCGCGGCCCCGGCGGTCAGATCATCGTCTCGGTGGTGGAAAACCCGGTGATCGGCCGGATCGCCTTCGAGGGCAACAAGAAGATCAAGGACGAGCAGCTCTCCGCCGAGGTGCAGTCCAAGGCGCGCGGCACGTTCTCCCGCGCCATGGTGCAGTCCGACACGCTGCGAATCGCTGAAATTTATCGCCGGTCCGGCCGCTATGACGTGCGCGTCACGCCCGAGATCATCGAGCAGCCGAACAATCGCGTCGACCTGATCTTCACAATCGAGGAGGGCGCCAAGACCGGCGTCAAGTCGATCGAGTTCGTCGGCAACAACGCCTTCTCGTCCTACCGCCTGCGCGACGTCATCAAGACGCGTGAATCGAACCTCTTGAGCTTCCTCGCCAGCGGCGACATCTATGATCCCGATCGCGTCGAGGCCGACCGCGACCTGATCCGCCGCTTCTATCTCAAGAACGGCTTCGCCGACGTCCAGGTCGTGGCCGCGCTCACTGAGTACGATCCGGAGAAGAAGGGCTTCAACGTCACCTTCAAGATCGAGGAAGGCGCGCAGTACCGCGTCGGCACGGTCGACTTCCGCTCCAGCATTCCCAACTTCGATCCCGCGTCGATGCGCGCCTATTCGCGCGTCAATGTCGGCTCGCTCTACAACGTCGAGTCGGTCGAAAAGTCGGTCGAGGAGATGCAGATCGAGGCCTCGCGTCGCGGCTATGCCTTCGCCGTGGTCCGGCCCGGCGGTGACCGCAACTTCGAGGCGCACACGGTCTCTGTCGTCTTCAACATCGACGAGGGCCCGCGCACCTACATCGAGCGCATCAACCTGCGCGGCAACACCCGCACGCGGGACTACGTGATCCGCCGCGAGTTCGACATCTCGGAGGGCGACGCCTACAATCGCGCGCTGGTCGACCGCGCCGAGCGGCGCCTGAAGAACCTCGACTATTTCAAGACGGTGAAGATCACGACGGAGCCGGGCTCGTCGAGCGACCGCGTCATCCTGAATGTCGACATGGAAGAGAAATCGACCGGCGACTTCTCGATCTCGGGCGGTTACTCCACCACCGACGGCGCGCTGGCCGAAGTGTCGGTCTCCGAGCGCAATCTGCTCGGCCGCGGCCTGTTCGCCAAGGCGTCGGTGACGTATGGCCAGTATGCCCGCGGCTACTCGCTGTCGTTCGTCGAGCCTTATCTGCTCGACTACCGCGTGGCGCTCGGTCTCGACCTCTATCAGCGCCAGCAGCTGTCCAACAGCTACATCTCCTACGGCACCAAGACGCTCGGCTTCTCGCCGCGCCTCGGCTTCTCCTTGCGTGAAGATCTGGCGCTCCAGGTGCGCTACTCGATCTACCAGCAGGAGATCACGCTTCCGTATTACCTTGCGAACTGTAACAACGTGGTCGGTTCGGCGGCGTTCAATCCCAGCCCGGCCTTCTCTGCTGCCACTGGTATACCTCTGGATCCGTCCACCAATGGCCTCGGCTGCTACAACGATGGCGAAGCCTCGCTGCCGGTGCGCAGGGAGCTGGCCAACGGCAAGACCCTGACCTCGGCGCTCGGCTACACGCTGACCTACAACACGCTGGACAACAACAAGAACCCCACCGACGGTCTGCTTGTCGATTTCCGGCAGGATTTTGCCGGCGTCGGCGGGGACGTCTCCTATCTGAAGTCGGTCATCGATGCGAAGTACTACACGCCGCTCGTCTCCGACATCGTCGGCATCGTGCGCCTGCAGAGCGGCATGCTGAACAAGATCGGCAGCGATCTGCGCATGCTCGACCACTTCCAGATGGGCCCGAATCTCGTTCGCGGCTTTGCCCCGAACGGCATCGGCCCGCGCGACTTGAACCCGTACGGTTCGCGGGATGCGCTCGGCGGCACCCAGTACTGGGGCGCTTCGCTCGAATTGCAGATGCCGTTCTGGTTCCTGCCGAAGGAAGTGGGCCTGAAGGGCGCGGTCTATGCCGATGCCGGCGGCCTCTACGACTACAGGGGGCCGACGAGCTGGACCACGACCAACGAAGTCAATGCGCCCGGCTGTATCCCGTCGACCATCGATCCGGCGAGCAGCGGCACCTGCACCGGCCTCGTGTATGATGACAGCAAGGTTGTGCGCTCCTCGGTCGGCGTCGGCCTGATCTGGCAGTCGCCGTTCGGTCCGCTTCGCTTCGACTACGCCGTGCCGCTCAGCAAGGGCAAGTACGATCGCGTGCAGGAATTCCGGTTCGGCGGCGGCACCACGTTCTAGTTCGATCAATACGGCACGATCCGGATCAGTGGAGCCGGTTTCCGAAGAGGATCGTGCCAATCCAAGTCATGAGGCATGATGCGGCCTGGCCGCTTCATGCCGAAGCCGGACCGCGACGGGGTGGAATGGCGCAGTCGATCTTCTTCACAAAGCCGCCTGCCACAGCGTTGGCCGAGATTGCCACGCTGACCAAGGCGCAGCTGGTCGACCCCGCGAGGGGCGGCCACGTCATCACGGGCCTTGCCTCGCTGGACGAGGCGGGCCCCATGCATCTGGCGTTCTTCGACAACCTCAAATATGCCGATCAGCTCCGGGCGACCAGGGCTGGTGCTTGCCTGGTCAGCCCGCGATTCGAGGCCGAGGTGCCTGCGCATGTGGCCGTGTTGCGGGTGGCGCAGCCATTCCGCGCCTTCGTCAGGATCGCGCGGGAATGGCATGGAGACGCGCTGAGGCCGCAATCCTGGGTCGGCAACGACGGTATCGCGCCATCCGCCATCATCGATCCCACGGCCCGGCTCGAGGATGGCGTGGTCGTCGATCCCCTGGCCGTGATCGGCCCCGACGTCGAGATCGGCAGCGGCACCGTGATCGGCGTCGGCGCGGTGATCGGCCCGGGCGTCAAGATCGGCCGCGACTGCAATGTCGGTGCCCGAACCGCCATCCAGTGCGCCCTGATCGGCAACAACGTGCTGATCCACCCCGGCTGCTCGATCGGTCAGGACGGCTACGGCTTCATCTTCTTCGGCCCCGAAGGCCATCTGAAGGTGCCGCAGACCGGACGGGTGCTGATCCAGAACGACGTCGAGGTCGGCGCCAACACCACGATCGACCGTGGGTCCTTGCGGGATACCGTGATCGGTGAGGGGACTAAAATCGACAATCAGGTCCAGATCGGCCACAATGTGACGATCGGCCGGCATTGCCTGCTCGCGGCGCAGATCGGTCTCGCCGGCAGCCTGACCATCGGCGACAACGTGGCGCTGGGAGCGAAGGTTGGCATCAACAATCACCTCAAGATCGGCGACGGAGCGCAGGTGACGGCCATGAGCGCGGTCAAGGACGACATCCCCCCGGGCGGCAGGTGGGGCGGGCATTTCGCCAAGCCGACCAAACAATGGTTCAAAGAGATCATCGCGGTGGAGCGCCTGGTACGCGACAGCAAGGCGGAGCCGAAAGACGAGGGACGGGAATGACGGCGGAATCACCTGTTAAGTTCGAGCTGGTGGATATCAACGCCATCCTCCAGACCCTGCCGCACCGCTTTCCGATGCTCTTGATCGACCGCGTGATCAACATCCGGGCCGACTACAGCGGCATCGGCATCAAGAACGTCACCTTCAACGAACCGGCCTTCCAGGGGCACTTCCCCGAGCGCCCCGTCTATCCCGGCGTCATGATGATCGAGGCAATGGCACAGACGGCGGGCGTGATCGGCATCAAGTCGGTCGAGGGCACCGAGAAACCGCGGGCGGTCTATTTCCTCACGATCGACAAGTGCAAGTTCCGCAAGCCGGTGCTGCCCGGCGACACCATTGAATATCACATGCGCTCGCTGGGGCGCCGCAAAGCCATGTGGTGGTTTCACGGTGATGCCAAGGTCAACGGCCAGGTGGTGGCGGAGGCCGACGTCGGCGCCATGCTGACGGACTGAGCGGATCAGCTCTTCTGGACCGGCTCGCGCGTCCGGCACGTGTAGCGCCCGGTGGTCGCCTCACGTTTGATATTCCGGCTAAAGAACTGACCCATGGACGGTGCGCCCATGAGGCGTTCGACGGTGTCCGCCGCCACGCCGCAATAACGGACATAGGCGCCGTTGCTCGCGACAATCAGGTCCTGCTGCGCGCGATCGTAACAGACCCGCTGAAGCACCGTGCTGCGGGTGATGTCCCGGCATTCAAACGTGACGAGATCGACGATCCGCTGCTCGCCAGTCTCGATCGTCTCTGACACGATCGGTGTACCCGCGAGCTGCGCTAGCAAGAGGACCAGGGCCCTGACCACGACAATTGAAGCTCCGCATGAACGTCCTGATGGACCGGGAAGGCCGCCTCATCCGGCACTTGAAACACGGCGAGATGATACGTCACTGGACAGATCGGGCATAGTCGCGCTAACCACCGGAAAAGCGAGCGACTTCAATAGATAACCAGACCTTCTTGACGAGTAAGATTGGCTTGATGAGCAAGATTGATCCCACCGCACGGGTCGCGGACGGCGCCGTGATCGGCGAGGGTACCGAGATCGGACCCTATTGCATCATCGGGCCGAACGTCGCGATCGGAAAGAACTGCAAGCTGATCGGACATGTGCACATCACCGCGCAGACGACCATCGGTGACGATTGCACCATCTATCCCTTTGCCTCGCTCGGCACGCCGCCGCAGTCGCTCGGCTATCGTGGCGAGCTGACGCAGCTCCGGATCGGCGCGGGCTGCACCATCCGCGAGTCCGTGACCATGAACGCCGGCACTGTTGCCGGCGGCGGTGTCACGACCGTTGGCGACCGCGGCTATTTCATGAACTGCAGTCATGTCGGCCACGACTGTCATGTCGGCAACGACGTGATCTTCGCGACCTCGGCGACGCTGGGCGGTCATTGCGAGATCGGCGATTTCGTCTTCATCGGCGGCTTGTCCGCGGTGCACCAGTTCACCCGCATCGGATCGCAGGTCATGGTCGGCGGCGTCTGTGGGGTGCGCGACGACATCATTCCGTTCGGTCTCGTCAACGGTCAATATGCGGTGCTGGAAGGCCTGAACCTGATCGGCATGAAGCGGCGCAAGTTCACAAAGCAGCGGCTCGCGACCGTGCGTGCGTTCTACCAGAAGCTTTTCCATGGCTCCGGCACATTCGCCGAACGGCTGGAGGCGGCGCGTCCGCTGGCGGGCGAGGACCCTGCGATCGCCGAAATCCTCGACTTCATCGGCAAGGGCAAGCGCCCGCTCTGTCTTCCCGCTATCGCGAAGTGACCCTGCGATGGCCGCGGGAATGACATCGGCGGCTCCGGAAGTTTCGTCACCGGTCGGGATCGTGGCCGGCGGCGGCGCAATGCCGTTTGCGGTCGCCGAGTCGCTCGCGGCGCGCGGCATCACGCCGGTGCTGTTTCCGCTGCGCGGGGCCTGCGATCCGGCGCGGGTGGAGCAGTTCCGCCATCGCTGGATTTCGGTCGGCCAGCTCGGCCGCGCGATGCGGCTGTTTCGCCAGGAAGGCTGCCGCGACCTGATCTTCATCGGCACATTGGTGCGGCCGTCGCTGGCGGAGATCCGGTTCGACATCAAGACGCTGCGCCTGCTCGGCAACGTCATCCGCGCCTTTCGCGGGGGCGACGACCATCTCTTGTCCGGTGTCGGCCGCATGCTCGAGCAGGATGGCTTTCGCATGGTCGGCATCAAGGATGTCGCGCCGGATCTGCTGATGCCCGAGGGCTGCATCAGTCGCGCCTGGCCCAGCGACACCAGCAAGGCCGACATCGAACGCGGCCGCGCGGTGCTGACCGCGCTCGGCCCGTTCGACATCGGCCAGGCTGTCGTGGTGATCGACGGCCACGTGGTGGCCGTCGAGGACATAGAGGGCACAGACGCGCTGCTCGCTCGCGTCGCGCGGCTGCGGGAGGAAGGGCGCATCCGCGCTGCCACCGGACGCGGCGTGCTGGTGAAGGCACCGAAGAGCGGCCAGGATCTGCGCTTCGACCTGCCGACGATCGGCCCGCGCACAATCGAGGGCGTCGCGGCCGCCGGCCTTGCGGGCATCGCGGTCAGCGCCGGCAACACCATTGCCGCCGAGCCGCAGGCGATGATCGCGCTTGCCGACGCAAAATATCTCTTCGTCATAGGGCTGAGCGCGTGATGCAGTCGCGTGATCCCAAGCGCAAGATCTTCCTGATCGCGACGGAGGAATCCGGCGACCGGCTCGGCAGTTCCTTGATGAAGGTACTGCGCCAGCGCCTCGGCGACGGTGTGCAGTTCGTCGGCGTTGGCGGCCGCACCATGGCCCGCGAGGGCCTTGCAACGCTGTTTCCGATCGAGGAGCTGTCGATCGTCGGCTTTGCCGCGGTGGTGCAGCAATTGCCGAAGATCCTGCGGCTCATCCGAAAGACGGCCGACGCCGTGACCGATGCCGCGCCCGACGCGCTCGTCATCATCGACAGCCCCGATTTTACCCATCGCGTCGCCCGCCGCGTGCGCTCGCGCAGCCCCGAGATCCCGATCGTCGATTACGTCTCGCCGCAGCTCTGGGCGTGGCGGCCGGGACGGGCGCGGACCATGCTCAGCTACGTCGACCATGTGCTGGGCCTGCTGCCGTTCGAGCCGGAGGAATACCGCAAGCTCGGCGGGCCGCCCTGCAGCTATGTCGGTCATCCGCTGATCGAGCAATTGGCGTCGCTGCGGCCGACCGCGGAGGAGCAGACACGACGCGATGGCGAGCCGCCGGTGCTGCTGGTGCTGCCAGGCAGCCGGCGCAGCGAGATCCGGCATCACCTCGATGTGTTCGGCGCGGCACTCGGCCGGTTGCAGGCGGAGGGGCGCGCGTTCGAGCTGATGCTGCCGACCATGCCGCATCTCGAACCCACCATCCGTGAAGGCATTGCCAATTGGCCGGTCAAGCCGCAGCTCGTGATCGGGGAGAACGAGAAGCGTGCCGCCTTCCGGATCGCGCGCGCCGCGCTGGCCAAATCCGGGACGGTGACTCTCGAACTCGCGCTGTCGGGCATTCCGATGGTGACCGCCTATCGCGTCGGCGCTATCGAAGCTTTCATCCTGCGCCGCGCGATCCGCGTCTCGTCGGTGATCCTTGCCAATCTCGTGATCGGCAAGGACATCATTCCGGAGTTTCTGCAGGAGGATTGCACGCCGGATAAGCTCGCGCCGGCGCTCGCCGAACTGCTGATGGATTCGCCGCTTCGCCGGCGACAGGTGGAAGCATTCGCCCAGCTCGATCAGATCATGTCGACGGGTAACACATCGCCTAGCGTGCTCGCCGCCGACATCGTGCTGGCCGCGATGCGAAAGGGCGTGCGAACGGGCTCGGGCGTGTCCTCATAAGCGTCTGCTTGAGGAAAGCGGGAGCGAACAAACGATTGTGTATGCGCGCAACGTACAACATGCGCTCAACGGGACAGCAACCAGCGCCTTCGACACCCAGTACAACGTGTAAGCGTCCAGTTTCAGTTACTGCCAGCTAAGACGGCGATCAATACCACTGTCGTCTGGATTGCTGCAGAAGACGCCGCCAGTGGGCGACCGCAATTGGCTTACCGGCAATCTCATACGTACACGCTCCACCAAGGCATGGACCGGTGGCATGAAAATGTCTCGGCCGACTGGCTTTGGCTCGACGGCACGCTGGAGCCACACGCTTTGATTGACATGCTGGCCCGTCACGTCGGCCACTTGATCCGAAAGCGCTCAGCCATCCCAACGTGTTCCGCTGCGCGGAACGGCAAAGACGAACGCTGATTGACTTGCCGAGTTGTCTCATGTTCTCATTTCTAAAAAGAACGGCTCAGCTATTCAGACGGGCTGGCAAGGGAGAGAGACATGTCGGATCAGAACAGCAAGTTCAATCGCCGAAACGTGTTGATGGGTTCCGTAGCAACGCTTGCAACGCCTTCGATCATTGGAAGCGCGCACGCGCAGGAAAAGGTTTCCTGGAAGGTGCAGTCGCACTGGCCCAAAGCATCGGGCTCGTTCAACGACAGTCTTGTCGTACTGCAGAAGGAGCTGGAAGAACGTACCGGCGGACGCTTCAAGATGGAATTGTACGGCGCGGGCGAAATCGCGAAGGATCGCGAGATCTTCAACGTAGTCCGCAAGGGCGTCGTTCAGATGGGCACGATCTCGCCGGCCTATATCCTCGGCGAGGCGCAGGCGATGGGTTTGTACTACGGAGTTCCGGGTACGTTGCGCGAGACCTGGGAGCTGATGCACCTGACCAAGAATCTCGGCATCGAGAAGATGGTCAACGATGAACTGCGACCCAAGGGCGTGATCCTGCTCGGCGAAAAGGCCTATCCGACCGAGATCGTGCTGAAGAAGAAGATCACCTCTGCGGCAGACCTCGGGACCCTGAAGGTGCGTTCGGCCGGCACGATGCTTGATTACCTGTCGGCCGCGGGCACCTCGCCGCAACAGGTCGCCGGCCCCGAGATCTACCAGGCGATTTCGACGGGCGTCGTCGATGGCGCTCACTGGGGCGCGGCGATCGGCGCGCTGTCGATGAAGTTCTGGGAGGTCGCGCCCTATCACATGAAACCGGCGCTCGGCGTCACCAACGACTGCTGGATCATCAGCACCGCTGCGCTGGACAAGTTGCCTGCCGATCTCCGGCTCCAGTTTCTCGCCTTGATCGAAGAGCGCTACTTCCGTCGCTCGGTCGAGTATCTGCACAAGGAAGCGATTGCGCTGACCACCGGCAAGACGAAGATGAACGTTGAGGTAGTTCGCTTTCCCGACGACGTGCTCAAGAAGTTCGCCGATGCTTCGAAGGGCATTCTCCAGAAGGAGATCGCCAAGGGACCTGTTGCGAGCAAGGGTGGCGAGGCCCTGACGACATTAATGACCGATCTCGGTTACGTCTGACATTACCGGCCGCCGGCCGGCGGGGCACGGCAGGCGGCACGGCTGCTTCAAAATCGTTCCGAATCACCGACAGCGTGAACAGGCGGCGCTGACTTGCGGTCGTCAGAATACGGGTCATAGAATGCTGAAACTCGCCAGGACGGTCACGCACCTGAATATCTGGATCGGCAAGGTCGCGGCATGGCTGATCGCGCCGATGTTCCTGCTGCTGATGACCGACGTGATCATGCGCTACGTCGTCGGCAGTGCGGCTATCTGGACCGCCGAATTCGCACAGCTGATCTTCGGCGGGTACGCGGTGATTGCCGGCGGGTATCTGTTGGTCGAGCGGGCCCATGTCAACGTCGACATCATCTATGGCAAATTCAGCCGCGTGAACAAGGCGGTCGTCGATCTCGCTACTTCATTCCTGTTCTTCCTCTTCCTCGGGGTGCTGATCTGGCAAGGCGTCGACATGGCCTGGGATTCCGCGGCCAAGTTCGAGAGATCGTCCAGTCTCTGGAATCCGCATATCTGGCCGGTCAAGATCATCATCCCAGTCGCGGGCGTGCTGTTGCTGTTGCAGGGCCTCGTCCGGTTTGCCTCGGACATCCGCACCGTCAAGGGGCTGGAGAACGACCCGGATACGTTCGGCAAGCAGGCGACCGACGAACCCTCTCATTAGACGAACGGATCCATTGTGTCAGTCGAGCTTCTCACGCTTCTATTCTTCGGTTCGCTGCTGGTCTTCCTTTTCATCGGCACGCCGCTTACCTTCACCCTCGGCGGCATCTCGGTCGTCTTCCTGTACTTCACGATGGGGCCGGTCGGGTTCTACATCGTCGCGTCCAAGTTCTGGGACTCGATGATGAGCTTCACGCTGATCGCGATACCGATGTACGTTTATATGGCGATGCTGCTCGAGAAGTCGGGTGTCGCGAACGATCTTTACCGGATGATGCATCTCTGGTTCGGCGGCTTTCGCGGCGGGCTTGCGATCGGCACCGTAGCGATCTGCGCGATCTTTGCCGCGATGAGCGGGATCAGCGGCGCCGCAGTCGTGACGATGGGCACCATAGCGCTGCCGCGGATGCTGGAGCGCGGCTACGACAAGCGGCTCGCTGTCGGCGCGATCAACTGCGGCGGCGGCTGGGGCATCCTGATCCCCCCATCGATCCTGATGGTGCTTTACGCTTTGCTGACCGAGGTATCAGTCGGCCGGCTGTTCGCATCCGGAATCGGTCCCGGCATCCTGCTGTTCGTGCTGGTTTCGATCTATATCGGCGTTCGCGCCTGGTTGCAGCCATCGCTTGCGCCTGCATTGCCGATCCAGGAGCGCGGCGACTGGCAAACAAAGTTCGCTTCACTGAAAGCCGTGTTCTTGCCGCTGTTCATCGTGTTTCTGGTGCTCGGCGCCATCTTCGGCGGCTTTGCAACGCCGACTGAGGCTGCCGCGCTGGGCGTGTTCGGCGCGCTGATCGCATCCGCCGTTCATCGCAGGCTGTCGATGGCCGTGCTGAACGACGCGGCGATCCAAACCCTGCGCCTGACGGCGCTGATCATGTGGATCTTGTTCGCCGCGCATGCGTTCTCGACGGCATACACGACGCTGGGTGCCAGCGAGTTGATGAATCACCTGATGACGCTTGTTCCCGGCGGAAAATGGGGAGCCCTCGCGTTCATGTTGTTCGTGCTGCTGATCCTGGGCATGGTGCTTGACCCGGTCGGGATCATGCTGATCACGCTTCCGGTGTTCCTGCCGGTGGTCCAGGCCTACAATTTTGATCCGATCTGGTTCGGCGTGATCTTCATCATCATGATGGAGATCGGCTATATGACACCACCTTTCGGCTTCAATCTGTTTTATCTGAAGAGCGTGGCGCCGCCGGAAGTCACGATGGGTGATATCTACTGGTCCGTGATTCCGTACGTGCTTGTGACTATGGTCGGTGTGCTGATCCTGATCGTTTTCCCGGATATCGCGCTGTACTTCCCGAACCTGTTCTTTGGCGTGGCGAGATAGCAGCTTAACAGGTGAAGGACGCGGCGCAGCATTGTGCTGGCTCGCAACACAACTTCCAGCCATCTACCGCGCGGTTCTACGTTTTTGCATCGCTCGCTCCGACTTTGCCGGCATCATCAGCCGCGAGGATGTGACCGGAAGTTTGCAGCCTAGCGTGACACCAAGGCGATTGACACGGAGCGGATGTTTACGATTTCGGTGGGCAAACATCCGTTGCTACGCCTGCCCATTTCGCACCCCAAGAGACCATCGATCGTAGATCACCTTGATCGCGACCTGGATCAATATCCGCGACATCTCCGTCGCGCAACGCGAACCCGAGACGAATTCGAGTGCACGCCCTGGGCGAGACCCGCATCGCCCCGAAAATACTGACCGGCGATGCGATGGCTGTCCCGGGAGGCGAGGAACAGCTCCATGGTGGCAATGTCGTCGGGCCTCGCCGCACCGCGGACGCCCCGACGCGAGCGCCCTTTGGCAATGGCCTGCACCTTTCGGATACCGCAGCCGGCGGCGGCGCTCGGTGATCACCACGCCCTTCGCAATCACGTGGACGCGAATGCTGCCGGGACCGAGCAGCCGGGTCAGGCGCAATGTTCCGCCAAACGAAAGCGGCGCCATCTTGCGATGGCGCCGCTTCGAAACCCGTGACGGCCGGCGTTAGCGCTTGTCGATCGGAACGTAATCGCGCTTTGTTACGCCGGTATAGAGCTGGCGCGGACGGCCGATCTTCTGCTGCGGATCCTCGATCATCTCGCTCCACTGGCTGATCCAGCCGACGGTGCGTGCGACCGCGAACAGCACGGTGAACATCGACACCGGGAAGCCCATCGCCTTCAGCGTGATGCCTGAATAGAAGTCGACGTTCGGGTAGAGCTTCCGGTCGATGAAGTACTGGTCGCTGAGCGCGATCTTTTCGAGCTCCATCGCCACCTTCAGCATCGGATCGTCGCCATGGCCGGTCTCCTTGAGCACGGCGTGACACATCTTCTGCATGATCTTGGCGCGCGGATCGTAGTTCTTGTAGACGCGGTGACCGAAGCCCATCAGGCGGACCTCGGAGCTCTTGTCCTTCACCTTGGCGATGAACTCGGGGATCTTGTCGACCGTGCCGATCTGATAGAGCATGTTCAGTGCGGCTTCGTTCGCGCCGCCATGCGCCGGGCCCCAGAGGCAGGCGATGCCCGCCGCGATGCAGGCGAACGGGTTGGCGCCGGAGGAGCCGGCAATACGCACTGTCGAGGTGGATGCGTTCTGCTCGTGGTCGGCGTGCAGGATGAAGATCTTCTCCAGCGCATCGGCGAGCACGGGGCTCACTTTGTAATCCTCGCAGGGCACCGCGAAGCACATGTTGAGGAAGT
Organism: Bradyrhizobium sp. Leaf396; assembly: GCF_001424605.1. Lineage (NCBI taxonomy): Bacteria > Pseudomonadati > Pseudomonadota > Alphaproteobacteria > Hyphomicrobiales > Nitrobacteraceae > Bradyrhizobium > Bradyrhizobium sp. Leaf396. The sequence goes on from NZ_LMQJ01000064.1 coordinate 266,209, forward strand.
TCTCGGCAAAGCCCAGCGAGTTCTTCGGATACACGAAGGGCTGGCCGACGGTGTACTTGTAGGCCATCGCCGCCAGGGTCGGGATCTTCGCGATCATGCGCATGGACGCGATCATGCGCTGCTGCGGATCGTTGATGTCGGTGCTGTCGTGATAGAACGCGGCGAGCGCGCCGACGGCCGCAACCATGATCGCCATCGGATGGGCGTCGCGGCGGAAGCCCTGGAAGAAGCGGGCCATCTGCTCGTGCACCATCGTGTGATGGGTCACGCGATGATCGAAATCCTTCTTCTGCGCGGCGGTGGGCAGGTTCCCGTAGAGCAGGAGATAGCAGGTCTCGAGGAAGTCGCCGTGCTCGGCAAGCTGCTCGATCGGGTAGCCCCGGTACTCCAGGACGCCCGCGTCGCCATCGATATAGGTGATCTTGGACTGGCAGCTCGCGGTCGAGGTGAAGCCCGGGTCGTAAGTGAACAGGCCGGACTGGCCGTAAAGCTTGCCGATATCGACGACATCAGGCCCGACGCTGCCGCTGAGGATCGGAAGATCGTAACTCTTGTTTCCAACCGTCAGAGTGGCGGTCTTGTTGCTTGGTTTTGCGTCCATCGTAGGTCCCCGATGTGTGGTGAAACGGGCCGGAGCCGGAGGCCCCTAGGGAGATCATGGGGGCAGGCCGGAAGTTCCAGAATGTACGGGGAGATGGGTATATTATTGCTATGTGCGCTGCAAGATCGCCGCGCGCATGGTCGACTTACGTCGTAGATTGATCCTTAAGCCGGTCGAGGCTCTCCTGGCGCCCCAGGACATCCAAAACCTCAAATATACCAGGCGACGTCGTCCGTCCGGTGAGCGCCGCCCGCAAAGGCTGGGCGACCGCGCCGAGCTTGAGACCGTTTTCCTCGGCAAAGGCGCGCAGCGCGGCTTCGGTGGTGGGGCCGCTCCACGTCTCGACTTTCTCCAGCGCGGAATGAAGCCGGCCGATCAGCCTCCGGTTATCTTGCGTCAGCAACGCTTGCGCCTTGGGATCGGGGGTCAAGGGCCGGTCTGCGAAAATGAAATGGGCGCCGTCGATCAGCTCGATCAGCGTCTTGGCGCGCTCCTTCAGGGCCGGCATGGCCTTGAGAAGTTGTGCCCGTGTCGTCTCGTTTAACTTGGCCTTAATCTCGTCGCGGCTCGGCACGACGTGGTCGAGCACGTCCTCGAACATCCTCACGAGCGATTGATCGTCGGCGTGGCGGATGTAGTGGCCGTTGAGGTTCTCCAGCTTGGCGAAATCGAAGCGGGCGGCGGCACGGCCGACGCTGGCGAGATCGAACGCCGCGATCATCTCCTCCGTCGAGAAGATCTCCTGGTCGCCATGGCTCCAGCCGAGCCGGACGAGATAGTTGCGCAGCGCTGCGGGCAGGTACCCCATGGCGCGGTAGGCATCGACGCCGAGCGCGCCGTGCCGCTTCGACAGCTTGGAGCCATCCGGCCCGTGAATGAGCGGGATATGGGACATGCTGGGCAGCGTCCAGCCCATTGCATCATAGATCTGCTTCTGGCGCGCGGCGTTGATCAGATGGTCGTCGCCGCGGATGACGTGGGTGACGCCCATGTCGTGGTCGTCGACCACCACGGCGAGCATGTAGGTCGGGTTGCCGTCGCCGCGCAAAAGGACGAGGTCGTCGAGGTTCTCGTTCTGCCAGACCACGCGGCCCTGAACCTGGTCCTCGATCACGGTCTCGCCGGTCTGCGGCGCGCGCAGCCGGATGGTCGGCTTGACATCGCTCGGAGCGGTCGCGGGATCGCGGTCGCGCCACATGCCGTCATAGAGGCGGGTACGGCCTTCGGCGCGCGCCTTCTCGCGCATGGCGGCGAGCTCCTCGGCGGTGGCGTAGCAGCGATAGGCCTTGCCGTCGGCCAGCAGCTGCTCGGCGACCTCGCGGTGGCGGGCGGCGCGGGCGAACTGGTAGATGACATCGCCGTCCCAGCCGAGCTCCAGCCATTTGAGGCCATCGAGGATGGCCGCGATGGCAGCCTCCGTGGAGCGCTCCCGGTCGGTGTCCTCGATCCGGAGCAGCATCTTGCCGCCATGCTTCTTCGCATAGAGCCAGTTGAAAAGCGCCGTGCGGGCACCCCCGATATGGAGAAAGCCAGTCGGCGAGGGAGCGAAGCGGGTGACGACGGAATCGGACATTCTTGGCAGGGCCCATGCATTGGAAGCGGTGGTGTATAGCAGGCCCGGAGCATAACTAAAGCCCGACGGCGGACGGCAAGGCCTTGGCGCGGCGACGCGAATTTGGCAGAAGGACCGCTGATTTCCTTACAGGATTTTCGTGATGACAGAACCGGTGGCAGCTGAGGTTGGGCGCGATTTCATTCGTGACATCATCCAGGCCGACCTCGAGCAGGGCAAGTACAAGGAGATCGTGACCCGGTTCCCGCCGGAGCCGAACGGCTACCTGCATATCGGCCACGCCAAGTCGATCGCACTCAACTTCGGCATCGCCCAGGAGTTTCCGGGCCGCTGTCACTTGCGCTTCGACGACACCAACCCGGTCAAAGAGGAACAGGAATACATCGATTCCATCCAGGCCGACGTACGCTGGCTCGGCTTCGATTGGGGCAAGAACCTGTTCTATGCCTCGGACTATTTCGACCGCCTGTACGAATGGGCGGAGCAGCTGATCCGCGACGGACTCGCCTATGTCGACGACCAGAGTCAGGAGGAGATCCGTCTCTCGCGCGGCACGCTGACCGAGCCCGGCAAGAACTCGCCGTTCCGCGACCGCAGCGTGGAGGAGAATCTCGACCTGTTCCGCCGCATGAAGGCCGGCGAATTCCCCAACGGTGCGCGCGTGCTGCGGGCCAAGATCGACATGGCCGCGGGCAACATCAACCTGCGCGACCCCGTGCTGTACCGCATCCTGCATGCGCACCATCCGCGCACCGGCACGAAGTGGAGCATCTATCCGAGCTACGACTATGCGCATGGCCAGTCCGACGCCATCGAAGGCATCACGCATTCGATCTGCACGCTGGAGTTCGAGGACCACCGGCCGCTCTATGAATGGTTCATCGAGAAGCTGCCGGTGCCGTCCAAGCCGCACCAGTATGAGTTCGCGCGGCTGAACCTGACCTACACGCTGCTGTCGAAGCGCGTGCTGACCCAGCTGGTCCGCGACGGCCATGTCGCGGGCTGGGACGATCCGCGCATGCCGACCATGGCAGGCATGCGCCGCCGCGGCGTGCCGCCGGCGGCCTTGCGCGAATTCGTCAGGCGCATCGGCGTCGCCAAGGCCAACAGCGTGGTGGATGTCGGCATGCTCGAGTTCTGCATCCGCGAGGAGCTGAACCGCACGGCCCAGCGCCGCATGGCGGTGTTGAGGCCGCTGAAGGTCGTAATCGAGAATTATCCGGAAGGGCAGACCGAAGAGCTCGAGGCGATCAACCATCCCGACGACGCCAGCGCCGGCACGCGCAAGATCACTTTCGGCCGCGAGCTCTATATCGAGCAGGACGACTTCATGGAGAACCCGCCGAAGAAGTTCTTCCGCCTGTCGCCGGGCAACGAGGTGCGGCTGCGTTATGCCTATTTCGTCAAATGCACCGGCGTGATCAAGAACGACAAGGGCGAGGTGGTGGAGCTGCGCTGCACCTACGATCCCGCCACCAAGGGCGGCAACGCGCCCGACGGCCGCAAGGTCAAGGCCACCATGCACTGGCTGCCGGCCGCGACTTCGATGCCGGCGGAGATCCGCATCTACAACCAGCTTTTCGCCAATCCGACCCCAGACGCCTCCAATTTTGCAGCCGATCTCAATCCGAACTCGCTGCAGATTCTCTCCGACGCGCGGGTGGAGGCTTCCGTTGCCGAGAGCAATTCGACCGAGCCGATGCAGTTCGAGCGCCAGGGCTATTTCGTGCGTGACAAGGACTCGACGCCTGGCAAGCCGGTGTTCTCGCGCACCATCGGCCTGCGTGATACGTTTGCGAAGGAAGTCGCCAAAGGCTGAGGGAGCGGTCATGAGCAGTGAGGCCGGCGAGATCGTTTCCGCCATCATCTCGAAATGGTGCGCAGGCTTCGCAAAGCTCGACGCCTCGGCGCTGTCGTCGCTGTATTCGAAGAACGCGTTCTTCTTCGGCTCCAATCCGAAACTCTATCGGGGCAGGGACGGCGTCGCCGACTATTTCAACGGCCTGCCGCGCTGGCGCAAACCGAGCGCCGCGTTCTCGGATGTACAGGCGGCACAGTCGGGTCCCGACCTCATCAACATGGCTGCGACCATCTCATTCGATCTTGCCGGCGAGCGTGCCGATCTCATGGTCAAGATGAGCTGGGTGATCGTCCGGGAGGACGGCGACTGGAAGATCGTCAACCACCATGCCTCCTCGCAGGCGCCGCTGATCTGACGCGCCTCGCCGCACACAGGATCCTCATCAGGTGCTGGAAACGAACGTGGGACTGGTGCGTTGAGTGGGATCCAAACAGGGATCCGGCCATGCAGAACATTGCAGAGCATATGGAAGTGATCGGCGCCGACGGCGTTCATGTCGGCACCGTCGATCGCGTCGAGGGCAATCGCATCAAGCTGACCAAGAAGGACAGTGGCGAGGGCAGTCACAAGGGTCACCATCATTTCATCGACAAGGGCCTCGTTGCCGACGTCGAAGGCAACAAGGTCCGTCTGTCCGCCAAGGCGTCGGTGGCCGTGACGATGGAAGAGGAAAAGTAGGGCGCTCGGCCGCTCGTTCCTGATCTGTACCGCTATCTGAGCAGTCGCACCTTCCAGTAGCCTCGTCGCCCGTCGCGTATCGCAAGGTGCAGGGGGAATGGCGGAGCGGAGCCGGCCAGTGCGCTCCCAGGGAGTCGCCGGGACGTGGCCAGTCGGCCGTGTCGCGCCCGCTGGCGGCTTCGCGCCGGCTGACCTTGGCCTTTGGCCCGCCATCGTCGAGACGCTGCGCCGATGGGCCCGCGCCGAGGCGGGGCCCGGCCGGTTGTTGCCCTGGGTGCCGGTCGCCTTCGGGGGCGGGATTGCACTCTACTTCGCCGCGGATCACGAGCCTGTGCTGTGGGTCGTGGCAACGACAGCGGCCGCGCTGATGCTCGGCGCGGTGCTGCTGCGGCGGAGCCGCCTGTTCGCCCCCGCCATCATGATCGCAGCGGTCGCCGCCGGCTTTGCCGTCGCGACCTGGAAGACCGCGCGCGTCGCTCACACCGTTTTGGCAAAGCCGCTCTATTCGGTGTCGCTGTCGGGGTTCGTTGAAGCGCGGGACATCCGCGAGCGCACCGATCGTTTCGTGCTGCGCGTCACCGCGATGGAGGCGCAGCGCAGCGACATCAAGCTCGAGCGCGTGCGTCTTTCGGTTCGGAAGGGAACGGCACCGGAGGTCGGCAGCTTCGTGCAGCTGAAGGCCCGGCTGCTGCCGCCGATCTCGCCGGTGCGCCCCGGCAGCTATGATTTCTCACGCGACATGTTCTTCCAGGGCATCGGCGCCTCCGGCTTCGTGATGGGCACGATCACGGCGTCGACGCCGCCGGATGCCGGCGGCTTGCGGCTGCGCTACGCGGCTTTCATGCAGGGCCTGCGCGATGCGATCGACGGGCGCATCCGTGCCACGCTCGAAGGCGACAACCGAGCGATCGCGACGGCGCTGCTCACCGGCCGGCGTGATGCGATCACCGCGCCCGTCAACGACGCCATGTTCGTCTCGGGGCTGGGCCATGTGCTGTCGATCTCCGGCTACCACATGGCGGTCGTCGCCGGCGTCGTATTCTTCGCAGTGCGCGCGCTGCTGGCGTTGATCCCGGGACTGGCGGCCGGCTTCGCGATCAAGAAGTGGTCGGCGGCAGCGGCGCTGGTTGCGGCTGCGTTCTACCTGCTGCTTTCGGGCGCAGAGGTCGCGACGCAGAGGTCGTTCTTCATGACGGCGGTGGTGCTGATCGCCGTGATGGTGGACCGCCGCGCCATCACGTTCAGGACGCTTGCGGTGGCCGCACTGATCGTGCTCGCGGTCGCACCGGAGGCCCTGGTTCATCCCAGTTTTCAGATGTCATTTGCCGCAACGCTCGGGCTGGTGGCGCTGGTGCAGATCGGCATGCCGAACCTGCTCGCATCGCCCGATCATTCCGCAACGGCGCGGATCGCGCTGTGGGGCGGCCGCGAGATCGCGATATTGTTCCTGGCCTCCTTGATCGCCGGGCTTGCCACCACGCCTTATGCCGCCTTCCACTTCCACCGCGTGACGCCATACGGCGTGCTCGCCAATCTCGGCGCGATGCCGGTGGTCTCGGCGCTGGTGATGCCGGCCGGGCTGTTGGGGCTGCTCGCGGCGCCGTTCGGGCTCGACGGCGTGTTCTGGTGGCTGATGGGGATCGGCATCGACTGGATGGTCGCGGTCTCGCGCTGGGTGGAGGCATTGCCCGGCGCGGTCGGCCGCATTCCCGCGTTCGGGATCGCGCCGCTGATCGCGGCGAGCCTCGGGGTCATCGTGATGGGCCTGTTGCGCACGCCCTTGCGCTGGTCCGGTGCGCTGGTGCTGTTTGCCGCGATCATCTGGGGGCTGTCGGTGCGACAGCCCGATATCCTGATCGCCGGGGACGGCGCGAGCGTCGCCGTGCGGGGCAGGGACGGGCATCTGCATGTGATCCGCGCGAGCAGGGATGGCTTCCTGCTCAAGCAATGGCTGGCTGCCGACGGCGATCCCCGCGACGCCGGCAGTGCCTCGCTGGCCGACGGTGTGTCTTGCGACGCGTCCGGCTGCGTCACGGCCTTGGCTGACGGGCGCTTGGTCGCGCTTTCTCTCCGCATCGACGCGCTGGCGGACGATTGCAGCCGCGCCGCGCTGGTGGTGACGGCGCGGCCCGTGCCCCCTGATTGCGCGGCGATGGTCATCGACCGGCCGCGTCTGGCCAGTCAGGGTGCACTGGCTCTGACGCGGAGCGGCGAAGGCTTCTCGGTTCAGGCCGTGAGGGCGCGCAGCGCAAGCCGCCCCTGGTTGCCGGCGGGCGCCGGCGAGGGAGACTTCGACGGCAGCCTCGCGCCGAAGACGGCACTGCCCCGCAATCGGGACGCAACGCCATCGGATGCCGACTTGCAGGCTGACGATGGAGGATAGACGGGACCAGGCGAACCGACGGGCTTCCATGAACGCACCCATACCATCTCGCCGGCCGCGGCCGGCGATGGCATTTTGATCCTGGTTCTCGACCTCTCGGTCGGAACGACGGCTTCAGTCGATCGGCAGGCGGGTGATCGTCGACCGGGTCCCGGCGGCGATCTGCGGCTTGTGCTCGCGCTCGCCAATTGTCTGGGTCACCGGCAGCTGCAGCACGGTCGCGCGCTGGCCTTCGACCAGCTGTGTCACCAGCACGGACTTGCCGTCCGGGAATTCGATCGCGTCATGATGGCGATCGGGAATGTGCGGATCGATCTTGCCGAACTTGCCGACGCGGGAGTTGACGGTGCGCGTCCAGATCCAGCGGTTATCGTAACGGACGTTGTCGGCAAAAGCGAGCTCGGTGCCCGGCAGCAGGCAGACTGCGACGGAGAGATCGGCTTCAGACGCGAAGCCGCGCGTTGAGGTGCCGCGGAACGTTGTCGTGACGATGGTCTCGCCGACTTCGGCCGGGCGCGTCGCGATGGCATGCAGGCTGTAGTCACACATCGGGTGCTCCTCATGTGAAGATGACCCGCACCTCTTTGAGGCGCAGGCCTCCAACAGGGTGGAAGCACGCAACGCTCTGCTTCGTTGTAGGCAAATCTGCGGCTGCGTCCGCAGGCCGCGATCACATTATCTTTCCCCAATCCAATAGGAACAAAGCTCGCTTCGGAGCATTTTCGGCAGCCGCATACGATTGCTCTGCAGACGATGCGGCGATCGTGCAACAGCCACGCGACCCCGATGCTGCCATCAGCGCTGCTGCGCTTCCGCTCAAAGCGAACCGACGCGCGGTCGTCGCCTTGAATCGGCGGGGTGCGATGCTGCTCGCAAGCAAGCTTGAGACATCGCGCGGGAGAAAAAGGGGCCGGATAATCTGCGCAGAACCAGAAAACCATCCAGCCGGAGCGATCCTCATCCGCGCCACAAAGCTCGGACGCTGGATCCGCTCAGTACTTCCGGTAAAGCCCGATCAGCTTGCCCTGAATTTTCACGCGGTTCGGCGGCAGGATGCGGACCTCGTACGCGGCATTGGCAGGCTCGAGCGCGATCGAGGCACCGCGGCGGCGGAAGCGCTTGAGCGTGGCCTCCTCGTCATCGATCAGCGCCACCACGATGTCACCGGTATTGGCACTCTCGTTGCGCTGGATCAGAGCCATGTCGCCGTCGAGGATGCCGGCCTCGACCATCGAATCGCCGCGTACCTCGAGCGCATAATGCTCGCCTGAGCCGAGCATGTCAGGCGGCACGCTGATGGTGTGGCTCCGGGTCTGCAACGCCTCGATCGGCGTGCCGGCTGCGATGCGCCCCATCACGGGCACCGCAACGGGACGCTCGCCTTCGTCCGCAGGCGGGCTGGACGTGGGGCGTATCCTCCCGAGATTGCCCTCGATGACGCTAGGCGTGAAGCCGCGGCGGCTGCCGGCAGCGGCCTGGAGCTCCGGCAGCTTGATCACCTCGATGGCACGGGCGCGGTTTGGCAGGCGGCGGATGAAGCCGCGTTCCTCGAGCGCCGTGATCAGGCGATGGATGCCTGACTTCGAGCGCAGGTCGAGCGCATCCTTCATCTCATCGAAGGATGGCGGCACGCCGCTTTCCTTCAGACGTTCGCTGATGAACCGCAGAAGCTCGTATTGTTTGCGCGTCAACATCTCGACCAAAGTCCCCCGGTTGATGTCGTTCGATTCCGAGACGATGAATTTCGGCGATAAGGCCGCTACATCTCGAAACAAATCATGAACGGACACTATATGTTCGATATGTGTTCCGCAACTGCTTAATTTACGGTGAACGGGGCGGAGTTCGCGGAATGCGTGTGGCCCCGCAGCTCAGGCCGGAAGCCGCAGCACCACGCAGGGCGTGCCGGCTTCGGCCTTCGGCGCGAACGGTGCGCGCACGAGAAGTAGCTGTGCCGCAGCAAGATTCGCAAGCAGCGAGGAGTCCTGATGGCTCACGGGAACAGCAACGAGCGCGCCGTCGTCGCGCAGCTCCAGGCGTGCGCGCAGATAATCCTCGCGCTGGTCGTTGGCAGCGAGATCGCGACCCAGCACGGCGTGCTCGCGCTGATGATGAATCATCGAGCGGCCCGAGAGCGCACGAATCAGCGGCACCATGAACAGGAAGGCGCACACGTAAGATGATACGGGATTGCCGGGCAGGCCGATCACGCGCATCGCGCCGAGCCGGCCGTGCATCATCGGCTTGCCGGGCCGAATCGCAATCTTCCAGAACGCCATCGAGATGCCTTCGTCCCTCAGCGCCTGCTGGACCAGGTCGTGGTCGCCGACCGACGCTCCACCGGTGGTGATCAGGATGTCGGCACCGCTCTCGCGGGCGCGGCGGATGCCGGCGGACGTGGACTCCAGCGTATCGGCGGCAACGCCGAGATCGATGGTCTCGGCGCCCTCGCTGCGCGCGAGCGCGTGCAGGGCGTAGCCGTTGGAGTAGACGATCTGGCCGGGACCGGGCGTGCTGCCCGGCGCCACCAGTTCGTCGCCGGTGGCAAGGATCGCGACCTTCGGACGGCGGCAGACGGCGAGCTGCGGGTGATTCATTGCCGCGGCCAGCGCCAGATCGCGCTCGGTGAGGCGGGTTCCCTTGCGCAGCAGCACGTCGCCCTCGCGGAAGTCGACGCCGGCGGGGCGAATGTGACGGCCGGGAATTGCGGCCTCCTTGATCGTGATGAGCTTGCCCTCGGCGATCGTGTCCTCCTGGATCACAACCGCGTCGGCGCCATCGGGAACGACGCCGCCCGTGAAGATTCGTACGGCTTCGCCGACGCCGACCCTTCCAGCGAACGGACGGCCCGCTGCGACCTCGCCCGTTACCGTCAGCCTGGAATCGATCGTGGCCGCATCGGCCGCCCGCACTGCATAGCCGTCCATCGCCGACATCGCCTCAGGCGGTTGCGTGCGCCGCGCCGCGACGTCGCGCGCGAGCACGCGATGGTAGGCCCCCTCGAGGGAAACCGTTTCTTCGGCCAGCGGCTCGGCGCCGGCCAGCACCGCCGCGAGCGCGTCAGAAACCGGCATCAGGGCCACGGGCGGAAACTCCTGCTGAGCAGATCGCTAATGCGGCGAGAGTTCTAGCGGAGTGCGAACGCGAGGCAAAGCGGGAAGCAGGATGATTTATCCTGCGTCATCAATGAGGCTCAACTCCGCCTGGGCATGGTCCGGAAGGTGAGACAGACCGGCATGAGGATGGCCACGGCGAGCACGAGAAGAACGAGCGCCGCGGCCAACGTCGGTCAACTCCCGCTTGGTCGGCCCCAGCCGTCGTTCGAGGCGACGTCGGGCGCTTTGGGGCCTTGATCCTTGTCTGGCAGAGGGTCGGCCTGGGACTTCAGGTCGGCGGCCTTGCTGATCAGCTTGGCGGAAAGTTCAGAATCCGAGGTGGTTCTGGCGAATTCAAGCAGCAGAGAAGCCTGCCTGGTGAGATAGGTTTTGCCCAGCACGTGGATAAGTCCAATGTAGAAGTCCCAACGGACTCATGAGTCCGTTGGGTGGTATTCTGTTCCGGGAACTCCGTATAAAAATGCACAAAGGCCTCGGGTTCCTGAGCTGCGCCAATCCAGTTCCGGGAACCGTGTCGTGACGCCTGCAGGGGGTTTCAGATACCCAGGGCCCTCAATGCGTTGCCGACATCGCGCGGCGACGTCACATGGACGGCGGTCAGGCCGCGCGCCCGTGCGCCTTCGATATTCTCTGCCAGATCATCGAAGAACACAATGCGCTCCGCCGGCACGCCGATCGCCGCCACGACGTGATCGAATGCCTCGGCATCCGGTTTGCGCAGGCCGATGCTGGACGACAAATACAGTTCGCGGAAATGGCCGAGCACGCTGGCATATTCCTTCGAGAAATAGTCCACATGCGGCCGATTGGTGTTGGAAAAGGCATAGAGCGGCATCAGTTTCGCCGCGCGCGGCAGCAGCTCGGCGATGTCAGGCATCTCCCCGGCGAAGATCGCGTTCCAGCCTTCCAGGAATTGCGCGTCCGAGATGCCGATTCCGAGTGAAGCACGCAGCGAGGCGAAATAGTCCTCGTCACTGATCTTCCCGATCTCGTGCAGCCGGTAGGCCTCGTCGCGCACATAGCGCGCGACGATGGCCTCCGGCTGGCAACCGGCATGCCCTGCCCAGCAGGCGATCGCCTTGGAGAAGTCGATGTCGAGCACCACGCGCCCGAGGTCGAACAGAAGCGCATCCGCGCTGCCGGGAGAGAGCGATGTCATTGCTTCCTTCTGACGTCAGTATTGGCAGGTCAGTAGCGATAGGGCTCATGGTCGAACAGCGGGAACGCGCTGAACACGCTCGGCGCGTTGGTGGCGGTTGCCGGATGCAGGCAGGACTTGTCCACCTCGGCGAACGAGGTGGCGCCCAACAGGCCAAGGCAGCGCAGCACCTCGTCCTCAAGCAGCTCCAGCATCCGTGCGACTCCGGCTTCGCCTGCCGCCGCCAGCGCCCAGCATTGCAACCGCCCGATGCCGACGAGGTCCGCGCCCGCAGCGATCGCCTTGACGATGTCGGTGCCGCGACCGAAACCGCCGTCGACCATGATCTTGGCGCGGCCCTTCACGGCATCGACGATCTCGGGCAGCACATGCATGGCACCGCGGCCGTGGTCGAGTTGGCGGCCGCCATGGTTGGAGACGTAAATCCAGTCCACGCCATGATCGAGTGCGATCAGCGCGTCCTCTGCCGTGGCGATGCCCTTCAGAATCAGTGGTATCTCGAATTTGTCCTTGATCATCTTGACCGTCCGCCATTCCAGGCCCTTCTGGAAATCGCCCCCTGTGGCGCGCAGGCGGCTCTCGCGAACGTAGCGCTTGGCGATGTCGCGTTCACGACGGCTGTAATGGGCGGTGTCAACGGTCAGGCAGAAGGCCGCATAGGCGTTCTTCTCGGCCCGGCTGACGACATCGGCGACGACGGCATCGTCGCCGCGGACATAGAGCTGATAAAGCCGTAGCGCATCGGGCGCGGCTTCGGCGGTCTTTTCCAGTCCTGGTTCGGATACCGAGCTCAGCATGTGCGCCGCACCGAAAGCGCCGGCGGCGCGCGCCACGCTTGCCGCGCCATCCGGATCGAAGATCTCGAGGGCACCGACGGGAGCGAGCACGACCGGCAAGCGCATCCTGCGGCCGAACTGATCGACCCCGCCGTCGACCTTGCGGACGTCGCGCAGCACGCGCGGGCGGAAGGCGATCTCGTCCAGAGCCATGCGGTTGCGGCGCATCGTGGTTTCGGTCTCGGCGGCGCCGACGATGTAGTCCCAGGCATTCTGGTTGAGGTTGGCGCGCGCTTTCCGGATGAACTCGTGCAGGTTCTGGAACGGCTCGTTGCTGGCACCGAGCTCGACGTTCCGGTCCGGCTGGATGCGGGGCGCTTCGTTCATTGTTATCCTCCCGAGAATTTGAAGCCTTATCGTCATCGCCTATCGCGTCCGGGCCTCCCAAACCATCGTAAAATCGCATAGCTGCGAGGCGCGGCGGGCCGACCGGTTTGCGCTTGCCGCGCAACAACCGGGACGTTGCCAAAATTTTAGTCCAGGGCGAAGGGATTTCGTCGGCATACCCGCCAACGTGGCATCCCGGCCTTGAAGAAACCGGAATGGTATTGTGAGAAGCGGGCTGGATCGCCATTTGTATGGCGCCTCCTCAGCTCCAAGAGAACCGCCAAGCAAAAGGCACCCTCATCCATGCGGAAATCCCTGCTGTTCCCCCTCGGCGCACTCACCGGAGCCTGCCTGACCCTTCTGGTAGCGAGCCCGCACGGCTCCGTATGGGCGGCGCGGGCGGCGGCGGGCGCGAATGATGCCTACAGCCAGCTCAATCTGTTCGGCGCGGTGTTCGAGCGCGTCAAGGCGAGCTATGTGGAGAAGCCCGACAATGCCAAGCTGATCGAGGGTGCGATCACCGGCATGGTGACTTCGCTCGATCCGCATTCGCGCTATATGAACGCCAAGGCCTGGACCGAGATGCAGGAGACCACCTCCGGCGAGTTCGGCGGGCTCGGCATCGAGGTCACGATGGAGGATGGCCTCGTCAAGGTGGTGTCGCCCATCGACGACACGCCGGCGTCCAAGGCCGGTCTCATGTCCGGCGACCTCATCAGCAAGATCGACGGCGAAGCCGTGCAGGGCATGACGCTCGAGCAGGCGGTCAACAAGATGAAGGGCCCGGTCAACACCAAGACCAAGCTGACCATCGTGCGCAAGGGCGCGGACGCGCCGCTTGAAGTCGCGATCACGCGCGAGATCATCCACGTGCGCCCCGTGCGCTTCCGCGTCGAGAACGGCGACATCGGCTATATCCGCATTACCTCATTCAACGAGCAGACCACCGATGGCCTGAAGAAGGCGATCGCGTCGATCTCCAAGCAGGTGTCGCCGGAGAAGCTCACAGGCTACGTGCTGGATCTGCGCAACAATCCCGGCGGCCTGCTCGACCAGGCCGTGTCGGTGTCCAGCGCCTTCCTGCAGCGTGGCGAGGTCGTGTCGACCCGCGGCCGCAGTCCGGAAGAAACCCAGCGCTTCACCGCCCAAGGCGGCGATCTCACTAAGGGCAAGCCGATCGTGGTGCTGATCAACGGCGGCTCGGCCTCGGCCTCCGAGATCGTCGCCGGTGCGCTGCACGACCACAAGCGGGCGACGATCATCGGCACGCGTTCTTTCGGTAAGGGCTCCGTGCAGACCATCATTCCGCTCGGCTCCGGCAACGGCGCGCTGGCGCTGACGACGGCGCGCTACTACACGCCGTCGGGTCGCTCGATCCAGGCCCAGGGCATCGCGCCCGACATCGAGATCCTCCAGGACGTGCCGCCGGAGCTGAAGGGCCGGATGGACACCATGGCCGAGGCCCAGATGCGCGGGCATCTCTCGGCCGGCGAGGGCGGCGAGCAGACCGGGTCGCAATCCTATGTTCCGCCGAAGGAGGAGGACGACAAGGCCCTGCATGCAGCGTTCGACTTCCTGCACGGCGGCACGGCGAACGCCATCGCCGCCAAGCGGCCGGCGAAAGCTGCGGTGCCGAACTGATCTGATGACCTCAGACTTAGATCTTGATCGCCCGGGAGTGGATGTCCGCTTCCAGGCGAATTCGTTCGGGGCGCTGTCTCCGCGTCGACGTCAGCCCCTCGGTCTCGCAGAAGCCTAACCGGCTTCGCGGCGGCGGCTCTCGCTGCCTTCGCGCCGGGCGAGCCGGCTGCGGTGCAGCGCGAACAGTTCCAGCATCTTGTCGGCGGGCCTGGCGGCGCTGAACAGATAGCCCTGCATCTCCGAGCAGCCGAGCGTGCGAAGCAGGCGCTGCTGCTCCTCGGTCTCGACGCCCTCGGCCGTGGTAGTCATGCGCCGGGCGGCCGCCAAATTGACCACGGCCTGAACGATGCTGGCGGAGCCGTCGGGGCGGGCGATATCGTCGACGAAACAGCGATCGATCTTGATCTTGTCGAACGGGAAGCGGTGAAGATAGCTCAGCGATGAGTAGCCGGTGCCGAAATCGTCGAGCGCGATGCGCACGCCGATGGCGCGGAGCTGGTGCAGGATCGCCAGCGCGGCATCGTCGTCACGGATCAGGACCGCCTCGGTGATCTCGAGCTCGAGCCGGCTCGCCGGCAGGTTCGAGGCGGCGAGCGCCGCCATGATCTTGAGCGCCAGCGTGCCGCTCTTGAACTGCACCGGAGAGACGTTGACCGCGAGGCGGATGTCGTCGGGCCAGTTTGCTGCATCCCGGCACGCGGTCGCCAGCACCCACTCGCCGATCTCGTTGATCAGGCCGGTGTCCTCCGCGATGGGGATGAATTCGGCAGGCGAGACCCAGCCGCGCCCGGGGTGGCGCCAGCGCACCAGCGCCTCGCAGCCGGTGATGCGGTCGTCCTTCAAGCCGAGACAGGGTTGGTAGTAGACCTCGAGCCCGCCTTCCAGACCCCCTTGGGCAAGGGCGTGGCGCAGGTCGTTCTCGAGCTGGCGGCGCTCGCGGACCTTGGCATCCATCTCCGGCTCGAAGAAACGATAGGTGCGGCGTCCGGCAGACTTGGCCGCATACATTGCCATGTCCGCGTTCTTGAGGATCTGATCGAGCACCGTGCCGTGTTCCGGCGCGAGCGCAATACCGATGCTGGCATCGCTGGTGAGATGGTGGCCCATGCAGTCGAACGGCGTGCGGATGGCTTCGAAAACCCGCGCGACGAGTTCGCTGACCCGGTCCGATGACGTCACAGCGCTTTGCACAATGGCGAACTCGTCGCCGCCGAGCCGCGCCACGAAATCGGCGGGGCCCGCACAGCGGCGAAGGTTCGTGGCCACCGATTTCAAGAGCTCGTCGCCCACGAGATGGCCAAGCGCGTCGTTAACGCCCTTGAATTCGTCGATGTCGATGTAGTGCACGGCAATCTGCTCGCCGTCGCGGAGCGCAGCCAGCTCTCCGCGCAGATGCTCATGGAACATGGTGCGGTTGGGCAGATCCGTCAGCGAGTCGTAGTGGGCGAGATGGGTGATGCGCTCCTCGATGCGGCGGCGCTCCGTGATGTCCTCATGGGTCGCGACCCAGCCGCCGTCCGCAAGCGGTTCATTGAGGATGTGGATCGACCGGCCGTCGGCGGTGTCGACCACCATGGAGTTGCGGACATGGATGTCCTTCAGCACGAGCGCGACGTAAGCGTCGACGTCGCCGGTGAACGAGCCGGTCGCCTTGCGATGGGCGATGATGTCGTGGAAGCTGGAGCCGGGTTTCACGATGTCAGGCGACAGTCCGTACATCTCGATGTAGCGCTGGTTGCAGACCACGAGCCGCCGCTCGGAATCGAACAGCAAGAGGCCTTGCGTCATGTTGTTGACGGCGTGATCGAGCCGTTGCTTTTCCAGCGTCAGCCGTTCGCGGGAAAGGCGGTGCTGCTCAAGCAGCTTGCGCACGACCGCGATCAGCACGCCTGCGATGGCGAGCGCGGACGAGGCGGCGACCGACGTCAGAATTCCGATTTGCTCGCGCCAGTCCGTCAGGGCCGACGCGCGCGTCGTGGTGGCCATCATCAGGATCGGGAAGTGGGGCAGGGCCCGCGAGGAGATCAGCCGGTCCTCGCCGTCGACGGGACTCGTAAAGCGGCCGGCAAAATGATCCAGCCCGAACACCCTCTGGTGCTCGAACGGGCCGGTCTTGAAGTTCCGTCCCATCAATTCGCGGGAGTGCGGATAGCGGGCGAGCAGCGTGCCGTCCCGATGCAGCATCGAGATGGTCGCGCCGTCGCCGAGCACGACGGAGGCGAAGAATTTCTCGAAATTGGCGGGCTCGATGCCGCGACCGACGACACCGAGGAACTCGCCACCGGGACCGACGATTCTGCGGGCTACCAGAATGGTCCAGGCACCGGAGAGGCGGCTATACAGCGGCTCGATCAGCACGTCAGGCGAAAAGGGGTCGTACTTGAAGGTGCGGAAGTAGGCGCGGTCGGCAACGTTCACTTTTGGGGCTGGCCATGCCGTCGACGAATTGATCAGATTGCCCTCGGCATCGATGACGTTGACGCCTCCGATGTAGGGCAGGGCCTCGATCTTCGACCGCAGCATTCGGTGAACGTCCTCGCCCGAGAGGCGCGTACGATACTGCTCTCCGGTCGTGATTCCAATCGAGCGGACATGATCGATGAAGGCTTTCTGGATGACCCCGAAATCCTGCAATTGCTGATCGAAATGATGAGCGAGCAGCAGCACGGTATTCTCCAGCTCGCGGCTGGAGTTGCGCAGCGCCCGCTCCCGGAAGTTCTGCGCCATCAGGACCGAGCCGATGGCGATGGTTGCGATCAGAAGCGTGCCGCCCGCCACCAGCCAACGGATCGGTCCGCTGCGCACGAAGATTTGGTCAAAGAGACGACTTCCGAATTTCATCTTCATGCTGGATCATTGCCGCGCACACGTCAGGATCAATTCATGACCCTGAAGACATCCGTTGGTTTACGGGGACGGTGTGGAGGTAAAGTTAGGAAGCGCGGTTAACGAAGCGTGAACGATTGCGCGCAAAGGCGATCCAGTGCCGGCACGAGGGCTGAGCACTCCAGGGCGAGCGTGCTTCAGGCGCGATAATGGCCGGACTTGCCGCCGAGCTTCTCGACGAGATGGATGCCCTCGATGCGTACGCCGCGCTCGACCGCCTTGATCATGTCGTAGATGGTGAGGCACGCGACCGAGACGGCCGTGAGCGCCTCCATCTCGACGCCGGTCGGGCCGGTCACCTTCACGCTGGCGCGAACGAGGCAGCCCGGCAATTTGACGTCAGGCTCGATCTCGACCGTCACCTTCGACAACGCAAGCGGATGGCAGAGCGGGATCAGCTCAGAGGTGCGCTTGGCGGCCATGATGCCGGCGATGCGCGCGGTGCCGAGCACGTCCCCCTTCTTGGCGTTGCCGGATACGATCAGGTCGAGCGTTGCTTTGGTCATGACGACGCGCCCTTCCGCGACCGCAAGGCGCTCGGTCGCGGGCTTGTCCGAGACGTCGACCATCCGGGCCTCGCCGGAGGCGCCGATATGGGTGAGGGCGGGACCGGCCCCGGATTCAGCCGGCTTCCTCTTGATTGGCTTTGTATTGGCTGGCTTGCGCGCCATTTCAGCGCGTGCCCGTCGCGTGCGCCGCGGTCTTGCGCGCGAGCAGCGCGTGCGTCGCGGCAGTGACGTCGGCCTGGCGCATCAGGCTTTCACCGACCAGGAACGTCGACATGCCGACGCGCTCGAGGCGGGTGAGATCTTCGGGCGTGAAGATACCGCTCTCGCCGACCATCAGCCGTTCCTGAGGGATCAGCGGTGCCAGCAGCTCGCTGGTCGCAAGCGTAGTCTCGAAGGTGCGCAAATTGCGGTTGTTGACGCCGATCATCGGGGATCGCAGCTTCAGCGCCCGTTCGAGCTCGGCGCGATCGTGGATTTCGATCAGCACGTCCATGCCATAGGCGATGGCGGCATCTTCGATGTCCTTCGCGGCGGCATCGTCGAGCGCCGCCATGATGATCAGGATGCAGTCGGCGCCGTGGGCGCGGGCCTCGACCACCTGGTAGGTGTCGAACATGAAGTCCTTGCGCAGCACCGGCAGCGAGGTCGCCGCGCGCGCCGCCACCATGAAGTCGAGATGCCCCTGGAAGGAGGGTGTGTCGGTCAGCACCGAAAGGCAGGCTGCGCCGCCGGCCTCGTAGGCTCTCGCGAGTGCCGGCGGGTCGAAATCAGCGCGAATGAGACCTTTGGAAGGCGAAGCTTTCTTGATCTCGGCGATCAGCGCGAAATCGCCATGCGCGTGCTTGGCCTTGATCGCCCGCACGAAGCCGCGTGGCGCGGCTTGCGCCTTCGCCTTCGCCTCGAGGTCCGAGAGCGGCTGTGCGCACTTGGCGGCAGCGATCTCGTCGCGCTTGTAGGTTTCGATCTTGGTCAGGATGTCCGACATGCGCATTCAGCTGTTGGAGACTGCCACCAGGTGCTTCAGCTTCGCGTTGGCCGCGCCGCTGTCGATCGAACGGGCGCCGATCACGACGCCCTCCTTGAGGTCCTTGGCGCGGCCGGCCACGACCAGCGCGGCGGCAGCATTGATCAGAGCGACGTCGCGGTAGGGGCTCGGCTTGCCGTCGAGCACGCTTTGCAGCGCGACCGCATTGGCATCGGCGTCACCGCCCTTAAGCGCGCCGGCCTCGCAACGCGAGAGCCCGGCCTCCTCGGGGGTCACCTCGAAATTCCGGATCTCGCCATTGTGGAGCGCGGACACGAAGGTGGGGCCGGTGAGGGTGATCTCGTCGAGACCGTCCGAGCCGTGCACCACCCATGCAGATTCCGAGCCGAGGTTCTTCAGCACCTGTGCCAGCGGTTGCACCCATTGCCTGGAGAACACGCCAACCATCTGCCGCTTCACGCCGGCCGGGTTGGAGAGAGGGCCGAGCAAATTGAAGATCGTGCGCGTGGCAAGCTCGACCCGGGTCGGACCGACGTTCTTCATGGCGGGATGGTGGGCGGGGGCGAACATGAAGCCGATGCCGCATTCGCGCACGCAGCGCCCGACCTGCTCAGGCTTCAGGTCGATCTTGACGCCGAGCGAGGCCAGCACGTCGGCGGCCCCCGAGCGCGACGACAGCGCGCGGTTGCCGTGCTTGGCCACCGGCACGCCGGCGCCCGAGACGATGAAGGCGGCGCAGGTCGAGACGTTGACCGAGCCCGAGCCGTCGCCGCCGGTGCCGACGATGTCGACCGCTTCGGGCGGGGCCGTCACGGTCAGCATCTTGGAGCGCATCGCCGCGACGGCACCGGTGATCTCGTCAACGGTCTCGCCGCGCACCCGCAGCGCCATCAACAGGCCGCCCATCTGCGAGGGTGTGGCCTCGCCGCTCATCATGGCATCGAAGGCGGAAGCGGCTTCGTCGCGCGACAGGCTGGCACCGGTCGCGACTTTTCCAATGATCGATTTCAGGTCGTCCATCGCGTGCTTTCAACTCACTGGTTCGCGCCGGTCACCTGCGCGAAGGCGGCCTGATTGATGGTGGTCCCGATGTCGGCTTCGAGCTTGTTGATGTAGGAGGCGACCTGTTCCTCGGTCTGGGCCCGGTCGAGGCTCTCCTTCAGCTTCTTGACCGCATCGGAGGCGACGTCGACCGCGGGTTCGACGATGTCGGTGACGCGGAAGACAATCACCTCGCTGCCACCGCTCACGGCGGTCTGTCCGACGCCATCCTTGGCGGTGCGGAAAGCGGCCGCGACGACCGTGCCGGGCACGCCGGCTGGAGAATCGTCGCGCTTGAATCCGGTCGCGGTCTCGACCTTGGCGCCGATCGCGGCGGCCTCATCCGCGAGCTTGCCGCCCGCTTCGAGCTTCTGCACCATCTCGGTCGCCTTCGTCTTCAGCTTGGCTGCGATCTGGTCCTGGCGCCAGCGCGCCTCGACTTGGTCTCGGACCTCGTCGAGATTGCGGTCTCGCGAGGGCGTGATGGCGAGCACGTCGTACCAGACATAGCCGCCCTTGTAGGAGATCGCATCGCTGTCGACGCCGACATCGGTGTTGAAGGCCTGCGATACGACGTCGAGGCCCTGCGGGATGTTGGCGACCGGCTGGCCGTCCGGGGCGCGGCCGGAGCGGTCGACGGCGTCGATGGTCGCCGCGGTGAGGCCGAGCTTCTGCGCCGCGTCGATCACGCTGGAGCCGCCGCCACGCTCGTCTTCCATCTTGTCGCGGAGATCGGCGACCTTGACGCGCGCACGCTCGGTCGCGATCTCACGTTTGATGTCGCCGGCAAGGCTGGCGTAGTCGGCCTCCTTGCCCGGCTCGATCTTGTCGACCTTGACGATCGCGACGCCGAGACCGCTCTGAATCGGCTGGCTGATCTCGCCGACGGGAAGCGCGAAGGCGGCGTCTCCGACGGCAGGCGTGAGCGAAGACTTGGTCACGAGCCCGAGGTCGATGTCGGAGGCGCTCAGCCCGCGTTCCTTGCCGAGATCCTCGAACGACGTCCCGCTGACGAGGCGCTCGCGTGCGGCTTGCGCTTCGGCGACGTTCGGAAACACGATCTGCTGAATCTGGCGCTTCTCCGGCGTGCCGAGCCGGTCCTTGCGCTGCTCGAACACCTTCTTGGCATCCTCGTCCGACACCTCGGTCCATTTGCCGATGTCCTCCGGCGAGACCACGACGAAGGCGATCTTGCGGTATTCGGGCGCCCGGAATTGGACCTTATGATCCCCGAAATAGGCGGCGAGCGCCTCGGGCGAGGGCGGGTCGATGGTCCCGGCCTGAGCCGCGTCGAGCCGGACGAATTCGATCGAGCGTTGTTCGTTCTGGTAGCGCGTCAGCATGTCGATCATGGTCTTCGGCGGCTTGATGCCGGCACCGATGGTGCCGGTGATCTGCCGGCGCAGCGACACCTTGCGCTGCTCGGCAACGTAGCGCTGCTCGGTGTAGCCGAAATTGCGGATCACGGCCTGAAAGCGGTTCGCATCGAAGTTTCCGCCGACGCCCTTGAAGTTGGGATCGTTCATGATGACGTGGCGGATCTGCTCGTCCGACTGGCCGAGCCCGAGCCTGCGCGCCTCTTCGTCGAGGGCGGCTTCGGCGATGGTCTGCTGGAGCACCTGGCGATCGATGCCGAAGGCACGCGCCTGGTCGGGCGTCAGCGGACGGCCGAACTGGCGGCTGATCTGCTGTAGCCGGTCGGTATAGATCTGGCGGAACTCGTTGAGGGAGATCTCGGTGCTGCCGACCTTGGCCACCGTGGACTGCCCGAAGCCCTTGAAAATGTCGGCGATGCCCCAAATGCCGAAACTGATGATCAACACGCCCATCACCATGGCCATAATGGTCTTGCCGAGCCAGTTTGATGAGGCCTTGCGCATTCCTCGAAGCATTTGGTCCAACTTGTTTGGTCAGGAGGGGAACGGAGCGCGTCTTAATGCAGATTCCGCAAAAGCGCGTCACCAAATTGATCAATCATCATAAAGTGGCGGCTTTCCCCCCGCAACCTCGCCTCGGGCGCCGCTTCGAGCCTGCGGTTAAAAGCCTCTAGGTCTGGAACTGCCGCGGCAGCTCTGCTAGCGCATGCGCAAACCCTCATCCTGCTGGAAATGACATGACCGACGCCATCCGACCGCTGATCGCCGGCAACTGGAAAATGAACGGCCTCAAGGCCCAGGCTGCCGAATTCGACGCCATGCTCAGCGGCGCGGCAGACGTGGCCGGCAAGGCCGATCTCCTGGTCTGCCCGCCGGCGACCCTGATCGCCACCTTCGCTGACAAGGCGCGCGGCAAGAAGGTTGCGGTCGGAGCCCAGGATTGCCACCCCAAGGCCTCCGGCGCCCATACCGGCGATGTCGCCGCCGAAATGCTGGTGGACGCGGGTGCAAACGCCATCATCGTTGGCCATTCCGAGCGCCGCGCCGATCATGGCGAGAGCGACGCTCTCGTCAGGCAGAAGGCGGAAGCCGCCTGGCGGGCCGGGGCGGCGGCGATCGTCTGCATCGGCGAGACGCAGGCCCAGCGCGACGCCGGGCAGACGCTGGACATCCTGCGTGGCCAGCTCGGCGGCTCGCTGCCGGACGGCTCGATCGCCGCGAATCTGATCGTCGCCTATGAGCCGGTCTGGGCGATCGGCACCGGCCTGACCCCCACGGCCCAGGATGTCGAGCAGATTCATGGCTTTATCCGGGAACTCCTGACCTCCAGGTTCAAGGACGAGGGGACCAAGATGCGGATTCTCTACGGCGGCTCGGTCAAACCGTCGAATGCGGCCGAGCTGATGGCGGTGAAGAACGTCAACGGCGCCCTGGTCGGCGGCGCGAGCCTGAAAGCGGCCGATTTCCTTGCCATTGCCAAGGGCTGCCCTTAGCTAAACCCAAACCATTGGTCGGACCGATCGGGGGGTGGCAATAGCCCTCCCGATCGTGTAACACCGCGCAACTTCAGGACAACCCCGCGAAGCGCGATCGGCCGCCGTCAGGCGCCGCCCGCTTGTGACGGAAGGATATCATGCAGACCGTTGTCATCGTCATCCACCTCATGATCGTCGCCGTCATGATTGGCGCCGTCCTGCTGCAGAAGTCGGAAGGCGGCGGCCTCGGCATGGGCGGAGGCGCCGGCTTCATGTCGAGCCGCGGTACGGCGAACCTTCTGACGCGGACCACTGCCATCCTGGCGGTGGGCTTCTTCATCACCAGCCTGTTCCTCTCCTGGTACGCTGGTTACAACCGGGCGCCGTCGTCGATCATCGGCCAGCCGTCGCAGACCCAGCCGGCCGGCGGATCGCCGATCGCGCCGCCCACCTCGGGCGGCATCCTGGATTCGCTGAAGAAGGCCGACGAGCAGCAGCAGAACCAGGCGCCGTCAGGTCCGCAGGTGCCGCGTTCGCAATAAAGCAGGGGGGCCATGCAGGGTGGCTGCTACCGTCCTGCATCAACAATCCCCATCAAGGCACTGTCACCACTCTTAGTTCTGGCTCACCCACAGGCCCGCAAAATCTTTGGGGCGGAATACGAATCGCTTTGGCGAATCGAATGTAGGGGATTAGAGGTTAAGTCCCATGGCGCGGTACATATTCATCACCGGCGGCGTGGTTTCTTCGCTCGGCAAGGGTCTGGCTTCAGCGGCACTGGGTGCCCTGCTGCAGGCCCGGGGCTACAAGGTCCGCCTCCGCAAGCTCGATCCCTATCTCAACCTCGATCCCGGAACGATGTCGCCGTATCAGCACGGCGAAGTGTTCGTGACCGATGACGGCGCGGAGACCGATCTCGACCTCGGTCACTACGAGCGCTTCACCGGCCGGCCAGCGACCAAGGCCGACAACATCACCACGGGGCGCATCTACCAGGACATCATCTCCAAGGAGCGTCGCGGCGATTATCTCGGCGCAACCATTCAGGTGGTTCCGCACGTCACCAACGCCATCAAGGAATTCGTCCTCGAAGGCAATGACGAGTTCGACTTCGTGCTGGTCGAGATCGGCGGAACCGTCGGCGACATCGAGGGACTGCCGTTCTTCGAGGCGATCCGCCAGCTCAAGAACGAGCTGCCGCGCGACCATGCCGTCTATATCCATCTGACGCTGCTGCCTTACATTCCGAGCGCCGGCGAATTGAAGACCAAGCCGACGCAGCACTCGGTGAAGGAGCTGCGCTCGATCGGCATCCAGCCGGACATCCTGCTCTGCCGCACCGACCGCGAGATCCCGAAGGAAGAGCGGCGCAAGCTCGGGCTGTTCTGCAACGTGCGCGAAAGCGCCGTGATCGAGGCCCGCGACGTCGACAACATCTATGCCGTTCCCGAGGCCTACCACGACGCCGGGCTCGACGACGAGGTGCTCGCCGCCTTCGGCATTGCCTCGCGGATCCCGCCGGAGCTGCGCAGCTGGCGGGAGATCAACGAGCGCATCCGCAATCCCGAGGGCAACGTTACCATCGCCATCGTCGGCAAATACACCGGCATGAAGGATGCCTATAAGTCGCTGATCGAAGCGCTCTCGCATGGCGGCATCGCCAACAAGGTGAAGGTCAATCTCGACTGGATCGAGAGCGAGATCTTCGAGAAAGAGGATCCGGCGCCGTTCCTCGAGCACGTCAATGGCATCCTGGTGCCGGGCGGCTTCGGCCAGCGCGGCGCGGAGGGCAAGATCAAGGCGGCGCAGTTCGCGCGGGAGCGCGACGTGCCGTATTTCGGCATCTGCTTCGGTATGCAGATGGCGGTGATCGAGGCCGCACGAAACCTCGTCGGAATCGAGGATGCCAACTCCACCGAGTTCGGCCCAACCAAGGAGCCGCTGGTCGGCCTGATGACGGAATGGCTGCGCGGCAACGAGCTGGAGAAACGCTCGCAGGCCGGCGACCTCGGCGGGACGATGCGGCTCGGCGCGTATCCGGCGGCGCTCAATCGCGGCAGCCGGGTGTCGCAGGTCTATGGCGGCGCCACCGAGATTTCCGAGCGGCACCGCCACCGCTATGAGGTCAACACCGCCTACAAGGATCGTCTCGAGCAGCACGGCTTGAAATTTTCGGGTCTGTCGCCGGACGGCGTGCTGCCTGAGATCGTCGAGTACGAGGATCATCCCTGGTTCATCGGCGTCCAGTTCCATCCCGAGCTGAAGTCGCGGCCGTTCGAGCCGCACCCGCTGTTCGCCTCGTTCATCGAGGCGGCGGCGAAGCAGAGTCGGCTGGTGTAACGCTTCTCCGACCTTTGACGACCGCGCGGATTGTTGCGACAACTCCCTGCGCAAGAACAACAGAGCAGGGAGTGAACTTCGATGATCTACGAAATGCGCGTCTATCGCTGCGTGCCCGGCCGGCTGCCGGCGCTCCTGAAGCGATTCGAAGCCGTCACGCTCAAGCTCTGGGAAAAGCACGGCATCAAGCAGGCCGGCTTCTTCACGACGCTGATCGGTGAGTCAAACCAGGAGCTGACCTATTTCCTGGCCTGGGACTCGCTCGCCGAGCGCGAGAAGAAGTGGGGCGCGTTCATGACCGATCCGGATTGGCTCGAGGCGCGGGCAAAGTCGGAAGCGGACGGCCAGATCGTCGGCAACATCGTCAGCCAGATTCTGGCGCCGACCGCCTTCTCGGCCGTGAGGTAAGCGCAGCCCACGGCAGCGGTGAGCCCTGGCGCAACCCTGTTATTCGTACGGCCCGGGCGGAAGAGGGTTGATCCGACCCTCATCACGGCTATGGTCGCGCCGAAACGAGGGATCTGCCTTGAGCTCTTCGACGTCAGCGGCGCCGGTCGTCACCATTGGCACGGTCAAGTTCGGCAATGATCTGCCGATCTCGATCATTGCCGGACCCTGCCAGCTCGAAAGCCGTGAGCACGCGCTGGAGGTGGCCTCCGCCCTGAAGGAGATCGCCGCGCGGCTGAAGATAGGTCTCGTCTACAAGACCTCCTTCGACAAGGCCAACCGCACCAGCGCGTCCGCCGCGCGCGGGCTTGGCCTTGCGCAGTCGCTGCCGATCTTCGCGGAGATCCGATCCTCGCTTGGCCTGCCGGTGCTGACCGACGTGCATGAAGCCGCGCAATGCGCCGAGGTGGCGCAAGCGGTGGACATCCTGCAGATCCCGGCCTTCCTGTGCCGGCAGACCGATCTCCTGCTTGCCGCGGCCGCGACCGGCAAGGTCGTCAACGTCAAGAAGGGGCAGTTCCTGGCGCCCTGGGACATGGCCAATGTCGTGGGCAAGATCACGGGCGGCGACAATCCCAACGTGCTCGTCACCGAACGCGGTGTCTCCTTCGGCTACAACACGCTGGTCTCCGACATGCGCGCGCTGCCGATCCTGGCACGCACCACCGGCGCGCCGGTCATCTTCGACGCCACCCATTCGGTGCAGCAGCCGGGCGGGAAGGGGGCCTCGTCGGGTGGCGAACGGGAGTTCGTCCCGGTGCTTGCGCGCGCGGCCGTTGCCGTCGGCGTTGCCGGTGTCTTCATCGAGACCCATCCCGACCCCGACCGGGCGCCCTCTGACGGGCCCAACATGGTGCCGCTGCGCGAGTTCGAGGGGCTGATCGCCAGGCTGATGGCGTTCGACGCGCTGGCGAAGAACCCGCGCTAATGCAGCAAGGCGAGACGCGGTCGCACGATCAGGGCTTGCCGGCAGCGCTCTACGTCATATCAGGCGCGAGCTTCGCCGCGGCACTCTCGGCTCGCGCGCTCGATCCGGTGCTGCCGCACGTCGCCGAGGATTTTGGCGTCAGCATCGCCACCGCTGCGGGCTTCGCCGCGGTGTTCGCTTTCACCTTCTCGATCATCCAGCCGATCATCGGCGCCGCCGCCGACCTGTTCGGCAAGACGCGGCTGATGATCGGCTGCCTCGCGCTGCTTGGCCTCGCCAACATCCTGGGTGCGTTCTCGACCTCGTTTTCGGTCCTGTTTGCGACCCGCATCCTCGCCGGCATCGGTTCAGGCGGGGTTTTTCCGGTGGCGCTGAGTCTCACCAGCGATCTCGTCGGTCCCGACAAGCGCCAGGTCGCGATCAGCCGCACGCTGGCGGGCGCGATGACCGGCAATCTGCTCGGCGCCTCGGCTTCCGGCCTGATCGGGGATTTTCTCGGCTGGCGCGGCGTGCTGGCGGTGCTCGGTGCGATCGTGATCGTGGCGTCGATCGCGGTTGCCGCCGGCTTTCACGGCGCCAAGGTCAAGCATCCGCCGAAGACGAGCCTGTCGGCATTGAGGGCCGGCTATCGTACCATCTTCACCAACCCGAACGCCTATGTCTGCTACTCGGCGGTGTTCATCGAAGGCTGCTGCGTGCTGGGCCTGTTTCCCTACATTGCCTCGTTCCTGTTCGATCTCGGCCAGACCTCGCTGTCGATCGCCGGTATCGTCATCGCGGGCTTTGCGGTCGGCGGCCTGTTCTACACGCTGACGGTGTCGCGCCTGCTGCCGCGGCTCGGCGTGAAGGGCATGATGATCGCAGGCATGACGCTGGTTGCTTCGCAGCTCATCGCCGTCGCCTTCGGCCCGCGCTGGGAGGTGCAGGCGTTGAACCTCATCGTGATGGGATGGGGCTTCTACATCGCACACGGCTGTCTGCAGGTGTTCGCCAGCGAGCTTTCGGTCGAGGCGCGCGCCACCGCGCTGTCGCTGCATTCGTTCTTCTTCTTCATGGGGCAGACTGTGGGGCCGCTCGCCTATGGATTTGGACTCCAGCATGCCGGCAAGATGCCGACCCTGTTCACGAGCGCGTTGATCATGGCGGTACTGGGCTTGTTCTGCGCGCGGCTTCTCAAGCAGCGTGCCCCGGCGGATGCGCGCTAGATAAGCCGTGGGTGCGAAATCACGGGCGCGGGAAAAAAGACTCTAGCCCCGCCCGCGATAGGGCGCGACGCCCTGCTCCGGCACCCACAGGCCTTTCGGTATGCGGCCGGTCTGCCAGAACACGTCGATCGGGATGCCGCCGCGCGGATACCAATAGCCCCCGATGCGCAGCCATTTCGGCTTGATCTCGCTGGCGATGCGCTTGCCGATCATGACGGTGCAGTCCTCGTGGAAGGCGCCGTGGTTGCGGAAGCTCGCGATGTAGAGCTTGAGCGATTTCGACTCCAGCAGCCAGGCCCCCGGCGCGTAGTCGATCATCAGATGCGCGAAGTCCGGCTGGCCCGTGACCGGGCAGAGCGAGGTGAATTCCGGGACGGTGAAGCGCACCAGATAATCGGTGCCGCTTTGCGGATTGGGCACGCGGTCGAGCTGGGCCTTGTCCGGCGCATCCGGCCATGCCACGGCGTGGCCGAGCTGCAGGGCAGCCGGGTCCAGGCGCGGGGTCTTCGATTTGCTGGGCTTTTTCGACATGAGGGCCGCCTCCGAGCGGCCCTCTTAGCCAATCATCCGGCGGCCGTCACCCGGCCTTTTCCGCTTCGATGCATTGCGGTAGAAGCACCGCCAACCGCCCCCCTTTGTGTTCCCGAAAAGAGGCCCTCATGACCGCCATCATCGACATCATCGGACGCGAAATTCTCGACAGCCGGGGCAATCCCACCGTCGAGGTCGATGTCGCGCTGGAGGACGGCGCGCTCGGTCGCGCTGCGGTGCCGTCGGGAGCCTCCACCGGCGCCCATGAGGCCGTGGAACTGCGCGACGGCGACAAGGCGCGCTATCTCGGCAAGGGTGTGACCAAGGCGGTCGGCGCCGTCAACGGCGAGATCTTCGAGGCGCTGAGCGGTCTCGACGTCGAGCAGCAGGCCCAGATCGATCAGATCATGATCGACCTCGACGGCACGCCAAACAAGAGCCGGCTGGGCGCCAACGCCATCCTCGGCGTCTCGCTCGCCTGCGCCAAGGCGGCCGCGAACTCGCTCGACATGCCCCTCTATCGCTATGTCGGCGGCACCTCGGCGCGGCTCCTGCCGGTGCCGATGATGAACATCATCAATGGCGGCGTGCATGCCGACAACCCGATCGACTTCCAGGAGTTCATGATCCTGCCGGTCGGAGCATCCTCGTTTGCCGAGGGTCTGCGCTATGGTGCTGAAGTCTTCCACACCCTGAAGTCGGAGCTCAAGAAGGCCGGCCACAACACCAATGTCGGCGACGAGGGCGGCTTTGCCCCGAACCTGCCGTCGGCGGACGCCGCGCTCGACTTCGTCATGAACGCGATCGGCAAGGCCGGCTTCAAGGCGGGGACCGACATCATGCTCGGCCTCGACTGCGCCTCGACCGAGTTCTTCAAGGACGGAAAGTATGTCTATGAAGGCGAGGGCAAGAGCCGCTCGATCTCCGACCAGGCCAAGTATCTTGCAGACCTGGTCGCGCGCTATCCTATCGTGACCATCGAGGACGGCATGTCGGAAGACGACATGGAGGGCTGGAAGGAGCTCACCGACCTCATCGGCAAGAAGTGCCAGCTGGTCGGCGACGATCTGTTCGTCACCAACGTCAAGCGCCTTGCCGAGGGCATCAAGGCCGGCCGCGCCAACTCGATCCTGATCAAGGTCAACCAGATCGGCACGCTGACCGAGACGCTCGCTGCCGTCGAGATGGCCCACAAGGCCGGCTACACCTCGGTGATGTCGCACCGCTCCGGCGAGACCGAGGATTCCACCATTGCCGACCTCGCGGTCGCCACCAATTGCGGCCAGATCAAGACCGGCTCCC
The DNA here is from genome assembly GCF_001424605.1 of Bradyrhizobium sp. Leaf396. Lineage (NCBI taxonomy): Bacteria > Pseudomonadati > Pseudomonadota > Alphaproteobacteria > Hyphomicrobiales > Nitrobacteraceae > Bradyrhizobium > Bradyrhizobium sp. Leaf396. Next base: position 295,409 of record NZ_LMQJ01000064.1, read on the forward strand.
TTGCACGTTCCGACCGCACCGCCAAATACAACCAGCTCCTGCGCATCGAGCAGCAGCTCGGCAAGCAGGCACTCTATGGCGGCAAGGCGGCACTGAAGGCGCTGGCATAAGCCAGCGCTTCACGGAAACAACCACAGGGGAGGATCGACATGAGCGACGGCACCACGGGACTGGAATTGCGTTCGCTGCTGAAGAAGAGCGGCGAGCTGGAATTGTTCCTCGTGAATGTCCCGACCCCGGAGCCGGCCGACGATGAAGTTGTGGTTCGCGTCGAGGCGACGCCAATCAACCCCTCCGATCTCGGCCTCCTGATCGGCCCGGCCGACATGTCCGCCGCCAAGGCGTCCGGCACCAAGGAGATGCCGGTCATCACCGCCAGGATGCCGGAGGGAGCGATGCGGATGATGGCGGCGAGGTTCGATCAGTCGCTACCGGTCGGCAACGAGGGCGCGGGCACGGTGATCCGGACCGGCTCGTCGGACGCGGCCAAAGCGCTGATGGGCAAGACGGTGTCGATGATCGGCGGCGCGATGTACACGCAGTACCGCGTGCTCAAGGTCCGCGACGTCATGGAGCTGCCGGCGGGCACCACGGCCGCCGACGGTGCCTCCTGGTTCGTCAATCCGCTGACCGCGCTGGGCATGACCGAGACGATGCGGCGGGAGAACCACAAGGCGCTCGTGCACACGGCCGCCGCCTCCAATCTCGGCCAGATGCTCAACAAGATCTGCATCAGGGACGGCATTGGTCTCGTCAACATCGTCAGGAGCAAGGAGCAGGCCGACATCCTGCACAAGATCGGTGCCAAATACGTCGTGGATTCCAGCGCACCGAGCTTCATGGACGATCTCACCAACGCGCTGGTCGAGACCGGCGCGACGATCGCCTTCGACGCCATCGGCGGCGGCAAGCTGGCGGGCCAGATCCTCACGGCCATGGAGATCGCTGCCAACAAGACGGCGAAGGAATACAGCCGCTACGGCTCCAACGTGTACAAGCAGGTCTACATCTATGGCAGCCTCGACCCGCGCCCGACCGAGCTGAACCGTTCCTTCGGCCTGAGCTGGGGCGTCGGCGGCTGGCTGCTCACCCCGTTCCTCCAGAAGATCGGTCCTGCCGAGATCGGCCGCCTGCGCCAGCGCGTGGCGTCCGAGCTCAAGACGACCTTCGCCAGCCACTACACCAAGGTGGTCTCGCTCCCCGAGGCGCTCGATCTCGCCAACATCGCGGTGTACGCCAAACGCGCCACCGGCGAAAAATTCCTCATCAACCCAAATAAATAATCGTGGCGTGCGACGGCACGTCACCAAGGGAAGGTCTTGCCTTCTGAGCGAAGCGGGCGATTATTCCGCCGCCATTTGAAGCGGAACAGCCGCTGGACGCTCAGAAGGGACATTTTCATGATCGATCTCAATCGACGTCACCTGCTCGCAGGCGCTGCCGCCATGGGCGCAGCTGCCGCTACCGGGCTCCGGCCCATCGCCGCGAATGCCGCAGCGCCGCAGGTGGGGACGCAGGCGCCCGGCTTCTATCGCTACAAGGTCGGCAGCTTCGAGTGCACTTCGATCAACGATGGCGCGCGAACCTTCCCGATGCCGGACAAGTTCGTCGCCAACATTTCGAAGGAAGAGGCGCTGGCGGCGGGTGAGGCGGCCTACATGCCAAAGGGCATGGTCACGGTGCCGTTCAATCCGCAGCTCATCAACACCGGCTCCAAGCTTGTGCTGATCGATACCGGCAACGGCATCGCGAATTTCGAAGCGAGCAAAGGCGCGGTCGGTCGCACGCTGCAAAACCTTCAGGCTGCCGGCGTCGACCCCAAGAACGTCGACGTTGTGCTGCTGTCGCACATGCACGGCGACCACATCAACGGGATTCGCCTGGCCGATGGCGCGCTGGCCTTTCCGAATGCGGAGATCATGGTGCCTGGCAAGGAGTGGGAGTTCTGGACCAGCGAGGACAACGCCGCCAAGGCCGAGTCCAACCCCGCGTTGAAGAACAACTTTGCCAACGTGAAGAAGACCTTCGCCGGTCTCGAGTCCAAGGTCACGAGGTACGACTGGGGCAAGGAGGTCGCGCCGGGCATCACCTCGATCGCCACGCCGGGCCATACGCCCGGCCACACCTCGTTCGCGGTTGCTTCTGGCGATGCCAAGGTACTGATCCAGTCCGACGTCACCAACATTCCGGAGTTCTTCCTGCGCAATCCGGACTGGCACGTGATGTTCGACATGGATGCCGCGATGGCGCAGGCGATGCGCCACAAGTTCTACGATATGGCGGCCGCGGAGAAGGCGACCGTGATCGGCTTCCACTTCACTTTCCCTTCGATCGGTCACGTCGCGAAAGACGGCGCCAAGTATCGCTTGATCCCGTCAGCGTGGAATCCGACGATCTGAGCCGGAGCTGCAGGGTTGCCGTGACATCAGGCCGCCACTTGGCGGCCTGATTGTTTTGAGAGGATCAATGTCGGCCTCCCATGACAGGCGACTTTCGCGAAACGTAGCGTTTCCAAATCGGACCGGTTCATGCACTTGCATCCATCGGTCCGGTTCGCTTAAGTCCCCACCCGGCACTTTCGCTCAAGCCTTCAAGGACACCCAATGGCCTACAACATCGTCACCATCGCCGGCAGCCTGCGCAAGGAGAGCTTCTCGCTCAAGATCGCCAATGCGCTCGCCAAGCTCGCGCCTGGCTCGCTCAGGCTCGAGGTGATCACGCCGGCGGGCATCTCGTTCTTCAACCAGGATCTCGAGGGCACGCCGCCCGCGGACTGGGTCGCCTTCCGCGAAAAGCTCCAGGCGTCGAACGGCATCCTGTTCGTCACGCCCGAATACAACCGCTCGATCCCGGGCGTCCTCAAGAATGCCATCGATGTCGCATCGCGGCCGTATGGTAAGAGCTCGCTCCTCGGCAAACCGGTCGGCATCATCTCCAACTCGCCTGGGCTGCTCGGCGGCGTCAGCGCGGCCAAGCATCTGCAGAACGTGCTGCCGGGCATTTCCGGTCCCGTCCTCCAGCAGCCGGAAATCTACCTCAGCGGAGTCGGCGACGCTTTCGACGCAGACGGCAACCTGACCAAGGACTCGCTCAAGGCGGTGCTGCAGCAGTACATCGACGCGTTCGCTGCGCACGTGGCGAAGCACCAAGGCTGAGGCCAGATAACCCCGCGGCCACACCCCAGGTCCTCGTCCTGAGGAGACCGCGAAGCGGTCGTCTCGAAGGATGGCCGCGGGGACAGTCGGGCCTGCATGGTTCGAGACGGCGCTTCGCGCCTCCTCACCATGAGGGTCTGGTGGGGCGGGGAGCCGCTTGCAATTAGCGCTCTCTTAACCAACCTGTCCCATCTTCCCGGGATGGTCTCGCGCGCCCGCCTGAAATCGATCCTGACCGGACTTGCCCTCTATGCGATGGCGGCGGCCATCGTCGGCTATTTCGGCGTCAATGCCTATACCGGCAAATACGGCCTCAACGCCCGCCAGGAGCTCGATCAGGAGATCATCGCGCTGACCAGCGAATTGGCCCAGCTCAAGCGTGAGCGCGCCAGGAGTGAACATCGGGTATCGCTGCTGCGGTCCGAGAAGATCGACCCCGACATGCTGGATGAGCGGGCGCGCTACCAGCTCGATTATGTCAATCCGCGCGATCTCGTTCGGATCATCCCGGCGAATTAGCCATTCGCAGCTCTTCGAAAGCTGCTGCCGAAATCCGATGTACCTGTCTGAGTTCCGGCGAAAGTCGTAAGCCGGGAACCGGGTGACTGTCTTGACGGCAGCGCCGCAACGGCCCCATGGCTTTGTCGCGGTGCTCCAAGTTGACGCAGATCAAACAGGCCGCGCCGGCACGCTCTAGGCTTTCATCCGGAGGAACAGTGATGAATGGGTCAACGCCCCGGCATCACGCGGCCCGTATCGAGGCCGCCATCGCGTCAGGCCAGGCGGCTCGTTCCGCGCTCGTGGCGTCCTGGCGCCGTTCCTCCAGATTGCATCGTCTCGATCCCGGCGGCCGCACCGCACCGATGCGGCTGACCGAAGCCGAACTGCGCGAGGCGCGCGAGCGCATCGCGCCTCTTCTGGCCGCGGCGCAAGGCGCAATGGACCGGCTTTATCAGGCCGTCGGCGCCGCGGGGTGCTGCGTGTTGCTCGCCGACCGGGAGGGCGTGCCGGTCGATCGCCGCGGCATGGTGGCGGACGACGCGACCTTTCAGTCCTGGGGCCTCTGGACCGGTGCGCTCTGGAGCGAGGAGCACGAGGGCACCAACGGCATCGGTACCTGCCTCGTCGAGCAGCGTCCGCTGACCATCGATCGCGATCAGCATTTCTTTGCCCGCAACACACTTTTGAGCTGCACCGCTGTTCCGATCTACGACCACGATGCGGCGCTTGCGGGCGTGCTCGACGTATCCTCCTGCCGCGCAGATCGCACCGACGCCTTTGCCGGCCTGATAGCGCTTGCGACGGGCGAGGCGGCCAAGCGTATCGAGGCCGACCTGTTTCGAAAGGCCTTCGCCCATGCCCGCATCGTGCTGACGCAAGCTGCCGACGGGAGTTGCAGCGGTCTCATCGCCGTCGATGCGGACGATCTCGTGATCGGCGCGACCCGCTCTGCCCGGGTGGCGCTCGGATTGGCGCTCGGCCGGGCATTGCAGCCGGTGCCGGCCGCCGACCTTCTCGGCGACGATTCCGCGAGCGATCATCTCGCCGGCGGTCAGCGCGCGGTGTTGCAGCGGGCATTGCTCCGCGCCGGCGGCAATGTCTCGGCAGCCGCCAAGGCCCTCGGCATCAGCCGAGCCACGCTGCACCGGAAGCTCAAGCGGTTCGGGTTGAACGCGCATTGAGCCGCGCAATTTGCGCACTCGCAACGACGACGGTGTGGAAGCTGCGTGCACGCAATCCCGCACTGCCTCGCCCGCGACTGTCGCAGAACTGCGACAGGTCGGCCGCGCCATCGCTTTCCCACGGGCTGACAGGAAACACCTCCCGCGACATCGTCCGCGCAAGTCGCGCCAACGCGACGAATTGCGCAAACAGCAAACATCGGGAGTGATCAATGAACAAGGTGGAATTCCTCAGCGTCACCAAGGTTCCCTTTGCCGAACGGTACGACAATTTCATCGGCGGCAAGTTCGTGGCGCCGACCTCCGGCAAATATTTCGACAATGCTTCGCCTGTGACCGGTCAGATCGTCTGCAAGATCGCTCGGTCCGACGCGCAGGATGTGGAGGCGGCGCTCGATGCGGCGCATGCCGCCAAGGTGGGGTGGGGCCGTACCAGCGTCGCCGAGCGCGCCGCGATCCTGAATCGGATCGCCGACCGCATGGAAGACAATCTCGAGCGCCTTGCGATTGCCGAGACCTGGGACAACGGCAAGCCGATCCGCGAGACCCGCGCCGCCGACCTCCCGCTCGCGATCGATCACTTCCGTTACTTCGCCGGCGTCGTCCGCGCCCAGGAAGGCTCGATCAGCGAGATCGACCACGACACCATCGCCTATCATTTCCACGAGCCGCTCGGCGTTGTCGGCCAGATCATCCCCTGGAACTTCCCGCTGCTGATGGCCTGCTGGAAGCTCGCCCCGGCGCTCGCTGCCGGCAATTGTGTCGTGCTCAAACCTGCCGAGCAGACCCCGGCCTCGATCATGGTCTGGGCCGAGATCATCGCCGACATCCTGCCGCCGGGCGTCCTCAACATCGTCAACGGCTTTGGCCTGGAAGCGGGCAAGCCGCTGGCGTCGAGCCCGCGCATCGCCAAGATCGCCTTCACCGGCGAGACCACGACCGGCCGGCTGATCATGCAGTACGCCAGCCAGAACCTCATTCCGGTCACGCTGGAGCTCGGCGGCAAGTCGCCGAACATCTTCTTCAAGGACGTCATCGCCGAAGACGACGACTTCTTCGACAAGGCGATCGAAGGATTTGTGATGTTCGCGCTGAACCAGGGCGAGGTCTGCACCTGTCCGAGCCGCGCGCTTGTCCACGCGGACATCTATGACCGCTTCATGGAGCGGGCGTTGAAGCGGGTCGCCGCGATCAAGCAGGGCGATCCCCGCGATCCCACGACCATGATCGGCGCCCAGGCCTCTGGCGAGCAGCTGTCCAAGATCCTCTCCTACATCGACATCGGCAGGCAGGAAGGCGCCAAGGTGCTCGCCGGTGGTCAACGTGCCGAACTGACGGGTGATCTCGCCGGCGGCTTCTATATCCAGCCGACCGTGTTCGAGGGGCACAACAAGATGCGGATTTTCCAGGAGGAGATTTTTGGCCCGGTCGTCTCGGTCACGACCTTCAAGTCTGACGAGGAAGCGCTCGCGATCGCCAACGATACGCTCTACGGCTTAGGTGCCGGTGTCTGGAGCCGCGATGCCAATCGCTGCTACCGTTTCGGCCGGGAGATCCAGGCCGGCCGTGTCTGGACCAACTGCTATCATGCCTATCCCGCGCATGCGGCGTTCGGCGGATACAAGCAGTCGGGCGTCGGCCGCGAGACCCACAAGATGATGCTCGATCACTATCAACAGACCAAGAACCTCCTGGTCAGCTACAGCCCGAAGAAGCTCGGCTTCTTCTGAACGAATAGTTCGAGAGGGCGGCGCCGTTCCGGCGCCGTTCTCTGAAACGCGGCCATGTGGCCAATCGTTGTTGATCCGCTCACGATTCGCGCGCGATCGCTTGCATAGATTTGTTGCCCGATCCGCGCCAAAGATTTTGCAATATTTCGATCAGGTTGCAGTGCGGCATAATGAAAGGCGTGGCATGCCGCCGCGGTGCTTCCGCACGCGGTTGACTTGGGTTAGAGAGGGCGAAAGTTTTCTCTGACCCGGAATTCCTATGGCCGCACCCAAGAAAGCCGCCGCAAGCACTCCACAGGACAAGACTGACGGCGGTTCGCCTCCGGAATTCACCAGGGAGCAGGAGCTCAAGGCGTTCCGCGACATGCTCCTGATCCGGCGGTTCGAGGAAAAGGCCGGGCAGCTCTACGGCATGGGCGCGATCGGCGGCTTCTGCCATCTCTATATCGGCCAGGAGGCCGTGGTGGTCGGCATGCAGATGGCCCTGAAACAGGGCGATCAGGTCATCACCGGCTATCGCGATCACGGTCACATGCTTGCCACCGGCATGGACGCCAACGGCGTCATGGCCGAGCTCACGGGCCGCCGCGGCGGCTATTCCAAGGGCAAGGGCGGCTCCATGCACATGTTCAGCAAGGAGAAGCATTTCTACGGCGGCCACGGCATCGTCGGCGCCCAGGTCTCGCTCGGCACCGGGCTTGCCTTCGCCAATCACTATCGCGGCAACGACAATATCAGCGTCACCTATTTCGGCGACGGCGCGGCCAACCAGGGCCAGGTCTATGAGAGCTTCAACATGGCGGAGCTCTGGAAGCTGCCGGTGATCTACGTCATCGAGAACAACCGCTACGCCATGGGCACCTCCGTCTCGCGCGCCTCGGCGCAGCAGGATTTTTCCAAGCGCGGCGTGTCCTTCAACATCCCCGGCAAGCAAATCGACGGCATGGACGTGCGCGCCGTCAAGGCGGCGGGCGAGGAGGCTGCGGCCTGGTGCCGCGCGGGCAAGGGCCCGTTCATCCTGGAGATGCAAACCTACCGCTATCGCGGTCACTCGATGTCCGACCCCGCAAAATATCGCACGCGCGAGGAGGTCGAGAAGGTCCGCCACGATCAGGACCCGATCGAGCAGGTGCGCAATCGCCTCCTCGCAGCGAAGGTCAGCGAGCAGGATCTCAAGGCGATCGACGCCGAGGTGCGTGACGTCGTCAACGCCGCCGCCGATTTCGCCCAGCATGATCCCGAGCCGGATGCAGCCGAGCTCTGGACCGACGTTTACCGCTGAACGCGCGCAAGCTTTCCTTTGGAGTCGATATGCCAATTCAAGTGCTGATGCCCGCGCTGTCGCCCACGATGGAGAAGGGCAACCTCGCCAAGTGGCTGAAGAAAGAGGGCGAGACGATCAAGTCGGGCGATGTGATCGCCGAGATCGAAACGGACAAGGCGACGATGGAAGTCGAGGCGACCGATGAGGGCACGCTCGGCAAGATCCTGATCCCTGAGGGCACCGCCGACGTCGCCGTCAACACGCCGATCGCCACCATCCTGGCCGACGGCGAAAGCGCGGCTGATCTTGCCAAGGCGCCTGCGCCCGCCAAGCAGGAGAAGGCCGCCGAGTCCGCGCCGCCGGCTGCTGCCAAGCCGGAGATGCCGCAGTCGAAGGCGCCGACCGGCGTGCCGCAGCAGGCCGTCGCCGAGCCCGATCCGGAGGTGCCTGCCGGCACCGAGATGGTGACGCAGACCATCCGCGAAGCCTTGCGTGACGCCATGGCCGAGGAGATGCGCCGGGACGCCGACGTCTTCGTGATGGGCGAAGAGGTGGCCGAATATCAGGGCGCCTACAAGGTGACGCAGGGCTTGCTCCAGGAGTTCGGCGCCAAGCGCGTGATCGACACTCCGATTACCGAGCACGGCTTTGCAGGCGTCGGCGTCGGTGCCGCGATGGCCGGCCTGAAGCCGATCGTCGAGTTCATGACCTTCAACTTCGCCATGCAGGCGATCGACCAGATCATCAACTCGGCGGCCAAGACGCTCTATATGTCCGGCGGCCAGATGGGCTGCTCGATCGTGTTCCGCGGTCCCAACGGTGCGGCTGCGCGCGTCGCCGCCCAGCACAGCCAGGATTACTCGGCCTGGTACTCGCACGTTCCGGGCCTCAAGGTCGTCGCGCCGTATTCGGCCGCCGACGCCAAGGGTCTGCTCAAGGCCGCGATCCGCGATCCCAATCCGGTGATCTTCCTCGAGAACGAGGTGCTCTACGGTCACACCGGCGAAGTGCCCAAGCTGGATGATTTCATCATCCCGATCGGCAAGGCGCGCATCGTGCGGTCGGGCAGCCACGTCACCATTATTTCCTGGTCGAATGGCATGACCTATGCGCTCAAGGCCGCCGATGAGCTCGCCAAGGACGGCATCGAGGCCGAGGTGATCGATTTGCGCACGCTGCGGCCGATGGACACCGAGACCATCATCAACTCCGTCAAGAAGACCGGTCGCGCGGTCACGGTGGAAGAAGGCTGGGCCCAGAGTGGCGTCGGCGCCGAGATCGCCGCGCGCATCATGGAGAACGCCTTCGATTACCTGGACGCGCCGGTGACCCGCGTCTCCGGCAAGGACGTGCCCATGCCCTATGCCGCAAACCTGGAGAAGCTTGCTCTGCCCTCGGCGGCGGAAGTCGTCGAGGCCGCCAAAGCCGTCTGTTACAGGTAGACCATGGCGGGCCCGAAGGAGCAGCCACTGCCGCCCGATGTCATGACCCGCGACGACGCGGTCGAGATCCTGCGCGTGTTCGTGCTGGACGGCGGGCTGTCGATGGCGTTCCAGCGCGCCTTCGAGGAGCCCGACATGTGGGGCCTCCTGCTGGTCGATCTCGCCCGTCACGCCGCGCGCGCCTATGCGCGCGAGAGCGAATATACCGAGGAGGACGCGCTGAACCGGATCCTCGAGATGTTCCAGGCCGAGATCGAGCGTCCCACCGACACGGGCACGACGACGCCGCGCGGCAAGGGGCACTGACGAATGGCTATCGAATCCTATCACTACGATTTCATGCTGGAAGCGATCCGCGAGGCGGAAGCTTCGATCGCGCAGGGCGGTCTGCCGATCGGTGCCGTGCTGACGCGCGACAACAAGATCATCGCGCGCGGCCACAACAATCGCGTGCAGGAGAACAATCCCATTCTGCACGGCGAGATGAGCTGCCTGCGCGAAGCGGGCGCGATCTCGTTCCACGACACCGTCATGTACACCACGCTGTCGCCATGCTCGATGTGCGCCGGCGCGCTCGCGCTGTTCAAGGTCAGGCTGGTCGTGATCGGGGAATCCGTCACCTTCGAGGGATCCAAGGACATCCTCGACAAGTTCGGGATCCCCTGGATCGACCTCGCCGATGACCGCTCCATCACCATGATGAAGAATTGGCGTTCCATCGCTGCCAATGAGCGCCTGTGGCAGGGCGACATCGGCAACTAAACCTGGTCTGGTCGTCTTCGCTGTCGGAGGCGACGTTTTGAGAAGTTCTTCGTGAGGTCAGCATGCCCATCAACATCCTGATGCCCGCTCTGTCGCCGACGATGGAGAAGGGCAACCTCGCCAAGTGGCTGAAGAAGGAAGGCGACAAGGTCAAATCCGGCGACGTCATCGCCGAGATCGAGACCGATAAGGCGACCATGGAGGTCGAGGCCATCGACGAGGGCACCATTGCGAAGATCCTGGTGCCCGAGGGAACGCAGGATGTTCCGGTCAACGATGTGATTGCCGTGCTCGCGGGCGAAGGCGAGGACGTGAAGGCTGCGGGTAGCGCCAAGCCCAGCGCGTCGGCCGCGCCCCCGAAAGCTGCTGAAAAGACGGCAGACAAGCCCGCTGTGCCTCCTGCTGCTGCGCCTGCTCCTGCGCCGGCGGCGCCCAGGGCGGCTCCGAGCGCCGCGACAGCTGCGCCGCAGGCTGCGGCTCCGGCCGCACAGGCCAATGGCCACGGCGGTCGCGTGTTCTCGTCGCCCCTGGCGCGACGCCTTGCGAAGGAAGCAGGCATCGATGTTGCGATGATCGCCGGTTCTGGTCCACACGGCCGCGTCGTCGCCCGCGACGTCGAGCAGGCCAAGTCCGGCAAGGGCCTGAAAGCACCGGCTGCAGCGCCGTCAGGCGCGCCCTCGATCGCGCCGACCATGTCGGACAAGCAGATCCTGTCGCTGTTCGAGCCCGGCTCCTACGACATCATCCCGCATGACGGCATGCGCCGCACGATTGCGCAGCGCCTGACCGCATCGATCCAGAACGTCCCGCACTTCTATCTCACCATCGACTGCGACATCGGCAAGCTGCTCGCCGCGCGCGAGGAGATCAACGCCGCCGCGCCGAAGGACAAGGAGAAGAAGCCGCTCTACAAGATCTCCGTCAACGACTTCGTCATCAAGGCGATGGCGGTCGCGCTGCAGAAGATCCCGAACTGCAACGTCAGCTGGACCGAAAGCGGCATGGTCAAGCACCACCATTCCGACGTCGGTGTTGCCGTGGCGATGCCGGGCGGCCTGATCACTCCGATCATCCGCAAGGCGGAGACCAAGACGCTCTCGACCATCTCCAACGAGATGAAGGATTTCGCCGCGCGCGCACGTTCCCGCAAGTTGAAGCCCGAGGAATACCAGGGTGGCACAACGGCCGTCTCCAATCTCGGCATGTACGGCATCAATCACTTCACGGCCGTGATCAATCCGCCGCATGCGACGATCCTTGCCGTCGGCACCAGCGAGGAGCGCCCCGTGGTGCGCGGCGGCAAGATCGAGATCGCGCACATGATGAGCGTGACCTTGTCCTGCGATCACCGCGCCATCGACGGCGCCCTCGGCGCCGAGCTGATCGGCGCATTCAAGCAGCTGATCGAAAATCCCGTCATGATGATGGTCTGACGCGGCGGCAGAGGGGGTGATCTTGCATGCCCGGACGCGCTGGCCATGGATATCGCTGCTGCTCGGCGCTGGCGTCGCGCTCAACCCGGTCGGGCTCGATTTTCTTCAGTCCGCCTTCCTGTCGGGAGAGCAGCTGTCGCGGAACATCGCTCAACCCATCGTGTTGAGCGCGCTGGCCATTCTTGTCCTTATTGGGACCATCGAATGGCTGGTCAGGTTTGTTGTCGTCAAGCGCCGCGCCCGCGGCGCCTCTTGAGTTGAACGGGAGCCGCCATGGCCGATACATCCTTCGACGTCATCATCATCGGCTCAGGTCCCGGCGGCTACGTTGCTGCGATCCGTGCCGCGCAGCTCGGCCTCAAGACCGCAATCGTCGAAAAATCCTATCTGGGCGGCATCTGCCTGAACTGGGGCTGCATCCCGACCAAGGCGCTGCTGCGTTCGGCGGAGATCTACCACTACATGCAGCATGCCGGGGATTACGGCCTCTCGGCGGAAAAGGTCTCGTTCGATCCGAAGGCGGTGGTGCAGCGCTCGCGCGGCGTCTCCAAGCGCCTCAATGAGGGCGTCGGCTTCCTGATGAAGAAGAACAAGGTGAGCGTAATCTGGGGCGCCGCCATGATCGACGCGCCGGGCAAGATCACCGTGAAGAAGTCCGACGTCGAGGGGCCGAAGGGCGCGTTGGGCGAGGGTGCCTATCAGGCCAAGCACATCATCGTCGCGACAGGTGCGCGGCCGCGCGTGCTGCCCGGGCTTGAGCCCGACAAGAAGCTGATCTGGACCTATTTCGAGGCGATGGTGCCGGAGCGCATGCCGAAGTCGCTGCTGGTGGTCGGCTCCGGCGCGATCGGCATCGAGTTCGCCTCGTTCTTCCATACCATGGGCTCTGACGTCACTGTGGTCGAGGTGCTGCCGCAGATCCTGCCCGTTGAGGATGCCGAGATCGCAGGTCTTGCGCGCAAGCGGCTCGAGAAGCAGGGCATCAAGATCATGACCTCGACCAAAGTGACCAAGCTGGAGAAGAAGGCCGATAGCGTCGTCGCCACCATCGATGACGGCAAGGGCAAGCCCGTTACCTCCGAGTTCGAGCGAGTGATCTCGGCGGTCGGCGTCGCCGGGAACATCGAGAACCTCGGTCTCGAAAAGCTCGGCGTGAAGACCGACCGCGGCATCATCGTGATCGACGGCCACGGCAGGACCAACGTCCCCGGCATCTATGCCATTGGCGACGTCGCGGGCCCCCCGATGCTCGCGCACAAGGCCGAACATGAAGGCGTGATCTGTGTCGAGGCCATCAAGGGCCTCAACCCGCATCCCATGGACAAGAACATGATCCCGGGCTGCACCTACTGCCATCCACAGGTCGCATCGGTGGGCCTCACCGAAGCCAAGGCCAAGGAGAGCGGCCGCGAGACCCGCGTCGGCCGCTTTCCCTTCGTCGGCAACGGCAAGGCCATCGCGCTCGGCGAGGACCAGGGCCTGGTCAAGGTCATCTTCGACAAGAAGACCGGCCAGCTGCTCGGCGCCCACATGGTCGGCGCCGAGGTCACCGAGCTGATCCAGGGTTACGTCGTCGCCATGAATCTGGAGACGACGGAAGAAGAGCTGATGCACACGGTGTTCCCGCATCCGACGCTCTCGGAGATGATGAAGGAAGCCGTGCTGGATGCGTATGGAAGGGTGTTGAATGTTTGACGGCGAGCACGCCGCCCGCCGTCGTCATTGCGAGCGAAGCGAAGCAATTGCTTCGTCGCAAGAGCTCCTTGCAATGACGAGAGGAAATAGCTGCTTCAATAAGCAAGAAGAAAGAGCCCACGGATGAAAGACAACGACAACCTGACCATCGAACGCCCGACCTTCGTCACCCATCTCGAATGCGCGATGGAAGGCGATCACTACGCCGCCGACCAGGTCCACAACCTCTCCAAGGCCGGCAAGCCGCTGCTCGTGCGCTACGACCTCGCCGGCGTGAAGCAGGCGCTGACCAAGGATGCGCTCAGCCAGCGTCCCGGCGACATGTGGCGCTACCGTGAGCTGCTGCCGGTGCGCAAATGCAGGGACATCGTCTCGCTCGGCGAGGTGACCACACCGCTGATCCGGCTGCCGAAGCTCGGCGCAAAGCTGGGCGGCGGCGAGATCATCGTCAAGGACGAGGGGCGGCTGCCGACCGGCTCATTCAAGGCACGCGGCCTCGTCATGGCGGTGTCGATGGGCAAGGCGCTCGGCATCAAGCACATGGCGATGCCGACCAACGGTAATGCCGGCGCGGCGCTGGCGGCCTATGCGACGAACTGCGGCATCAAGACAACGATCTTCTGTCCGGCCGACACGCCGGAAGTGAACGTCAGCGAGATCGAGCTGCAGGGCGCGACCGTCTACCGCGTCAACGGCTATATCGACGATTGCGGCAAGATCGTTGGCGAGGGCAAGGCAAAGGTCGGCTGGTTCGACACCTCGACGCTGAAGGAGCCGTACCGCATCGAAGGGAAGAAGACGATGGGTCTCGAGCTCGCCGAGCAGCTCGGCTGGGACGTGCCTGACGTGATCTTCTATCCGACCGGCGGCGGTACCGGCCTGATCGGCATGTGGAAGGCGTTCGACGAGCTCGAGAAGATCGGCTTCATCGGAAGCAAGCGCCCGCGCATGGTTGCGGTGCAGGCCTCCGGCTGCGCGCCGATGGTGCGCGCTTACGAGGCTGGCACGGAGCACGCCACACGATGGGAAGACGCCCAGACCATTGCGTCGGGTATCCGCGTGCCGCAGGCAATCGGCGATTTCCTGATCTTGCGTGCTGTGCGCGAAAGCAAGGGCTTCGCGATCGCCGTCGACGATGACAAGATCTCCTCTGCGCTGAACGAGGTTGCGCGTGAGGAGGGGCTGTTGTTGTGCCCTGAGGGCGCCGCGACCTACGCCGCCTACAAGCAGAGCCTCGCCGACGGCCGCGTCTCGAAGGGTGACCGCGTGATGCTGTTCAACTGCGCGACTGGCCTGAAGTACCCGCTGCCGCCGGTCACCCGCGCGCTCGACCGCCACAAGCCGATCGATTACGCGCAGTTCTAGCGGCGCGATAGGCTACGAATGATCCCTCTTCCCGTACGCGGGCAGAGGGCCAAAAACAAAGATTTCGCTGGGGAGAGAACAATGACGAAGGCCGTCTGGGCTGCGCTGATTGCTATTCTCGTTGTGACCGGCGCCGCGCGCGCCGATGACTATCCCACCCGTCCCATCACCATCATCGTGCCTTTCGCGGCCGGCGGGCCGTCCGATGCCATGGCGCGGGTGCTTGCCGAGCGCATGAGAGTGCCGCTCGGCCAGCCCGTGGTGATCGAGAACGTCACCGGTGCAGGCGGCTCGATCGGCGTCGGCCGCGCCGTGCAGTCGCCGCCGGACGGCTACACCATTTCCTTCGGCCATCTCGGCACCCACGTCGCCAACGGTGCCGTCTACAAGCTCAAGTTCGATCTCGTCGCCGACCTCGAGCCCGTGGTGCTGCTGCCGAGCAATCCGATGATCCTGGTCACCAAGAATTCGGTGCCCGCGACCTCGCTGAAGGAGCTGTTGGCGTGGTTGAAATCGCGGCCGTCGCCCCCGACCGCAGGCACCGCCGGCGCCGGCTCCGGCAGCCACATCGCCGGCGTCTATCTCGAGAACGTTTCCGGCATCAAGCTGCAATACGTGCCGTATCGCGGCACCGCGCCGGCGCTGAACGATCTCATCGCCGGACAGATCGACCTGATGGTCGACCAGACCTCCAACTCCATCGGTCAGGTCCGCGCCGGCACCATTCGTGCCTACGCCATCACCGACGACAAGCGCCTGGCATCGGCGCCGGAGATCCCGACGGCGGACGAGGCCGGCTTGAAGGGCTTCAACATGACGCTGTGGTCGGGGATGTGGGTTCCGAAGGGCACGCCGAAGGAAATCGTGGCCAAGCTCAACGCCGCGGCCGTCGAGGCGCTGAACGATCCCGCCGTGAGGAAGCAGCTCGAAAGCCAGGGCCTGGAGATGACACCGAAGGATCAACTCACGCCCGAAGCGCTAGGCATGCGTCAGAAGGCCGAGATCGCCAAATGGTGGCCGATGATCAAGGCCGCGAACATCAAGGTGGACTGATCGCAGGTGCGTAGGGTGGATCAGCCAAGCGTAGTTCTCCACCTTCTTTGCCGCCGGGGAAGAGGTGGATCACGCCTTCGGTCAATCCACCCTATGAACCCAACCTAGTCCGCGTCCGTAGATGCCACCGGAGTTGCCGCGGCCGCGTCCTTGGTCACCACCCGCTGGTCGCTCTTGCCGGCGACCATGCTGCTGCCCTCGAACCTTGCGCGGTAGACCAGCACGTTCTCGATCACGCGCTGGACGTAGTTGCGCGTTTCCGACAGCGGGATGCGCTCGACCCAGTCGACCGGATCGACGTTGGGGTCCCGGGGATCGCCGCGCTTCTGCACCCATTCGCGCACGCGGCCGCGGCCGGCATTGTAACCGGCGAAGGTCATGATCTGGTTGCCGCGATATTCCGAGAGCAGCGCGCTGAGCTCGGCGGCGCCCATCTGCGTGTTGTAGACGGGATCGGAGACCATCTTGTCCCAGTCGTATTTAAGGCCGAAGCGTTTTGCGGTGTCGCGCGCGGCTTCCGGTGTCACCTGCATCAGCCCGACCGCATTGGCGTGCGACTTGTCTCGCTGCTCGAAAGAGCTTTCGGTCCGCGCCACCGAATAGATCACGCTCGTCTCGATCGCGGGCGCGACCTGCTTGTGCTCGGGAATGCCGATGGTCGGGAACGCATAATGATCGAGCGCGAGCCCGCGCGCCAGCGCCGTCTTTCCGACCTCGAGCATCACGCGCGCATGGTTGTGCCGGCCGGCGAGCTCGCCGAGTGCTTCGAGCGCCGCGACGTCGGTGCTCTCCTTGGCGAAATCCCGAGCGTAGTAGAACACCATGTCGCGCTCGCCGAGGGCGTAGAGCATGTCGGCGGCGCGCACGCGCTCGTCCGCGACGTGTGTATCGGCGGCGGCCAGCAGGGGTGCGGGCGGTCGCAATTCGATGCCTTCGAGGCCGAGCTTGGCGCGGGCGAGCTGGCCGTAATAGGCGGTGTGATAGCGCGCCGCCGCCCGATAGCTCATGCGCGCATCTGCCATCGCCCCCATGGCTTCTGCCGCGCGGCCGCGCCAGTAATGTGCCCGCGACAGCGCGATCGGATTGGTCGACCCGGCGTCGATCGATGCAAAATGCGCCATCGCCGTCTTGGGATCGTGGAGATAGCGTAGTGCGATCCAGCCGCACATGAAGTGATAGTCGACGCGATAGACTTCCTTTTCGGGCACCGCGGCCGTGTGCACCACCTCGTAGGCGGTCCTGGCCTTGCCCTGGTCGAGCAGCTTGCGCGCCAGCATGCGGCGCTCGCGCCACCAGGCATCGGTGTCCTGCGCGGCCATCATGTCGGGCTTGGCAGCGAGGATCACCTCGGCCGCGTCGTCGATGCGGTCGTTCTGAAGATGCCATTGCGCTCGGCACAGCACGTAGCCGAGATCGTGCCGCTCGCCGGCCGGAACCTCCTCGAGATAATCCTTGGCCTTGCTCGCTTTGCCGGTGACGGCGGCGCAGGCCTTCACGATCGCGAGCGCGTCCTCGCCGAGCCGTTTGGCCGCGCGCCTCGCGCCTGCGTAATCCTTGGCGCCGAGGCGCTTGTCCATGCGCGCGCGGTGATCGTCGGCGGACAGAAGGTCGCGGAACGTCGCGTAGGAATCCTCCTCGCTGCGCTCGGACAATTCCTCAGCGCGCCAGGCCTCGCGTACGAGCCGCGCCGCCCTGTCGGTCTCGCCCCCGGCGAGCAGTACGCGAGCGAGCGCAAACTTGCCCTTGGCGCTGATTGGCCGGTCCAACGTGAATTTGTGCACGGTGGCGGCGTCGCTCTTCTCCTGCCACAGCCGCGCCTCGGCGCGCCGGCGCAGAAGCGTGCGGCTCGGCCAGTCTGGATTGGCGGCGAGGAAGGCTGCGTAGCGCTTGAAACTCGCCGTGCTGTCGGAATGACGCAGCATGAACCAGTCGGCGAGCTTCTGTCCGGCAGGGTCCGCGATACGGTCCCGCGCCGCGCTGGCGTCATCGGTCCTGCCCTTGCGCGCGAGATCGATGGCGTCCTTCAGTGCAGCGAGGTCGCCGGTCAGCGGCGGCAGTACCGGCTTGCCCGGGGGCTCGTCGGCCGTCTTCTTTGGCTTCCGTTTCGCCTCGGAGTGCTTGCCGCGCCTTGCCTTGCCGGCAGAGGCATGGCCGTGCTTGCCGGCTTTGGCCTCATGCGTCTTCTTCGGCGCGGACGGTTTGTGGCTGCTCTTGGCCGAGAGCTCGGCGGGAACGAAGGCCATCGCGGCCACGGCAACGACGCACGCGAGCGAGCGTAGGCACTGGTTCATTGGATGGTCCCCCTGCGAAACCACTACAAACCAAGGTCCGCGATGGCATGCGGCTTGAGAATCAAAGCACCGGACGGCGCGACATCATCGTGTCGCATTCCTCACGCTGTCGCAACAATGCGGCAAAATGCGGTTGTGATAAGCGGAACTTGCGCAAGGGCGAAAAGGTCGCGCTTTAACCTTTGTTAACGATGAGGACTCCCTCGACGGCAGACCCGACCTGGGGCGACTGCAGGGCGCAGATTACGCGTGTTCCAGTGGCCAGTCAGGTGTATGGAGTTCCATCGTTCCTTCCTTCAGCCTTTGCCTGCGCACCTATGCCGATTTTCAACCAGTCGATCCGGCGCAAGATCGTCGGTATCGCCCTCGGATTGATCGTCCTGATGCTGTTCACGTCGATCCTGTCGATGGCGATGTCGAGCCAGGTCGGCGTCCTCCTGGACGAGCTCACCAATCGATACATCCCGGCCTATAGCCATCTGGCGCGCGCCAACAGCCGCTCGCTGGAGCGGGGGCTGGCGCTACGGCGGATGGTCATGACCCGGATGGAGGCGCCCTCGGATGAGGAGGCCTACGCGGCGCGCCTTCGCGACTTCGAGGCGTCGGACCGCAAGATCGAGGAGGAGGCGG
Source organism: Bradyrhizobium sp. Leaf396 (assembly GCF_001424605.1). NCBI lineage: Bacteria > Pseudomonadati > Pseudomonadota > Alphaproteobacteria > Hyphomicrobiales > Nitrobacteraceae > Bradyrhizobium > Bradyrhizobium sp. Leaf396. Next base: position 313,911 of record NZ_LMQJ01000064.1, read on the forward strand.
AGGCCGCGCGCAAACTGATCAACGCGATCATCGATGATCCCAGGACGTATTCCGACAACGCCGCACTGGGGCGGATCGATAGCCGCATCGAGACCGCCGTCAGCGAGCTGCGCCGCGACCTGAGCGAGGACCATACCAAGCTCATCAAGCAGGTCGAGGCGAAGCAGATGTCCGAGGCCCGCGGCACGCTGGAGCACATCGACGTGCTGCGCGATCAGTTCAACCGGAAGATCGACACGATCCGCGCCGACATGCTGACGCAGGTCTTCTTCTCGACGTCACAAGTGATCGGCCGCCAGCACCAGGCCATCATCGTTTCGGGTGTCGTGACATTGCTCGCGGCGATCGTCGGATTTGCCTTCGCGCTGTTGGTGTCAAGCGGCATCACTCGCCCGGTGCGGCTGCTGCTGGCCGGCACCCGCGAGGTCGAGGCAGGCCGGTTCGACAAGCCCATCACCGTCTCCACGCAGGACGAGATCGGCGAGCTCGCCGCGGCCTTCAACCGCATGATCGAGCAGCTCAGGCACAACGAGCGCATCCGCGAGACGTTCGGCCGCTACATCGACCCCAAGGTGGTGCAGGGCCTGATCGACCGGCCGGAGGTCGCGATCGACGGCGAGCGCCGGGTGATGACCATCATGTTCTGCGACATGAGCGGCTTCACCTCGATGAGCGAAGGCATGACGCCGCGCGGCCTCGTCAAGGTAATGAATCACTATTTCACTGTGATGTCCGGCCCGATCAGGAGCAATCGCGGAGTCATCGACAAGTATATCGGCGACGCCATCATGGCGTATTGGGGGCCGCCCTTCATCGAGGAGGATGAGGCGGCGCTGCTTGCCGCGCTTGCTGCGATCGAGATGGCCGACCAGGTGCCTGCGCTCCAAAAGCAATTGCCCGATTTGCTTGGCATCCGCGCCATGCCGGCACTGTGCGACCTGCGCATCGGCATTGCCACCGGTGAGGTTCTCACCGGCAGCATCGGCTCCGAGCTCATGATGAGTTTTACCGTCATGGGCGACGCCGTGAACCTCGCTTCGCGGCTGGAGGTCGTCAACAAAGTCTACGGCACCCGCATCCTGATCGCGCAGGGCACGGCGGATGCCATCGGCGCGCGCCTTGAACTGCGCGAGATCGACCGTCTGGCGGTGGCGGGCCAGAGCGCGCCCCAGGCGATCTTCGAAGTGATGGGCAGGGCCGGCGCACTCACCGATGCGCAGGCGGGTCTGCGCACGCACTATGCCGAAGGCCTCGCTGCCTATCGTGCCCGGCGCTTCGACGACGCCCGTGCGGCCTTCAACGCGGCGCTCGAGGCGATCCCCGGTGACGGGCCCTCGCGCACGATGCTCGGCCGCATCGCCCAGTTCGCAGCCAATCCGCCCGATGCCGGTTGGGACGGCGCTTGGCGGCTGGACCAGAAATAGTCTGCCGCGAAAAAATTGATGCTACCCGATAACGATGTTCGCTGTGACCTATTTCCCGGGATTAGGTTTGTTGCCCCTGAGGCGTCTGACGGGGATACGCCGATGACACATCTTACGGACAGGCTGGAACGGTTCGAGACGCTCACCGCCGAATGCGAGCTGATCGCCAAGCTTGCGACCGACAGCAGCAAGCGCGAGTTTTATCTGAAACTCGGGGAGCAGTATCGCCAGCTGGCGCTCGACATCCGGCGGGCGATCGCCACCACGGCTGCGGCCTGAGGCCGGCAGCAATCCGTTCTTAACATTTGGCGCGCATCCTCAAGGCAAGCGAGCTGCCGCTGACCGGTGATGGCTCGTGGTGGTAAGGCCGGGGTTCGTTGCATTGCAGCGTGTCTCGTGAGTGTCATTTGTCATGCTTGACAGGGCAACCCCATGCGCCTCGTTGCCGTGATCATTATCGCGCTCATGACGGTGGCCTGCGATCAGGAGCAGGACATCACCGGCTCGACGACGCCAGCCTGTCCGATGCGAAACTACAGCTACAATCCACGCGACTTGAGCCAGTGCGTCAATGCCTGCAGAGCGTGCGACCGCGGGACCACGGTCACCTGCACGACCTCCTGCACCCTCAAAGGGGCGCGCTGAACCGTTTGGAGAGCCGCGAGTTCGCGATTCCGGCCTGAGGTCACAGGGGCTGGTGCCTAGGCACCGGAACGATTCACCTGGATCAATCATTGATAGAGGCGGGCAGACGCGGAGCTCAATGGAATGGGTATGCTCGATCCCGGCCGATTTCTGGTGTCGTGCTCGCACTGCGATGCTTGGCCGATGGCGGCCAACGTCAAGCGGTCGAGTTGGTCGGCGTCTCCAAACGAGGTCCGCTTTGTCTGCACGCGCTGCCGGCGCGAGGAAACAGCGATCGTATCCGCCTCCGGCGAGTTGATGCCCATCAAGCGCGTCGATGATCCGCCACGCGACGTCGCTGTCGCCTGGGCCCGGGCCCAGCGTTTACGGGGGCGGACCTGAATCGTCGATGCCGAGCAATCGTCGCGTAGCAGCTGCCGATCGATTGACTCCCGGCTTCTGCGCCCCGTAGATTGGCTGCCGACGGTTCTCCTTTCGGAGATCAAAAGGGAATGTGGTGCGAGGTCTTCCCAACGCCGGGATCTTCTCAACGCCACGGCTGCCCCCGCAACTGTAAGCGGTGAATCTCTCGTCCTATGCCACTGGGAATCTCGGTCCTGGGAAGGCGATGCAGAGGTGACGACCCGCGAGCCAGGAGACCTGCCGTCAGCCGTGGTCACACGCGAAGATGTCGGTCGGGGAGTACGGACATCAGCTTCACCGGAGCAATCGATCGCTCCGCCGTAAAGCCTCGTTCGCTGTGACGTGCCACTGACGTCTTCCGAGGCTAGAATTGTGTCCTGTTTCGTCACTGCCGCCAGGCGCTGCTGCGCCGGCATCGTTGCGGCCTTTTCCTTTCATTCGCTCAATCTCTCCATCGCCAACGCCGAGCAGCTTGCCGCCGAGCAACTGCCGCCGGTCGAGGTGACCAACTCTGACGATCAGAACCGTACGCGTGCGAGGGTAACCGGCGAAGGCGATAGGGGGCGGCGCCGGGCGACGCCGACCGGGGCGCCGGCGGGGACCAACTCGGCCGGCCCGGGCAGTGAGGCCGACAACGATGGCGGCATCGTCGGCGCGGCCACGACCGTCGTCACGGCCGCGGACGTCGCGCACGCGCCCACGCAGAATCTGGCCGAAATCATCGCGGCACAAGTGCCAGGTGCCCAGATCACAACGTTCTATGGTGGCCCGATCGGTGCCAAGACCAGCGTCGACCTGCGCGGCTTCGGCTCCTTCGCTACGGCGAATACGCTGGTGCTGGTCAACGGACGGCGGCTGAATGATATCGACATGGCGCAGGTGGATCTCGCCACCATCCCACTCAATGCCATCGAGCGCATCGAGATCACGCGCGGCAATTCCGGAGCGGTGCTCTACGGGGACAATGCGGTCGGCGGTGTCATCAACATCGTCACCAAGAACGGCGTCGGCGGCCCACCGGCGACCGCGCGCATCGAGGCCGGTTTCGGCTCGTTCAACACCCGGCTTGGCAACGTCTCGACCGCGCTCACTTCTGGTCCCTGGTCGACCTCGTTCTACGGCAATGCCGCCAGGTCCGATGGCTACCGAGACAACAATCGTTACGTCCAGGAGAACGGCGTCGGCAATTTGAACTACACGACGCCTGGCCTGACCGCCTTTCTGACCGTCACCGGCGACAATCAGGCGCTGCGGCTGCCGGGTGGCCGCCTCGTCGATCCTTCGATCGGCCTCGACGAGCTCGCGACGAACCGTCGAGGCACCAGCACGCCATTCAACTACGCCAACCAGCAGGGCTTTGGCGCGACGGCGGGATTCACGAAGACCCTGGTGAACGGCGTCGATCTTATCGTTGACGGCGGCATGCGTGACAAGAAGCAGCAGAGCGCGTTTTTCTCGAGCCCGACGCCGGTCCCAGCTTTATTCACGTCGACCTATGTCGATGCTGAACTCGCGACATGGTCGATCACGCCGCGTCTCAGCGTGAAGAGCCTGCTGGGCGGAATGCCGTCGCAGCTGTTGACCGGAGTCGACTATTACGATGCGAGCTTTCGGCAGAACCGCGGGGCAGGTCAGGGTCTCGCTGCCTGGCACAATTACGATCTCAGACAGCGCACGGTTGCCGGGTATGTCCAGCACACATTGGGTGTAACGCCTACAACCGACGTCTCCTATGGCGCGCGGGTGCAGAGCATCCATCTCACGGCCCGTGACAATTTCGACCCGGCGGCTCCGTTCAATGCCGATATCGGCGCGCTTCCGCTGCGGAGCGATGAAACTCAGTATGCGCTGCACCTCGGTGCCGAGCATCGCGTCAGCGACACCGTCGCGCTGTTTGGCCGCGCTGCGCGCGCCTTCCGCACCCCTGACGTTGACGAGCGGGTATCGTCGGGTCCTTCATTCGATCCGTTCTTCAACCCGCTGCCGCAAACGTTCCAGCTCAAGACCCAGACCTCGCAGGACATCGAGGGCGGGCTGCGCATCAGAGGGGGTGGCTTGCAGATGCAGAGCAGTCTCTACCTGATGGACCTCACCAACGAGATCCATTTCAATCCGGTCCTGTTCTATAACACCAATCTCGATCCGACCCGCCGTTACGGCTCGGAGACCAGTATCTCCTATCGCATCAGCGACGCCCTGCTTTTGCGTTCCGGCATGGCCTACACACGAGCTGTCTTCCGCGAAGGCATCTGGGCGGGCAACGACGTGCCGCTGGTCTCGCGTTACACCGCCAGTGCAGGCGTTACCTGGAACATCTGGCAGAACTATCTGGTGCTCGATGCCACCGCACGCTTCTGGAGCGAGCGCCGCATGGACAACGATCAGGCGGGAACGCAGAAGCCAATTCCGGCCAATGGCACGATCGACCTCAAGGTCAGTGGTCAATATGAGCGCTACTTCTGGTCGTTCAGCGTCAACAATGTGTTGAACGCGCTCTATTACGACTACGCCATCGCAAGCACCTTCACGGACGGACGCTTCAACGCCTACCCGCTGCCCGGTCGCAGTTACCTGCTCAAGGCCGGTGCGACGTTTTGATCCCACGGGGCTGTCATGTGCCCGCAAATCAATCTAGAATTGGACAAGAAGGAGATCACTCATGGTTTTCAGTATTTTCTCATCCGACACTGACCGTTTCCGCCTCCATCCGGTGGCGCCGCGTCTTGCGCCTATGTTCGGCTTTGCGCTGTTGACGGTTTCATGCGCGCTCGCAAGCTTGGCGTTCGCCTGCGCGACGCCCTTCGCAGCGTTCGCCGTCTTGGCGGCCGCGATGCTGCCGCTGCGTCCGGCGCTTCTCGTCGTGACCGGCGCCTGGCTCGTGAACCAGACCATCGGCTTCGGCGTGCTGCATTATCCGGTCGATGGCAACGGCATCGCCTGGGGCTTTGTGATCGGCGCGGCGGCGCTGTTGTCCACGGCGGCAGCGTCGGCCGTGCTGCGCACACTGCCGCAGGGCCGTGCGGCCCTGATGCTCGCGATTGCGCTGTTTGCGGCCTATGCGACCTACGAGCTTGCGCTCTTCGCCGCGACGCCGTTCCTGGGTGGAGAGGCCGCCTTCACGGCGGACATCGTGGCACGCCTCGGGCTGACCAGCGCGGTCTGGCTTGCCGGCCTCGTCGCGGTCTGCGAGGTCGTCCGCCTGGTCGATCCGTTCAGCCGCAAGAGTGCGATGTCGGCCTGAGCGGTCGTTTCCTGGCCCGTAGGGAGCGAACCGCAGTTCGGGGCGGTTCGCCCGGCATCTTGAGCTTGCCCGGAATACGCCGGCGCTCCACCGGGGCCGCGGCGTGCCTGTGTCGCCCTCTGTCAATCCGCGCGCAAAAAGATTCCGCTTTACCGAAATTCGGAAACGGCGTATGTGTGGCTCATCCCGGCTCGTCCTTGAGGGGCGATCGTGTGGTCGTCATGTTCGCGAGCCGGGCTTGCGGTGGACGCGGCAGCGTCGTGCACGAGAGGTCAGGGGCAGGGCGGATTGCTCTCCGTGAGCC